>CAXQUZ010000069.1:0-5102 GCA_964226865.1 Myxococcota bacterium | reverse complement strand
CCCCCCCCCCCCCCCCCCCAGAGCGGCTGGCGCCCGGATGCGAGCCCCCGCTATCGACATGGCACGATATCCCGGTGAGGCTGGTGGGGGCCCGCGGACTCCTTTCACGGCCCTGCAGGCGGTCCCCCGCCGGGTCCGTCTCTTGCCGGGTCGCCCTCCCGCTGGCCCGTCTCCTGCCGCCCCTGTCCCGAGCTCCCGATGGCCGAGCCGCGTCCCGTCCCCGTGCTGCAGCCCCTCGCGGCCCAGCTGCGCCTGATGCTGGCCGGGGACCGGGCCCGCCTCGAGCTCACCAGCATCCTCGCCGGGGCCGTGCTGCTCGCCGTGCTCAGCGTGGCGGTGATGGTGCTGCCCGTGCCCGCCCAGCTCGGCCTCGTGGGCGGCGTCGTGGCCGTGCTCTTCTTCTTCCTGCGCCCGGCGGACGCGCTGCTGCTCTTCTTTCTCGGGCGCGTCCTGGTCGACCTCGCCTGGTGGATCCCGGGCCGCATCGGCAGCCTGAACCTGATGGAGCTCTACACGGGCGGCATCACGGCGCTGATGGCGGCGCTCTTCCTGCTCGACTTCCGCCGCCACGAGGAACACCCGGCGCTGGTGCCCTTCGTGCCCTACGTGGCGGTGCTGGTCTTCGGCGGCATCCGCAACCTCGAGCTGCGCTCGGCGGCCGAGATCATGGCCCGCTACCTGAGCCCGCTGCTCATGATGTTCATGCTGACGGCCTACATGGACACCCGAGAGCGCCGCAAGCGCCTCGTGAAGCTGCTGCTGCTGACCTTTGCCGTGCCCATCCTGGTGAGCCTCTGGAAGCTCGCCGGCGGCCAGATGAATTCCTACGTGCTGGCCGGCTACCGGCGGCTGAAGGGCGGCTACAAGAACCTCCACAGCCACGCGCTGACCATGCTGGTCATCTCGGCGCTCTGCCTGTGGCACCTGCTGCGGGCCTGGGACGCCAAGAACCGCCGCCACACGGTCGTTCTCGGGGCGATGACGGCCGGCGCGCTGCTCTGCCTCTACCTGACCTATGTGCGCACGGCCCTGCTCGCGCTGGTGGTCTGCGCCGGCGTCTACCTCGTGGTCACGGGCCGCCGCCGCATCCTCATGCTGGGCGTGGTCGCCGCCCTGGTCGCCGTGCTCTTCAGCGACACCCTCCAGGACCGCTTCAAGGACCTGGTGCTCTTCTTCCTGCCCAACGACAACGTCATGGCCCGCCGCAAGCTCGGCAGCGGCCGCATGGCCATCTGGACGGCCGCCGTCACGGCCTACCTCCAGTCCTCGCCGGGCGACATCCTGCTGGGGCTCGGCATCGGCAAGCACTGGCTGCTGACCCGGGGCGCCTTCAACCCCTACGCCATGGCGAGCGGCGGCTACGTGGATCCCCACTCCGACTACCTCACCATGACCTTCCAGCTGGGGCCCATCGCCACGGCCTCCTACATGACCATCCAGGTCGCGGCGGTGCGGGCGGGGCTGCTGGTCTACCGCTTCTCGCCCGATCGCTGGGCCCGGGCCTTCGGGGCGTTCACGGTCGGGCTGATGGCCGGGGCCTCGGTGGCGAACAGCGTCTCGAACGCCTTCATCAACCGCATCACGGTGGCCTGGCTGCTCTGGGGGGCCTGCGCCATCACCTTCGCCGAGCTGCGCCAGCTGCGGCGCGAGGGACGGGTGGCGCCGGCCGGGGGGGTGCGCGAGACCCTGGCGCCCGTGCTGCGCCGGCTCCGGGGGCCGGGACGTCCGCCGCTGGGGCCGCCGCGCTGAGCCGGCCGCGGGCGCGGTGCGTGGTGTGGGGCACGGCGGGCGGACGGGGGGCGCGCGCGTCGCCGGGGGAGCTGGCGCGCCCGGCAGGCGAGCTCAGGGAGCGGCGCGCCGGGGCGGGGCGGCGTGGGCGGCGTGCTCGATGCTCAGCAGTCCGTCGGAGAGGCCGTCGGCGAGGATGAGGCAGAGGGCCTCGGTGAGGGGCCCGAGCAGCTGGCGCTCGACGTGGCCGGCGGCGGTGAGGCGGGCCAGGGTGCGCGGGCCGGCGGTCACGGGCAGCTCGCGCGACCAGACGCTCTGGAGGTGGACGTCGGCGGCCGGGGTCGACCGGCTGCGGGTCCACTCGAGCTTGCGCGGGCCGCCCATGGTGGCCACGAGCACGGGGTCGGTGAGCTCGAAGCGCAGCCGCTCGAGGCCCAGCGCTTCGCTGGCGGCACCCACCGCGGCCCACATCTCGTCGAGGTCGCGGGCCTGGCGCGGGGTGCGGCGCAGCCCGGTGATGGCCTGGGTGCGGGCGGCCGCGGCCGTCTCGACCGACTCGAGGGCCCGGGCCCGCCGGGCCGAGCGGATGAGCTGGCCATAGCCGAGGAAGCGCACGGTCACGATGATGAGCGGCACGACGGCCACGATGGCCAGGGCCGAGAGCGCGTCGTCGGCGTAGATGAAGACCAGCGCGAGGCCCTCGAGCACGATGGCGCCGCCGAAGAGCACGACCACCGACTGGGACTGGCTGAGGCCCATGCGCAGCAGCCGGTGGTGGACGTGGTGCTGGTCGGCGCTGAAGATGGGCTGGCCCGAGAGGTAGCGCCGCACCACGGCGAGGCTCAGGTCGAAGATGGGCAGCCCGAGCGCCAGCATGGCCGCGACGATGCTGAAGAGCGTGTAGGACTTCTGGCTGGAGTGCACGCTGATGAGCGCCAGCAGGAAGCCCAGCACCAGCGAGCCCGTGTCGCCGAGGAAGATGCTGGCCGGGTTCACATTGTAGGCCAGGAAGCCCATGGTGGCGCCGACGATGCAGGCGAGCAAGAGGGCCGCCAGCGCGTTGTCTTCGATGACCGACATCACGAAGAGGGTGCCGCCGGCGAGCACCACCACGCCGCCGGCGAGGCCGTCCATGCCGTCGATGAGGTTGACGGCGTTGGTGACCAGCACCATCCAGAACACCGTCGCGAAGAGGGAGAACACCCCCAGCGGCACGGTGTGGAGGAAGGGCACGCTCACGCCTTCGATGCGGATGCCCACGGCGAAGACGATGACCGCCGCGACCACCTGGGCGGCCAGCTTCACGATGGCCCGGGCGTCCTTGAGATCGTCCCAGAGGCCCACGGCCGCGAGCAGCCCGCCGCCGCCGAGGATGCCCATGAGCAGCTTCTGGTCGGCGAGGAACTCGCGGCTGATGTCGTTGTCCCAGAAGGACAGGCCCAGCAGCGGCAGGGCCATCGAGAGCAGCACGGCCACGCCGCCGAGGCGGGGGATGGGCCGCTTGTGGATCTTGCGCCCGCCGCCGGTGTCGTAGAGCTCGAAGCGCAGCGCCAGATCACGCAGGATGCGCGTCAGGACGAGGCCTGCGAGCAAGCTGAGGACAAAGGCGACGAGGTAGGTGCGCATGGCTTCCGGTGGGCGCGGGGACGACGACCGCGGGGCTCAGCTGGCGCCGCGGACGTCCTCTTCCGACTCGGTGTAGTAGTAGCCGTAGGTGTCGTAGTAGCTGTAGCCGTAGCCGGCGGTGCGGATGTTCAGCTTGTTGACGATGGCCCCGAGCACCCGCGAGTCGGTCTCTGCGAGGCGGGCACCGGCCTGGCGCACCATGGCCCGGCTCGTGCGGTTGGCCTCGACCACCAGCAGCACACCGTCGACGATGCTCGACAGCACGAGGGGGTCGGCCACCACGTTGACCGGCGGCGAGTCGATGATGATGAAGTCGTAGCCCCGCAGCCCCTCGATGAACTGCTCCATGCGGCCGTTGCCGAGCATCTCGCCGGGGTTGGGCGGCGGCGGCCCGGCGACCACCACGTCGAGGCCGGGCACGTGGGAGGGCTGGATGACCTCCTCGAGGGTGGACTCGCCGAGGAAGACCGCCACGAGGCCCAGGTCGTTGGTGAGGCCGAAGCGCTTGTGGAGGGCCGGGCGGCGCAGGTCGGCGTCGATGAGCAGCACCCGGTTGCCCGTCATCGCGATGATGGCGGCGAGGTTCGAGCTGGTGAAGCTCTTGCCCTCGCGGGGGGCCGCGCTCGTGATGAGCAGCTTGCGCACCTTCTTCTGGGGGGTGCGGAACATCACATTGGTGCGGATGCTGCGCAGACACTCGGCGACCGTGGACCGGGGCCGGGCGTTGACGAAGATGTTCCGGTCGACCTCGGTGGGCAGGGACTGGAGCTCGGCGGCGTCCACCCCGGGCACGACCCCGAGCAGGGGCACCCCGATGACCTGCTCGACGTCCTCGCGAGACTTCACGGTGGTGTCGAGGTAGTCGAGGCCGAAGGCCATGGCACAGCCACCGAAGAGCCCGAGAATGAGCCCCATTGCCATGTTCAGGGGCAGGTTGGGGCGGACGGGGGTGTCGCTGGGCACGGCCACGTCGACGACGCGGATGTTGTTGTTCTTGAGCAGGTGGCCCAGGTCGACCTCGCTGAGGCGGCGGTCGATGGTCGAGTAGAAGACCTCGTTGCGCTCGGCCTCGGCCTCGAGGAACTTCAGCTCGATGAGCTTGCCGTCGAGGGTCTTGACCTCGGTCTTGACGACCTCGAGCTCCTTGGCGAGGGCACGCTCGCGGTTCTGGGCGACCTCGAGCTCGGCCCGGCGGCCGGCGATGTTGTCGCTGATCTGGCGCTTGATCTGGGTCTCGACGGCGGCGAGCTCCTTCGAGAGGCGGACCATGTCGGGGTGGCGCTCGCCGGCCCGGGCGGAGAGGGCGCTGCGCTGCTGCTGGAGCTCGTCGTGGTGGTTGAGCAGCTCCTGCATGCCCTTGTCGGCCCCGGAGAGGTGCTGGGCGAGGGCGGCCCAGTTCCGGCTCTGCGACATGCTCGACAGCTCGCGGTAGACCGCCTCGACCTGGATGCGCTCGGTCGACGCGTCGCTCCAGGCCTCCTGGAGGGTCGAGAGGCGCTCCATCGCGGTGTTGTAGCGGTCGCCGGCGCCGATGATGTCGTGCTCGGTGCGGAACTCGTGGACCTTCAGATCCGACGAGAGCTTCTTCTGGCGGTACTCGCTGACCTGCTGCTGGAGCCACTCGAGGGCGTTCTTCAGTCAAAAACATAAGAGATTTAACATATCCAGTTGGAGAAGATTTAGATTCGTATATAGTATTTGAAACTAGACCAAGAAAAGCAAGAGAGGGTAGTAATGCTAAAAATATT
>CAXQUZ010000068.1:0-8078 GCA_964226865.1 Myxococcota bacterium | reverse complement strand
CCGAAGACGGCATACGCGATAGCATGCGGTGACTGGAGTTCAGACGTGTGCTCTTCCGATCTCGCGCCGTGGTCGTCGCCGTCGGCGTCGGTGTACCAGGTGGAGCAGTTCAGGGCGTCGACGTCGTTGGGGCTGCCGCTGCAGTCGTCGTCGGCAGCCGTGAGGCAGTCCTCGGTGCCGCCCGGGTTGGCGTCGGCGTTGGCGTCGTCACAGTCCCCGCCCTCGGCGACCGCATTGGAGGGCGCGGCACAGGCCACCTCGCCCGCGGCGTCGTCGCCGTAGCCGTCGCCGTCGAGGTCGGGGTAGTAGACCACCCCGTCGACGAGGCCCGGGTCGTCTTCGTCGACCTGGGCGTTGCAGTCGTTGTCGATGCCGTCGCAGATCTCGGGGTTGCCCGGGAACACGGCGGCGTTGTCGTCGTCGCAGTCCTCGCCGGCGGGCGAGCCGTCGCCGTCGAGGTCCGGGGCGTCGCCCGAGTCGGTGGCCGCGCCGGTCTTGATGCCCCCGCAGCCCACGACGACGGAGAGCAGCAGCAGCAGGGGAAAGCGGGTGTGGGACATGTCTCCTCCGGGCGGCACGGGGCCAAGGCGTTCTCAGGCCGGCATCGTAGCCTGTCCAGCCCCCGTGCGGGCAGCGGCGGAGAGCTCGTGCTCCAACATGTCGAGCAGGAGCAGCATGTGGGCCTTGCGGCGGGCGGCCTCGCGCCGGGCGGTGGCGCTGTGCATGCCGGCCGCGAGGCCCAGCAGCTTCACCCGCCAGTGGTCGAGGGCCCAGCGCCGGTCGTCCAGCTCACGGTCACTCTGGGCCAGCGGATCGGTGGGGTGGAAGAACGCACCGCGCTGGCTGCGGGCGCCCATGTCCTGGGCCACGGCGATGTTGCGAAAGGCCCCCACCACCCCGATGGCATCGAGCCGGTCGGCATCCTGGAGCACCCGCGCGAGGGGGCTGTCGGCCGGGTGGCCCGCCGACCAGGAGCAGCTGCGCACGGCCGCGACGACGGCGAGCTGGGCGGGGGTTTCGAAGCCGGCCGCCGTGAGGAGGGGCCCGGCAGTCGCGGCGCTGAGCAGGCTGGCGGTGCTCCGCAGGGGGCTGTCTTTCGGCACGGCGACGAGGTCGTGGACCATGCCCGCCGCCACGGCGAGCTCGGGGTCCGCCCCCAGCTCGGGGGCGAGGCGCGCACACCACCGCACCACCCGGAGCACGTGGGCCGCGTCGTGGGCGAGCTCGGTGGTCGGCAGGGCCGGCAGCACCTGGGCCCAGAGGGCGGCGAGGCGGGGCTGGGCGGCGCGGGCCGGCGGCAGGGCGAGCGGGCCGGGCAGGGGAGGGGCCACGGGGGGCTCCGGACGGACGGTGGGGGGACCGGGGGCAGGGACCCGCGGGCTGGTCGAGGCCCGGGGGAATACAGCCCGCGCGCACGGAGGTCCAGCATGGCGCACGCTCCCCTGCCCGGTGTGGGCACCCTCGGCCGCTCGGCCCTCATCGGCATGGTCCACCTCGCCCCGCTTCCGGGCGCCCCCCGCTGGCGCGGCGCCGGCCTGCGGGCCATCCGGGACCAGGCCCTGCGCGACGCAGAGCGCCTTGTCGACGGCGGCTGCGATGCCCTGCTGGTCGAGAACATGGGCGACGCCCCCTACCTTCGGGGCGCCGTGCCGCCCGAGGTGGTCGCCGCCATGGCCGCGTGCACCGCCGACGTCGTGTCGCTGGGGCGGCCGGTCGGTGTCCAGGTGCTCGCCGGCGCCAACCGGGAGGCCCTCGGGGTCGCCGTCGCCGCCGAGGCCCACTTCGTCCGGGTCGAGGGCTTCGCCTACGCCCACGTGGCGGACGAGGGCTGGATCGACGCCAGCGCCGGGCCGCTGCTCCGGGCACGCCGGGCCCTCGGTGCCGACCACATCGCCGTGTGGGCCGACGTCCAGAAGAAGCATGCCGCCCACGCCGTGACCGCCGATCTGGGCATCGGCGAGCTGGCCCGGGGGGCCGCCTTCTGCGGCGCGGACGTGCTCATCGTCACCGGCAGCGAGACCGGCGCGCCCACCCGGGTCGGCGACGTGGCGTCCGCGGCCGTGGCGGGACTGCCGGTGGCCGTCGGCTCGGGGGTCACGGCGGCAGGGGTGGGGCCCCTCGCGCGCTCCGCCTCGGCCCTCATCGTCGGGAGCTGGCTCAAGGAGGACGGCGACTGGCGCAAGCCCGTGGATGTCGAGCGGGTGAAAATGCTGCGCGAGGCCATGCTCTCGGCCCAGGGCGTGGAAGCGCCGCAGGCCGACGGTTAGGCCGCCCGCCCCGGCCTGACCAGGAGTCGACCGTGAGTGAGAGTGACCTGACCGAAGGAATTCCCGTCGTTCACATGCCCGACTTCAGCGCAGCGGATCCCGCCGCGCGGAAGCGCTTCGTCCAGACCCTCGGCGACAGCCTCCTGAAGTACGGCTTCGTGCGGGTGGCGGGGCACCGGGTGGGCCCGGCGCTGGTCGAGCCCGCCTACGGCGCGGCCCGCGGCTACTTCTCCCTCGACGAGAGCGAGAAGCTCGCCCACAAGATCGAAGGCGGCATGGGCCAGCGCGGCTACACGCCCTTCGGCGCCGAGCACGCGAAGGACCAGCCCAAGCCCGACCTCAAGGAGTTCTGGCACGTGGGCCGCGAGCTCACCCCGGACCACCCCCTCTACCCGGCCTACCCGCCCAACATCTGGCCCGAGCAGATCCCCGGCTTCCGCGACACCATGCTCGCGCTCTACCGGGCCCTCGAGGGCGTCGCCTCGTCCCTGCTCCAGGCCATCGCGCTCTACATGGACCAGCCGCTCGACGCCTTCACCAAGCTCACCGACGACGGCAACACCATTCTGCGGGTGCTCCATTACCCCGCGCTGGGCGACGTTCCGGTCGAAGAGGGCGCCATCCGCGCCGCGGCCCACGAAGACATCAACTTCATCACCCTGCTGGTCACCTCGACCGAGGCGGGCCTCCAGATCCTGCGCCCCGACGGCCAGTGGATGGACGTCAACGCCAAGCCGGGCGAGATCGTGGCCGACATCGGCGACATGCTCAGCCGCGTCACGAACGGCATGCTGCCCGCCACGACCCACCGCGTGGTGAACCCGGGCGACACGACCTCGTCCCGCTACAGCATGCCCTTCTTCGTGCACCCGCGGCCCGAGGCGGTGCTCCGGGTGCTCGACCGCTGCCGCGGGGAGGGCTTCCCGGAGGCGCCGGCCGACATCACCGGGCTCGACTTCCTCAAGGAGCGCCTCGCCGAGATCGGCCTGGGCGACATGTGAGCCGCGGCCGGAGGGCGGCGGGTCTCAGCCCACGCCCTCCGCCAGCCGCGCGGCCAGGACGTCCGCCGCGCGCAGCAGCGCCCGTGCGCGGTCGGGGCCACCGATCGCGTCGGCGGCGACCACCCCGGTGAGCCCCGGCAGCGCGCAACCGCCGGGGGCCTGGGTCCCGACCAGCGCCCAGCAGGGCAGCGCCGCGTCCCGGGCCGCCGCGGCCACCCGGGCCACGAGCTTGTCGTCGGCGGTCGAGCCGTCGAGGCGCCCCTCGCCGGTCACCAGCACGGTCGGTCCGTGGGTCGCGATGGCGGGCCGGAGCAGGGTGTCGACCGCCCAGGCCGCGCCCGGCCGCACCGTGGCGCCCAGTGCCCGGAGGAGTGCGCCGAGTCCCCCCGCCGCTCCGGCCCCGTGGGCGCGGGGGTCGAGGGCCGGCCGCCCGTGGGCCCCGAGCCACGCGTCGATCCGGTGGCGGGCCTGGTCGAGGGCCGCGGCCAGGGGACCGAGCGCGTCGGGAGCGAAGCCCTTCTGGGGCCCGAAGCGTGCGACCGCCCGGTCGAGCGGCGTCGAGACGTCGGCGAGCACCGTCCAGCCCGCGAGGCGCGGGGGCGCCCCGGAGAGGGAGGCCAGCGCGCCGAGGCTGCGGGCGCCGACGGGCCCGTCCGTGCCGAGGGGGCGCCCGCGGGCATCGGCGAGGCCCACCCCAAAGGCCGCGAGCAGGCCCA
Organism: Myxococcota bacterium; assembly: GCA_964226865.1. Taxonomy (GTDB): domain Bacteria; phylum Myxococcota_A; class UBA796; order UBA796; family UBA2385; genus CAXQUZ01. Next base: position 4,094 of record CAXQUZ010000068.1, on the reverse strand, counting down.
GGCCGAGGTCGATGCAGCCCGTGCCACCGAGCCCCAGGAGGCCGCCGCCCGCCGCCACCCTGCAGGCGCCCAGCGGGCCGCTGCCCGCCTCCCACGGGCGCCGGGCGCCGGGAGGCGGCAGCCCGATGACGGCCGCGGACTCGACGAGAACATCCCCGCTGGGCGCCAGCTGGGGCACGCGCACCGGGCCGTCCGGCGTGGGGAGCAGCCGGTGGCCCGCGAGGCGGCCGTGGTGGGCGAGCACGGCACCGAGGCCCTCGCCGCCGTCGCTCAGCGGGCAGGCCCAGGCCGCGTGGCCGGCGGCACGCAGGCGGTCCGCGATGGCCGCGCTGACGGCGGGTGCGTCCCGCCAGCCGCCGAAGGAGTCGGTGGCCACCAGCACCCGCTGGGGCCTCACGGCGCCGCGCCCGGCGGCGGCGCGTCGAGGGCCGACCGCACCGCGGGCTCGATCAGCTCGGCCAGCACGGCGTGGCCGTCGATGCTGGGATGGAGGTCGTCCCAGAACAGCCCGCTCGGGGTCACGCCGTCGGGGGCGCGGGCGAGAAAGGCTTGCTGGGCGTCGATGAGGGTGGCCCCGTGGCGCCCCGCCACCCGGGCGAGTGCCGCGCGCACGGGGCTCACCAGCTCGCGGGGGGAGGCGCCCGCGTCGATGCGGGCCTGGAGCAGCGCAGCGGCCGCGTCGCCGTCACCGGCCGCTGCCGCTGCCTCCGCCGCAGCGCCCAGGGGGTCGCCCGGCGGCGCCTCGACGTGGGCGAAGCGCAGGTTGGTGGCCGGGACCACCACGACCGTGCGGGTGCCCGCCGCGTCGGCGGCGTCGAGCAGCAGGTCGAGGTTGTGCTCGGCCACCAGCCCGGCCAGCAGGTTCAGGGCGTCCGGATCGGGCGCGACCGCTGGCGCAGGGGCGTCGCCGAGGGCCGCCCGGCCGGTCCGGGGCCGCAGGGCGGCCAGGGCCGCGTAGAGGCCGCTCTCGCGGGCCAGCAGGCGGGCCCGGAGCACGGGCAGAGAGAGGCCGGCGAGGGCCTGCACCGCGGCGAGCTGGGCGGCCTCATTGTGGCCGTAGTACACCACGAGAACATCGACGGGGCCGCCACCTTCGGCCGAGAGGGGGCCGCCCGCTCCGACCCAGCCCGCAAGGGTCGCGGAGCTCGCCCCGCCGATGCCCAGGTTCAGCACCCGGGCCCCCCGGTCGGCGAGGCGCCGCTCGAGTCGGGCGGCGAAGGCCCGGTCGGCCGTGTGGTGGCTGCCGTGGGCGCTCGAGGCCCCCACCACGGCCACCAGCGGCACGGCGGGATCCCGCCGGCAGGGCAGTCCCTCGATGCGGGTGCCGGGGCCGCCGTACCAGCACTGGGCGCCCCCGTCCGCCACCTGGGCCCGCAGCGCGGGTGGCGGGATGAGCCCCAGCTCGGGCAGCCTTGCCGCCGCGGGCCAGGCCCAGGCCAGGAGACAGTCCGCCATCGCGAGCAGCGCGAGGCCGAGCGCGAGCGCCGCCCCCCGGGGACGCCGCCGCAGGGCGCCGGCGAGCGCGCCCAGACCGAGCCCGAGGGCGACGGCGGCGAGCCCCCGGGGCAGCCGGGCCGGGGCCGCCGGTCGGGACCGGGCCGCCGCGTCGGGCTGGCGGGGCGCCACCCAGTCCTTGCCCGGGAGCTGGCCGGGCGGTGTGGCCGGAGGGCCCAGCACCGGGCGCAGGGGCCGCGCCGGCAGCGCTGCGGCCGCCGCCTTTAGGGTCGCCGCCAGCGGGGGGGCGGCGGTCTCGGCGCGCTCCGCGAGGGCGCGCGCGAGCCGGGGGCCGCCGTGGCCGCTGGCCGTGCCGACGCGGGCGGCCACGGCGGCAAGGGTGGGGTCTGGCGACCGGGCCACCGCCGCGAGCAGGGCGTCGCGGAGGTCGGCGGCGGCCTCCTGGGAGATGGAGCCGCCGTCCGCCGAGAGGGCCCGCAGGAAGGCGCCGGGATCGGCCGCGAGGCCCGCGCGCAGCCGCGCCCCCACGGCGGCGGTGGCCGCAGCCAGGGCGGGATCGTCGGCGGGGCGGGCGGCCGCCAGGGAGGCAGCGCGCGCGGGGTCATCCGCCAGCGCGGGTGCCAGCCAGCGGGCGTGGAGGTCGGCCCAGGTGAGGGCCGTGAGCTCGGGCAGGATGCCCGTGTCGACGGCGTCTTCGACCGCTTCCGGAGAGAGCCGGCGCAGCCCCTCGAGCGCCGCCTCGAAGAGGTCGGGGTCTTCGGCGAGGGCCCCGTGGCGGCTGCGGACGAAGGCCTGGCCCAGCAGCACCGCGTGCTCGGGCCCGGCGCAGCTCCGGAGCGCACCGAGCAGCGCGACCCGGTGGCGGTGGTCCGCGAAGGACGCCCGCGCCGGGTCGAGGGCCGCCGCCAGCGCCGCCGGCCGGGGGCAGGACGGCGCGGCCGCGGCGAGGGGCACCGCCGCGGCCAGCGCGAGCCAAGCCGGGACCACCCGTGGCTACTCCTCGGACGCGGCCGGCGCGTCGTCGTCGTGCACTTCGAGCAGCGCGGGGCCGAGGGGCCGACAGATGATGGTCAGGCTGCGGCCGTCCTCCGACACGTCGATGACCGCCGTGCCGCCGTCCTTGAGCTCGCCGAAGAGCATCAGGTCGGCCAGGGGCTTCTTGATGTGGGTGTGGATGACCCGGCCCATCTCGCGGGCGCCGTACTCGGGCTTGTAGCCCTTGTCCGCCATCCACTCCAGCGCGGCCTCGGTCGGCTCGAGGGCGACGCTGCGCTCGGCGATCTGCTCGCCCAGCACCCGCACGAACTTGTCGACGATGCGCCGCACCACCGACTCGGGCAGCGGGCCGAACTTGACCAGCGCGTCGAGGCGGTTGCGGACCTCGGGCGAGAAGGTCCGGTTGAGGGCCTTGTCCTGCTTGTGGTCCCCCGTGCGGGCCCCGAAGCCGACCGTGCGCTGGCTGGCCTCGCGGGCGCCGGCGTTGGTGGTCATGATGAGCACGACGTTGCGGAAGTCGGCCTTCTTGCCGTTGTTGTCGGTCAGGCTGGCGTGGTCCATGACCTGGAGCAACAGGTTGTAGATGTCGGGGTGGGCCTTCTCGATCTCGTCGAGCAGCAGCACACAGTGGGGGTTCCGGTTGATGGCCTCGGTGAGCAGCCCGCCCTGGTCGAAGCCGACGTAGCCCGGGGGCGCACCGATGAGCCGGCTGGCCGTGTGGCGCTCCTGGTACTCCGACATGTCGAAGCGCTGGAAGCTGATGCCGAGGCTGGCGGCGAGCTGCTTGGCCAGCTCGGTCTTGCCGACGCCCGTGGGGCCCGCGAAGAGGAAGGAGCCCACGGGCTTGTTCGGGTCGCCCAGCCCGGCACGGGAGAGCTTGATGGCGCTCGCCACCGCGGCCACCGCCTCGTCCTGGCCGAAGATGACCTTGCGCAGCTCGAGCTCGAGGTCGCCGAGGGACTGCTTCTCCTCTTCGGAGACGCTCTTGCGGGGGATGCGGGCCATGCGCGCGATGGTGTCTTCGACGTCGTCGACCGTCACCGCCGCCCGGCCGGCGAGCCGCACCGCCGCCCCCGTCTCGTCCATCACGTCGATGGCCTTGTCGGGAAGCTGGTTCTCGTTGAGGTGCTTCGTGGCCAGGCGCGCCATGGCCTCGACCGCATCGGGGCTGAAGGTGACCGAGTGGTGGGCCTCGTAGTGCTTCTGGAGGCCACGCAGGATGGCGATGCACTCGTCGACCGAGGGCTCGGGCACGTCGACCACCTGGAAGCGGCGGGCCAGCGCCCGGTCGCGCCCGAAGGCCTGCTTGTGCTCCTTGTGGGTGGTCGAGCCGATGCAGCGCAGCTTGCCGGACTGGAGGGCCGGCTTGAGCAGGTTGCTTGCGTCCATCGAGCCACCCGAGGTGGCGCCGGCGCCCACGATGGTGTGGATCTCGTCGATGAAGAGCACGGCGCGCTCTTCGTTGGTCATCGCCGAGATGACCTCCTTGAGCCGCTCCTCGAAGTCGCCGCGGTAGCGGGTGCCGGCGAGGAGGGCGCCCATGTCGAGCGAGTAGACCTTGGCCCCCTCGAGGGGCTCGGGCACGTTCTTCTCGAAGATGCGCCGCGCCAGACCCTCGACGAGATCGGAAGAGCGTCGTGTAG
>CAXQUZ010000067.1:0-4392 GCA_964226865.1 Myxococcota bacterium | reverse complement strand
ACCACGCCGCCGGTGTAGGCGAGGCGCGCGTTGCGGCGGTCGCTGGCTGTGATGTCTTGCTGGCCGACCACGCTGTAGAGCTTGAGGGTCAGGACCGGCAGCACACAGGGCATGATGTTGAGGATGGCGCCGCCGACGAGGGCGAGCAGCAGCATGAGCGCAAAGCTCTGCTCGGCGGGCGCGGCCGCCCCCGCGTCCACCGCTGCGGCGTCGGGCCCCGGTCCCCCTGCCGTGGCCGCCACCGCCGGGGACTTGCCGGCGGCGAGGGCGAAGAGCGGCGAGGTGCTGGCGTCGACCGGCGCGCCCGGCGCCACCCAGGGCAGCGGGATGGTGACCTCGGTGCGGACCAGCTCGCCGTTGACCTTGACCTGGAAGAGGCCCCCGATGCGATCGGTGGTGGGCAGCGGGTCGGCCGGGAAGGTCTCGCCCTTGATGCGCGCGACCACGCCGCCGTCCGGCGTCGGCGCCACCGCGACCTCCGAGACCATCCAGGACCCGTCGACGATGGGCGTGAAGGCGGGCCAGGCGGCCACCTCGATGGGGGCCTCGAGCGGCGCGCCGCCGGCGGGGTTCAGGTAGAAGACCGCCTCGAAGGGCTCTTCTGGGTGGACCGCCGAGGCACTGAGCGCCGTCTCGACCATGAAGCCCTCGACCGCCGTGGGCGGGGTCGGGTGCTGGGCCGCGAAGTGGTCGATGATGCCCGCGAAGGCATTGGGCGGGGCGGCCGTCTCGGCGACCGCCAGCGGCAGCGAGAGCTCGGCCTCGCCCGGGATGCACATCACCTCACAGACCAGCCACTTGGCGTGGGCGCCGAGGGTGACCGTGCCGGAGGGCAGCGTGTCGGGGAGGGTGACCTCGGTGTGGTACAGCACCTGGTCGTCGTAGCCGTAGCTGATGATGCCCTGGACGTCGTAGCGATGGGGCACGGGGTACTGGTAGGGGGTGGTCTCGGCCCCCGCGGGCACCGTCCAGGTGATGTCGGTGGGCAGCCCGATGTCGCCGGGGCTCTTCCAGTAGGTGTGCCAGCCGGGCTTCTGGGTCAGGTGGACGGCGAGGCGCACAGTCTCGCCCGGGGCCACCGTGTCGCGGTCGGCGACCAGACGCGCGTGGACCGGGTGCTTCTTGCCCTCGTGGTCGAGCTTCTGGACCGAGGCCGAGGCCGGCAGACCGGAGAAGTCGGCCGCCGGCACCGCCCCGTGGGCCGCCCCGCCCTTGGCGCTGACCATGGCCGTGGCCGGGTCCTTCCAGCTCGGGGCCTTGCCCGTCTCGGCCGCCGGGGCCGGCACCGGCGCAGCGGCCGGCGCGGCACCGTCCACCTTGACCACGATGTCGTGGGTCTCGGTCGCCGGCATGAAGCAGAGGCCGCCCTTGCAGCCCTGGTAGCCCACCTCGATGGACGCCCGGTGCTCGCTGCCCGTCGCCGGCGCCGTGACGGGCACCTCGATGACGACGTTCATGTCGTAGAGCTCGCGGGTGGCTCCGGGGTTCGCAGGGTCGGGCTTGTGGAGGCCCGGCGGGAAGCTCGCGGGGCCGGGCTGGAGGGTGCCCGGGCTGGTCACCTTGACCCACATCATGTCGCGGTAGACGTGGTGGCCCTCCGGCACGACGATCATCACCCGGGCCACGCCGGTCGCCCCCGGGGCCAGCTTGGGGGCCTCGACCTCGACGTGGAAGGGGTTCATCGTGGCCCGGGCCAGGGGCGCCGACAGCAGCGGCACCGCGCCCGGCACGGAGGCCGAGAGGCCGAGGAGCAGCGCCGAGGTGGCGAGGGCACGCGCCCACCAGGGGGCAGCGGGTTCGGGAGTCACGGGACCTCCACCAGCGTGGCGTCGGGAGAGACGGAGAGCGGCCGGAGCAGCGGGGTTCGGGGCCCCCGGGCAGGGGCCCATGCGCGGGGCCAGGGACGCCGCCCCGGCCGGAAGGTTGCACCCCCGCGGGGGCCCCGGCCGGCGAGACGGCGGCGGCGGACTCGCGTCGCGCGCCGGTCTGCGAGAGGCTAACGCGGGTCCGCGGCGGGGAGGTGTGCGCCCGGGCAGCCCCTGTCCCCTGCGTCCCCTTCCCTGCTGGCATGCCCCCCCGGGAGTCCCCGTGTCCGCCTCCGGGTCCCCCGCCGTCCCCTGCGACCGCTCCGGCGTGGCCGTGGTGATTCCCGCCCTCGACGAGGAGCAGAGCCTGCCCCTGGTGCTGCGCGACCTGCCCCCGGTCGGCCAGGTCATCGTGGTCGACAACGGCAGCACCGACCGCACGGCCGCCGTCGCCCGGGCCGGCGGCGCCACGGTCGTCTCGGAGCCACAGCGGGGCTACGGCGCGGCCTGCCTCGCGGGCATCGCAGCGGCCCGGGCCGCAGGGGCCGAGGTGGTGGTGATCCTCGACGCCGACCACGCCGACGACCCCACCCTGCTCGACCGGCTCGTGGGCCCGGTGCTGGCGGGCGAGGCCGACCTCGTGCTCAGCGATCGCACCCGCGGCGCCGAGCCCGGGGCCCTGCTGCCCCACCAGCGCCACGGCAACCGGCTGGCCACCGGGCTCATCCGCCTGTCCACCGGCCACCGCTACGCCGACATGGGGCCGTTCCGGGCCGTGCACATGGCCGCCCTCGACCGCCTCGGCATGGTCGACACGAACTATGGGTGGAACGTCGAGATGCAGATGAAGGCGGTCCACCACGGGCTGCGCATCCGGGAGGTCGCCATGCCCTACCGCGCACGGGTCGGCGTCTCGAAGATCAGCGGCACCGTGCGCGGCACCCTCCGCGCGGGCACCAAGATCATCTGGTCGGTCTGGCGCTACCGCCGCCCCCAGCGGGAGGGCTGAGTGGCTGCGCGCACCCCGTCGGCCCGTCCGCTCGCGGGCACGGCCGAGGTGGTCATCTTCACCAAGGCGCCGGTGCCCGGGCGGACCAAGACCCGCCTCGCACCGGCCCTCGGCCTCGACGGGGCCGCCCGCCTCCACCGGGCCTTCGTCGACCACACCCTCGCGCGGGTCGCCGCCACGGGCCTGCCCCACCGGGTCGCCCTCGGCGCCGACGAAGACGGCCGCTTCGCCGCCGAGCTCCGCGCCCGGGGCCTGGACTGCCGCCCCCAGTGTGGCGGCGACCTCGGCGCGCGCATGGCCCACGAGCTCCGGGGGCCCGGGCGCCGCATCGCCGTCGGCACGGACTGCCCCCTGCTCCGGCCCGCGTGGCTCCTGGCCGCCGCGCAGGCCACGGCCCCCATCGCGCTGGGGCCCGCCGAGGACGGCGGCTACTGGTGCGTCTCCGTCGACGGTGAGGCCCCGCAGGCCCTCTTCACCGCCGCCTTCTCCGACATCCCGTGGTCGACCGCCGCTGTGCTCTCGACCACACTGTCGCGGTGCCGCGCTGCCGGCATCTCCCCTGCCCTCCTCCCCACCGCCTGGGACGTGGACGAGCCCGCCGAGCTCGACCGCCTCCAGGCCCACCCGGACTGTCCGCCGACCCTCCGGGCCCTCCTCACCACGCTGCGTCCGAGCTGAGCCATGCCCCTCGTCACCGACCTCCCCGAAGACCTCGACACCGTCCACATCATGGGCATCGGCGGCACCGCCATGGCCGCCCTGGCCGGCATGCTCGTCGACGCCGGCCACACGGTCACCGGCTCGGACGGCAACGTCATCTACCCCCCGATGTCGGACTACCTCGCCCAGCTCGGCATCGCGCCCATGGTCGGCTACAAGGCCGAGAACATCGCCCACAACCCCGATCTGGTCGTTGTCGGCAACGTGGTGCGCGCCGTCTACGAGGAGGCCGAGGCCGTCCAGCAGGGCGACCGTCCCTACATGAGCTTCCCGGCGCTGCTCGGCGCCCGCTTCCTGGCCGACACCCGGAACATCGTGGTCGCCGGCACCCACGGCAAGACCACCACGACCACCATCATCGCGTGGCTCCTGGAGTCTGCGGGGCGCCGCCCGGGCTTCCTCATCGGCGGCATGCCGGGCAACTTCGACCGCACCGCCCGGGCCGCGGCCGGCGACCACTTCGTGATCGAGGGCGATGAGTACGACACGGCCTTCTTCGACAAGGGCCCCAAGTTCCTCCACTACCGGCCCACGACGGCGCTGCTGACCAGCATCGAGTTCGACCACGCCGACATCTACCGCGACCTGGCCCACTGCCAGGAGTCCTTCAGGCGGCTGATGGGGGTGCTGCCCGAGGACGGCTGCCTGGTCGCCCGCTGGGACCACGACAGCGTCGCCGAGGTGGCCGCCACCGCGACCTGCGAGCTGCGCCGCTACGGGCCGGGCCAGGACTGGGACGGCCGCATCGAAGAGCTCGACACCGACCGCGGCCGCATGCACTTCACCGTGCTCCACAAGGGCCGGGCCTGGGGCCGCTTCGAGAGCATCATGGTCGGCGAGCACAACCTCTACAACCAG
>CAXQUZ010000066.1:0-2754 GCA_964226865.1 Myxococcota bacterium | reverse complement strand
CCTGCAGTGGGCCTTGGTCTCGCCCGTGGTCTTTGACGACGCCGACGGGGACGGCCGGCGCTCAGACGGGGAGACCCTGCTGGGCGCCCCGACCCTCGAAGGCCAGCCGGTGGCGGTGGCTTGGATTGCCAAGCAACACAGCTGGGTGGGGGCCATGGCCTTGCGGCGGAGCGGGCTGCGCAGCGGCTGGCAGGTGTTGGTGCAGGAGGACGAGGGCTGGCGGCAGCTGGCGGAGGACGAGCGGTGGGTGCTGCCGTGAGGGGGTGGGCTGCGGCGCGGTCCCCCGCAGGGATGGGGTCGGCAGATGCGGTGGACGAAGCTGCGCGGAGGCGGGCGGTGTCGCTACCAGCCCGCGCACTCCGGCCGCAGCGGCACCGTCGTCTTCTCCGCCTCCCGCACGAAGGCCGACAGGGTGTTGTACGGGAAGGTCTTCTGGATGAGGTTGACCAGCCAGCTCGGGAAGCTGCCCCCCGGGTCGGCGTGGCCCTGCATGTCGACCGTGCTGCGGCCGGGGGCCACCTGCGAGAAGGTCCAGGTCGAGGTCGTCATGCTGCCGCGCACCAGCTCTGTCGGATCGGAGGGCGGGGGGAAGCGCGGGTCGGTCGTGGACCGGAGGCTCACCCGCACCGTGCGGTCGGCGGGGCGCGTGACAGAGACCTCGAGCAGGAAGTCGCGGTCGGTGACGGGCCAGGGCATGTCGAAGCGCTGCCAGATCAGGGAGCGGTGGGGCCCGAGCTCCACAACCTCGTAGTCCACGAGCATGTCGACCCAGGAGGTGGCGAGGCCCTCGGCGGCGTAGAAGCTGATGAGCTGGCAGGCCGACAGCTCGGTCGTCACCACCCCGCGGGCCGCGTGGATGGGCTCGCCGGGGATCGACCCGAGGTAGGAGGTGATGCCGTCCTTCTCGTCGATCTTCCGCCACTCGGTGGCGCCGGCGGCGGTGCTCGCCAGGGCCCCCACCAGGCCGGCGCCGAGGGTGCGGCTCCACAGGCGGGGGTGGGGGGGCATGGAGGGCTCCGGGCTCGGGCGGTGAGGCCTGGGCGGGCGGGGGACGGGGGTGGCTTCGCCTGCTGGTGGTGGGGGGCTGCGAGGTGGAGGCCAGGGCGACGGCTGTTGGCTCACCACGGAGTGCCGCGCTCGGCCACCGCCCGGAGTGCCGCGATGTCTTCGAGGCACCGGGGGCCGGGTGCAAGGTCGCCAGGGTCGAGGGTGCCATCCAGCCAACCGAACATCCACCAGCCGTGGCCGTAGGGGTCGTAGGTTCTCTGCATCACGCAGTGCTCCTCCGTGCAGTGGCGCCCAGCACTGGTCTCGACGTGAGCCTGCTGCACGGGGATCTCGGTCATCAGACCAACCATGTGGCCCACCTCGTGGAGAATGACGCTCTCCATTACCAGGCGCGGCACCTGGTCGGAGCCGGGGGTCTGACTTGGAGGAAGGATCTGGAGTGCGCCCACATGGGTCTCGGGCACAGCGGTCCCACCAGGGTGCGCGTCGCTGAAGCCGAAGTTGCTGGCAATCTTCCGCTCCGTCAGCAAGAACCAGAAGGTCGCCTCGTGGGCACTGCTGCGGTGCTCGCGGTGGTCCCGCTCCATGTCCAGCATCATCTCGAGGTTCACGAAGCGCCCGTCGTCCCGAGCCCAGCGGGCGACGGGGATCTCGTCGCGCTCCGGCAGGTGGATCTCGACCCCCGCGGGCCAGAGCTGCTCCAGCCCCTGCCGCAGCATGCCGAGCTCGCCCTCGTAGTGGTCGGCATGGGGCAGCGACTCCTCGCCGAAGGCGGCGAGCTCGATGCGCACCGAGCTCACCGTGCCGTCGAAGAGCTGCTGGGGAGGGTGCTCGCAGAAGGTGTCGCCCAGGCGGCAGGGCGCACAGCCAGACAGCAGCAACCAAGCGAGCACGGGACCTACCAAGGCTGGATCTCCGTGACGACGGGTCCCGAGAGATCGAGCCCCTGCAGGCTGCCGCTGTCGATCGAGCGGGGCAGCGGCGTGCGGCCAGCGGTGGCTCACACGGGGCGTGGGCATGGAACCTGTCGTCATCGTGGCGAGCCTCGAGAGTGCTGCGTAGATGCTATGCCGCACTCGGCAGTGTTGTCGCGCGGAACAGAGGCCCGACAACCACCTGGACGACCAACCGAGCTCTCGAGGCCCACCGTGCCAGTCCCACACATCGGTACCGTCGCTCCGACCGCCGCTCCAGCAAAATGCGCCGGCAGAGCTCCCCGGGCTTCCTGCGCACGGGGAGCCGCAACACTCCGCTTGGCCACGATGGTCTGCGTGGTCGCATGCACACCGCCCGACCCGGACTACAAGTCTGCGCCGCAGTACCCCCATGACTCCGGCGTAGACGCGGAGCCATCGCCGCGAGTACAGCAATTCAAGCTGGTCTACCCGGACCTGATCGACAGCTCGTATGACGATCGAGAACTCTCCTGGCCCGCGGTCAATTCTCGGTGGTCGTCCACCACCACTTGGCCATTTGGGCGCATCGGAGGAGAGGGCAGTGAGACGGACCTACTTGTGGAGGGAATTGCGCCTGGAGGCGCCGCCGACACACTGCTGACATGGAGCGACAACTACGACGAGTCTGTCGTTCACATCAACGACGACTTCGTGCTGATGCCCGCGACCTTCTTCATCCATCCCCTCCTCCACGACAGCCTCTTTGTATGGAACCCCGACGAGCCCGCCCTCTGCGGCGTCGAGTTCCTCCGCGAGGACCTCCTCTTCGGCTTCATCAGATCGGAAGAGC
>CAXQUZ010000065.1:0-7237 GCA_964226865.1 Myxococcota bacterium | reverse complement strand
CACGACGTTGCTGAGGCGGGCGCCCTCGGCCTTGAGCTCGCGGTCGAAGCGCCAGGCCTGCTCGAGGATCTCTTCGGTGCGCAGGTGGCGGGCGAAGCCCATCTGGCCCGTGGCGCAGAACACACAGCCCATGGCGCAGCCGGCCTGGGACGAGATGCACGCGGTGTTGCGGCCGTCGTGGTAGCGCATGAGCACGGCCTCGACGAGCTGGCCGTCGGCGAGCCGGTAGAGGCGCTTCACCGTGCCGTCCGACGAGACCTGCTCCTCGGCCACCGACAGCGTGCCGACCGTGGCGCCCGTGCCCAGGGCCGCCCGGAGCGCCTTCGGCAGGTTGCGCATCTCGTCGACCTGGTCGGCGCCCTTCTTGAAGAGCCAGTCGTGGATCTGCTTGCCACGGAAGCGCTTGTCGCCGAGAGAGACGGCGAGCTCGCCCAGCTCGTCGGGCGAGAGGGCCAACAGGTCGGTGGGGGGAGGCGTCTGCATGGGGCCGGACTATCCCGCCGGCCCCGCCGCCGCGCATTACGGGGGCGCGCTGCCTGCTGGAGTGCCCATGTCGCTGCGCGCGTCCCTCTTCCGTCGCCTGCCCCCGGGGCTCGGGCGCCGTGCCCGTGGCCTGCGGGCCCCCCTCGTCTCGCTGGTGGCGACGGTCGCGGCGGGCTGTGCGCCCCACAACCCCCGCTCCACCGACGGGCTCTTCCCCCAGCGTCCCGCGGTCATCGGCCACCGGGGGGCGGCGGGCCTCGCCCCGGAGAACACCGACGCCGCGTTCTCGGCCGCCAGAGCGCTGGGCGTCGCCTTCGAGCTGGACGTCACCCTGAGCGCAGACGGCGTGCCCGTCGTCATCCACGACGACAGCCTCGAGCGCACCACCAACGGTGCCGGCTACGTCGACGAGACCGCCTGGGCCACCATCGCCGCCCTCGACGCGGGCACCTTCCTCGACGCCCGCTGGGAGGGCCAGCGCGTGCCCCGGCTGGACGAGGTGCTCAAGACCTACGCCCCCCACGTCGTCGTCGACATCGAGATCAAGTCGCCCCGGGAGGGCAAGCCCCCCTGGGAGGTGGCGAAGAAGGTCATCGAGGCCGTCGACGCCGCCGGTGCCCGCGACCGGGTCTTCATCACCAGCTTCAACCCCTACGTGCTGGCGGCCTGTCGCGAGTACGCCCCCGAGGTGCGCCGGGGCCAGCTCTTTGGCACCTTCAAGGGCGCCGACCTCAAGTTCTACGAGAAGTGGGTGCTGCGCAACCTGCTGCTCAACGGCAAGGCCGTGCCCGACATGCTCGTGGCCGAGGCGGCCTTCCTGCGGCCCCGCTACGTCGCGAAGATGAAGGACCGGGGCTACCGGGTGCTGGCCTGGACGGTCAACGACCCGGCCGAGATGCGCCGCCTCGTCGAGATGGGGGTGGACGGCATCATCACCGACCGGCCCGACGAGGCCCTCACGGTGCTCGGCCTCCGCTGAGCGGCGGGGCCCTCAGTCCGGCGCGGCCCCGTCCGGTGTGGTCGCGCCGTCGCGGGCCGGGGGCAGCAGGTCGGCGAGGGCCACCCAGCCGCTCTTGCCGTCGTAGCAGACGAGCAGGGGCATGTCGTCGCCGGCCCGCTGCAGCTCGGTGAGCCGACAGGGGCCGAAGACCGCGCCCTGGTGGCGCAGGTACCACCGGCGCTGGACGTCCTTCTTCCGGGCCAGGGCCCGCAGCTGGACCAGCTCGGCGTGGTAGGCCTGCCGCTCGTCGTCGTCCCAGACGCCGTTGCCGTTGGCATCCCAGCAGGTCAGCAGGTCGGCCTCCTGGGCGAGCTGCTCCCGGGCGTCGGCGGCCGCCTCGATCTCGCGGGCGAGGGCCTCGACCTCGGCGGCCTCGCCGGGGTGGCGCGCCTCCCGCAGCCGCTCGGCCTCGCGGGCGAGCTGGGCGAGCAGGTGGGCCTCGCGCCAGCGCGTCGGCATGAGGCCGAGGCGGGTCAGCACCCAGGGGGTGAAGACGCTGGTGCCGGGCACGGGCAGGGCCGAGTTGGCGGCGGCGAAGAGGCCCGCGGGGGCGACCCGGACGAGGTCGAGCAGCTGGGCGCGCACCTTGTCGCGCTCCTCGGGGCTGAGGGCGCGGGGCCCCTCGCGCAGGGCGCGGGTGATGAGCACCATCAGCTCGCCGCTCTCGCGCAGCTCGCCGACGAGTGCCTGCCACTGGCGGGTGGCGGTGCTGCGCACGGTCCGGGCGAGGCGGCCGAAGAAGCCCGGCGGGGTCTCGTTGACGGCGAGCTCGTCCTCGAGGGCGCGCAGCCCCGTGGCGTCGATGCCGGCGGCCTCGAGGCGGGCGGCCAGGGACCGCATGTGGGCCAGGGCGCTGGCGTCGTCGACGGGATCGGGGGGCATCGGCGCAGGGGGAGGGGAGGGCGGGGGAGCAGGCCGGGAGGCAGCGGGCGGGGGCACCGGTCGAGGGGCGCCCCGGCCCTGCCTACCACAGCGCCGTGTCGCGGTCGGCTCCGGGGCGGCCAACATTCCCGGGAATGTCCTGACCATCGGTGGTGCGGGCGAAGTTGTCGAGCTCGCTGAAGGCCCGCTCGGGCACGGTCTGGCCCGCCCGCAGCGGCCGGTGGCGCCCGTCGCTGCCGACCACGGTGACGACCTCGGCCGGCCCGGCCCGCAGGTCGACCAGGGCGCCCTTGCGGCGGGCGCTGAGGAGCTGCTCTTCGTTGCCGATGGGGTCGGCCACGGTCTTGGCCTTGAGGGTCCAGACCAGCAGCGAGATGGGCTGGCGGCCCGGGTGGGCGCCGGCGAGCAGGTCGGGCATGCCGTAGTACTGCTTGCCGATGTCGTTCTGGTTGACCGGGCCGGCCATCAGGCAGCAGCCGGCCAGCATGTCACAGCCCTCGGGGATGCCGATGAGGCCCGAGAGCTCGCAGACCAGGGCGCTGCGGGCGGCGGCGGCCCCGGCGGCCCGGACGGCGGCGAGGCGATCGATGCCCGCGCGCTCGACCGCGTCGGCGTCGAGGCCGCCGATGTAGATGCGCTGGCCGGCGAGGGCGAAGGCCTTGCGGCCCCGGGCGGCGTTGCGGGAGAGGGCCCGGCCCGTCGGCAGGTCGGCCCAGAGGGGCAGATCCGCCACCACCCGGTCGGTGATGTCGCCCAGCTCGCCGCGGATCTGGCGCAGCCGGCCCTTGCCGCCCTCGGTGAGCACGTCGACCCGCTCGGTCAGCAGCAGGGCCTTGGCCTGGTCGCGGGGCAGCCCGAGCCAGCGCGCCATGGCGTTGAAGCCGGCCCGGCCGGCGTTGGTGACCAGGGCCTCGGGCACGACCATGTCCTGGCGGGTCTGGTAGGTGGCGGGGGCCCGCTCCTCCATGTTGACGCCGGGCTGGATGCGCTCGCTGCGCAGGGAGAGCAGGGCGGCGCCGAGCTTGCGGGCGGTCGCGGGCCGCAGGGGCACCGGGGTGGGCAGGGCGCCGACCTGGGCGACGAGCTGGAGGCCCCAGCCGGCCCGGCGGTCCTGGGCCGTGAGGCCGGCCATGTCTTCGAGGGCCCGGATGAGCTCGGCGTTGGTGGCGCGCACGGCGGGGCCGGCGAAGGGGGCCATGAGCACGCTGGCGGCGCGGGCACCAGCAGAGGCCACAATGGCCGCCCGTTCGATGTTCTCGGCGAGGATGCCCGTGTGGAGGTGGGGCAGGTAGCCGATGGTCGGGATGTCGGTGGCGCCCTGGGTGCGCTTGGCCCAGATGCGCTGGGGCACGCTCAGCAGGCTCTGGACGGGCTTGTGGCCGACGAAGGTGAGCAGCATCGTGAACGGCGTGGTGTAGCGGCGCCCGAGCACGAGGTGGGTGTGGGTGGCGCCGTCACAGACGGGGCTCTCGCGGCCGGCCAGGCGGCGCAGCAGGGCGGCGGCGGCGGTGCTCTGGCCCGGGCCCAGCGTGGTCTGGCGGAAGCCCCGGAAGTTCGTGCTCTGGCGGCTCGACAGCACGCCGAGCGCACACTCGTCGAAGAGCTCGCCCTCGGTGGGGGGCGGGGCCCCGGCCACGAAGGCCACGGGCGGGGCCAGGTCGAAGAGGGCGGCGGCCTCGGCGGCCTCCTCGGCGGTCAGGGCGGGCCGCACCCGGTAGCCCACGGGCGAGTCGCTCTCGAGGCCCCGGGGCAGGTGGTAGCGGTTGGGCTTCTCGCCCTCGAGGGGCAGGCGGGCCTCGCGGCCGCGGCGCTGGGCCGCGGGGGGCGGTTCGAGGGGCACGAGCACGACGGGACGCTGGGCGGCGGCCATGGAGGACTCCGGCGGCGGGGACCGGCGCCCATAGCGGACCGGGCGGCGGTCTTCACCCCGGTGGCGGCCGCGCCGCGCCCGGTGGCCCGATCAGAAGGGCGGATCCTGGAGCCAGTCCACGATCACCGGCACCGTGCCGGCGGCGGCCAGCGCGAGGGCGAGGCCGATGCGCGGGGCGGCCCGGGCCGTGGGCAGCCGCACCGCAGCGAGGCTCGCCAGGGGCACGAGGGCCCAGGGGCCGAGCTCGCTCCAGAGCAGCCCGTGGCCCACCGCCGCGCCCAGGGCGAGGCCGGCGGCAGCGCCCGCGCCCGGGGGCAGGGGGCGGCCGACGAGGGCCAGGGCCGGAAGAGCGACCAGCGCGGCCTCTTCGGCGAGGGTGACGCTGCCCGTGAACGCGAGCAGCACCGCGGCGCACAGGCCGGCCACCGCCACCACCGGCCAGAGGGCGGGGCCCTTGGCACCGGCCAGCAGGGCCCCGGGCACGGTCGCGGCCACCCCCATCACCAGGGCCACCTCGGCGGCCTTGTGGGGGGCACCCCAGGCCGTCAGGGCCACCAGCAGCGCCGCCGCACCGAGCCGCGGCCCCCAGCCCGGGCGGGGCCACAGGGCGAGGACGAGGGCGAGCAGCGGGGCCGCGGCCCGATCGGAGACGCGGCCGCCCAGGAGCCCGTGGAGCCCCCAAGCGACCGCGCCGCCGACCGCGAAGGCTGCGGGCCACCGGCGCACTGCACCGGCGACCAGCAGGCCGATCAGCGGGGCCGGGCTCAGTGCTTGGCCTCGAGGTTGACGTGGAGGCGGGCCACGTCACCGATGCCGTCGTACTTCATGCCGTAGTCGGACTGCTTGATGTCGAAGGCGGTCTCCCAGCCGGAGATGACGTTGCCGCCCATCATGGCGGGGAGCTTGCCGTTGCCGGTGTGCTTCACGTCGACGGTCACCTGCTTGCTGGTGCCGTGGAGGGTGAGGGTGCCCTTGACCTCGTAGAGGCCGTCGGACTTCTTGGTCACCGAGCTGGACTTGAACTTGATGGTCTCGAACTTCTCGGCGTCGAAGAAGTCGGGGCTGCGGAGGTGCTTGTCGCGCTTCTCGATGCCGGTGTCGATGCTGGCGGCCTTGACCTCGATGTCCATCGACTTGAGGTCCATGCCGTCGACCTCGACGGTGCCGCCGAAGTCGTTGAAGCGGCCCCAGGTGTAGCCGGCACCGAAGTGGTGGGCCTGGAACATCACGCCGGAGTGGCCCTTGTCGACCTTGGCCGTGCCGGCGTTGGCGACGGTGGTGAAGAGGGCGAAGGCAAGCGATGCGGCGCTGATCATGGGAACTCCCGAAGCGTGCTGGGGCGTGGCGGAGCGTCACCATGACGCGGGCCCGGTCTCGCCCAGACGCCCCCGAGATAACCCTGAGAATTCGCGTGGCGACCGAAATGGCCTTGCACCAATGCAACGGCGCGATGGACCGCCGCAGGCCCCAGTCCCTGCAGTACACTCCGGGCGCCCGAGGGGGGGCGGGCCCTCGTCCCCCTGTCCGTCTGCGCCGTGCCGCGGAGCCGCCATGCGTGCCCTGAATCCCGTCTCTGTCGTGCTTCTCGTTGCTGGTGGGGGCCTCGCGGGCTGCGCGCCGGTCGACGACCAGGGCGTGAAGGTCTTCAACAGCGAGCCGACGGTCTCGATCCTCTCTCATGTCGACGGTGACCGTGTTCTCGATGGGGTCGCCACCGAGTTCCGGGGGGTGGTGGGCGACAACGAAGACGCCTACGAGAACCTGCGGGTGACCTGGCTGCTGGACGGGGCCATCATGGACGACGGCTTCGCCCGCCCCGACGGCACCACGGCGGTCGAGCTGACCCTCGATCCGGACGACGAGGGGGTGGTGTCGGTCGAGGTGCGCGACACCCGCGACGCCGCCGCCAGCGCGCTGGTGCGGGTCGAGGTGCTGGCGACGAGCGCGCCCAGCGTGGCCCTCGACCAGCCGGGCTCCGACATCAACCACTACGCCAGCGAGCCGGTCTTCTTCAGCGGCCGGGTGGACGATGCCGAGGCGGGTCCCGAGGGGCTCACGGTCGTCTGGGAAAGCGATGTGCAGGGTGTTCTCGACATCGACGGGCCGGCGTCCAACGGCACGACCGAGGGCTATGCCTACCTCTCCGAGGGCGACCACATCATCAAGCTCTCGGCCACCGATCCCCAGGGCAACACCGAGGCCGCCTCGACCTTCGTGCGGGTGCTCCCGCCCAACACGGCGCCGAGCTGTGCGTGGCTGGCGCCGGCGGAGGGGGCCGTGCTGCGGCAGGGCGAGGTGGTCCAGCTCCAGGGCACGGCCACCGACACCGAGCTCGACGAGGACGCGCTGCTGGTGGTCTTCCGCTCGAGCCTCGACGGCGAGCTGGCGACCACGAGCCCCGACTCCTCGGGCACGGTCACCGCGGCCACGGCCAGCCTCTCGGCCGGCGCCCACACCCTGTCGATGGCCGTCACCGACGACGTCGGGGCGGGCTGCACGGTCGACCGCAGCATCGAGGTCGCCCAGCCCCCCACCGTGCGGATGACGGCCCCGACGGCGGGCACCGAGGTCGACGCGGGCGATGTGGTGGCCTTCGCGGGCACGGCAACAGACGCCGAGGACGATGCCTCCACCCTGAGCGTGGTCTGGGAGAGCGACCTGGACGGCATCCTCGACGAGGGCGCCCCCGCCTCGGACGGCGCCCTGGGCTTCTCTCGGGAGCTGAGCGTCGGCACCCACCGCATCACGCTGACGGCCACCGACAGCGACGGCTTCTCGGCCTCGGCCATCAGCGCGGTCGAGGTGGTGCCCTGCGAGTTCTTCTACGACGGAGATCTCGACGGCTACGGCGATCCGCTCAACAGCGTCCAGACCTGCGACCAGCCCGTGGGCTACATATTTGGATGAGATCAAAAAAATCTGCATCGATTATCGGCTTCGCTTTTTGGACAGCTCTTTTTTTAAGGGTGAAATCCCAAAAACGGCCATTTTAAAAATAAAAG
>CAXQUZ010000064.1:0-11676 GCA_964226865.1 Myxococcota bacterium | reverse complement strand
CTCACGGTCGGCCAGCAGCTGGTCATCCCCGGCGCCGACACCGCAGGCCCCACCCCAGGCCCCACCACAGGACCCACCCCCGCGCCCACCGGCCCCGTCGCCGTCGCCCCGGGCGGCGAGGGCATGGGCCCCCGCGACCCCATTGCCCTCGGGGGGCTGCGCGGCCTCGACCACACCATGGCCGCCATCTACAACGACAAGGGCCGCTACCTCAAGCAGAAGGCGAGCAGCCTGGGGATCTCGTCGGCAGCGGCGGCCGCCGTGCTCAAGTGCGAGTCGGGCGGGGCGGGCTTCCACCGCACCAGCGGCAAGATGATCATCCGCTTCGAGAACCACATCTTCTGGGACCAGTGGGGCAGCCGCAACGCCGACCGGTTCCGGGAGCACTTCCGGTTCAGCAGCGGCCAGCGCTGGACGGGCCACACCTTCCGCCGGTCGGCCACCGACGCTTGGTCCTCCTTCCACGGCAACCAGGCCAAGGAGTGGCAGGTGCTCGAGCTGGCGCGCGGCATGGACGACACGGCGGCGCTCAAGTCCATCTCGATGGGTGCAGCCCAGGTCATGGGCTTCAACCACCGGACCCTCGGCTACACCAGCGTGCAGGAGATGTTCGACAGCATGGCCGTCTCGCTGCCCGCCCAGCTCGACGGCATGTTCGCCTACATCGAGGCGAGCAACACCTGCATGACCGGGCTGCGGCGCGGCGACTACGTGCAGTTCGCCCGGGGCTACAACGGCCCGGGCCAGGCCGAGCACTACGGCGCCCTCATCTCGGCGGCCGCGGCGGCCTATGCGCGGGTCACCCGCGGGCGCACCGAGGCGTGAGCCCACCGGAGCACGGCGCCACCGGGCGTCCACCGGGGCCCCCCGCGACCGGGCCCTCCGGGTCTGGGGGCCTCGGCTCCCAGCTCCGGGCCGCCGCCGTCCTGGGCGCCTTCCTCCTCATCGCCCTGCTGAGCACCCCCGGCGTCGACGACGTGGCACCCGACGAGCTCTCGACCCCGGCCCAGATCGACCGGTACGCCAAGCGGGTGCCCCGGGGCCTCGTGCTCGTGGGCGCCGCCATTCTCGACCTCAACCGGGCGGTGCGCCTGCCCGTGGTGCGGGTCTTCGGCAAGCTCCAGCGCCCCCTGCGCATCGACCAGACCTGGCACCTCTACACCAACGGCCCGGAGGTCGTCGGGCGCATGGAGGTCTGGATCGACGGCACCCTCGTGCACCGCAGCGGTGACCCCGACCACACCTGGGCCAACCGGCTGCTGCGGGGCCGCCGGGTGCGGCCCATGGTCGAGCGGGCCACCTGGAAGGCGGACGCGGTCAACGCCGAGGCCCTGGGCTGGTTCGTCGCCGAGCTGGCCGACCGCGACGACCCGGACTGCCAGGAGGTTGCGCTGCGCTTCACCCGCGCGCCCTACCCCCGCGCGCCCGACTGGACCGCCCGGCCCGCCACCTTCCACCACGGCCTCCGCATGCGCGCACCCGACTTCGTGCCCACACCCTTCTCTGCCGAGGACGCCGGCTCTGCCGAGGACGCCGGCGCCGGAGCCGCGCCGTGAGCCCTCTCCCGCCGGCCCGGCCCGGGCCCTGGGCCCGCTGGGTGGCCTTCACCGACCGCACCGAGCACCCGCTGCCCCTGGCGCTGGTGCGGGTGCTGCTCTCGCTCGTGGTCCTCGCGGATCTGCTCAACGAGGCCGCCAAGGGCATGGTCACCCGCTACTGGCGCACCTTCGACGAGGGCGGCCTCAGCCTCCACCACAAAGACGACCTCGCCTGGGTCAACGACCTCTCGCCCCAGTGGGGCGGGCCGGCCGCCTGGCTGGTCACCGTGCTGAGCCTCTGCTTCACGGCCCTCGGCGTCTGGGTGCGGCCCTTCTTCCTGCTCGCCGTCGTGGCCTACGCCCAGCTCGGCCACCTCTCCCCGCCGGGCGACCGGGCCATCGACCGGCTGCTGCGCACGGCCATGCTCGTGCTGGTCTTCGCCCCCTCTGACGGCGCCCTGTCGCTGCGCCGCGGCCCCCGGCGTCCCGCCCCGGCCTGGGCCCGGGTCTTCCTGCTCTGGGTGCTGATCTTCGTCTACCTGAACGCCGGCGTGTTCAAGATCCTCGCGGCGCCCGAGTGGCTCGGCCACGCGGCCGACGTGCCCCTCTACCGCATCATGGCCGATCCCCAGAGCACCTGGCTGCCCCCGGAGCTCGTCGCCCGCGGCCACCTGCTGGTGCGCCTCGGCGGCCTGCTGACCATTGTGCTCGAGCTCGGCGCCCCGCTCATCCTCACCCGCTTCGGCCCCTGGTGGGGGCTGCTCGGCATCGCGCTCCACCTCGGCATCGCGGCCGTGATGGAGCTGGGCATGTTCGCCTGGGGCATGATGTCGCTCTACCCGCTGATCTTCACCCCCTGGATCCTGCGGTGGAGCGCCGCCCGCACCGCCCCGGACGCCCGCCCCCCTCCTCAGAGCCCCACCCCGAAGACCAGATAGGCGGCCCCCCGCAGCCGGCCCGCGCCCCCGTCGCCCGTGCCCACCACAACATCCAAGACGCCGTCAGCGTCGGCGTCGAGGGCCACGACCGTGTCGAGCTGGTCGGCCCGGTTGGCCTCGGCGGAGAGGGTGCTGTCGGTGTCGGTGGAGGACCAGAGGGTCGCGGCCACGGAGAAGGGGCCGCGGAAGACGTGGGCCGCGGCGGTGCGGCCGGAGGCGGTGTCGGCGGTGACGACCAGCTCGCCCCAGCCGTCGCCGTCGAGGTCGGGCAGGCCGCGGACATGGCCGCCGAGGCGGGTGCCGGCCACGTCGCCGCGGATGCGCAGGGTGGCGTCCGAGAGGGCCATGGTCGCGAGGCCCGTGCCGCCGGGGACCAGGTAGGCGGCGCCCGCGACCCCGCCGGTGCTCAGGCCGGCCGCCCCCACCACCAGCTCGGGGTAGCCGTCGCCGTCGAGGTCACCGACCACGTCCACCGTGCCGCCCGCCGCTGCGCCGCTGTGTTCGCCCAGCAGGCCCAGGTCGGCGTCGTCGGTGTCGAGCAGCGGGCCCACCGGGCCCGAGAAGAGCCAGGCCGCGCCGAAGCCGTCGAAGCCCCCCGGCGCCCCGACCAGCACATCGGCCCAGCCGTCGCCGTCGACATCGCCCGCAGCCACAGCGGTGCCGGCGGCCTCGTCCGCGGCGGCCCCCCAGATCGCCACGTCGGCGGCATCCCCCGAGCGGGGGGCCGTGGCCGTGTGGATCAGCACCACCCCCTGGCCATCCCGTCCGTCGCTGGCGGCGGGGGCGCCCAGGGCCAGGTCTGCGGCACCGTCGCCGTCCACGTCGGGCAGCACCGCCAGCGCCGTGCCCACCGCGTCGCCGGCCGCACCGGGCCGCAGCCAGGCGTCGGCCCCCGTCGCCAGCCGCCCGCCGGTGGCCGGCCCGAGCAGCACATAGGCCCCGCCGGCCGCCGCCCCCCCGCCCGCGGCGTCTGCCGCCGGGGTGGCCACCACCAGATCGTCCGCCCCGTCGCCGTCCAGGTCGCCCACCGCGAGGGCCGCCCCCGCCCCGACCCCCGCAGCGCCCGAGAAGGCGCGCGGACAGCTCGCCGGCGCCGCTGCCGCAGGCACGGGCACGGTCCACCCACAGACCAGATCGGCGGCGCTGTCGCCAAGGTACAGCTCGTCCTGGCCGTCGCCGTCGACGTCGCCCACCGCTGCCGCCCCGCCGAGGCGCCCCCCCGCCGTCTCTGACAGGATGAGCTGGTGGTCGACCATCGCGATGGCCGAGTCCCAGACGCAGTGGTTGGGGCCCCCGTCGCAGTCGTTGTCGATGCCGTCGTTGCAGCGCTCGGCGGCGCCCGGGTGGACAGCGGCGTCGCCGTCGTCGCAGTCGCCCCCGGTCTCGATGCGCCCGGGCCCCGGCTCACAGCTCGTCTCGGTGCCGTGCTGGTCGCCATAGCCGTCGCCGTCCGCGTCGACGTACCAGACGTCGTCGCCGACCGTGGGGGCCTCGTCGGCCGCCCCGTCGCAGTCGTCGTCGGCGCCATTGCAGCGCTCGTCGGCGCCCGGGTGGACGGTGGGGTCGGCGTCGTCACAGTCGTCGGCCGCCCAGACCCAGCCCTCGCCCGGCGCGAGGCACTGGGCGACGGCCGTGGCCGGGTCGCCGTGGCCGTCGCCGTCGCTGTCCGCGGCCCAGGTGGGGGGCGCGAGGGTGGGCTCTTCGTCGACCGTGCCGTCACAGTCGTCGTCGACGCCATTGCAGCGCTCGTCGGCGCCGGGAAAGACGGCAGGGTCGTCGTCATCGCAGTCGCCCACCGCCAACACATAGCCCGAGCCCGGCGAGGCACAGACCTCGAGCGGCGCCGTGTCGACCCCGTGGCCGTCGCCGTCGCCGTCGGGGTACCAGCGCCGATCCGGCGGCGCGCCCTCGTCGATCTCACCGTCGCAGTCGTCATCCTGGTCGTTGCAGGCCTCGGGCGCCCCTGGCCGGGCGCTGGCCCGCCCGTCGTCGCAGTCGTCGGCCGCGGCCACGAAGCCCGCCGGGGCGGTGCAGGCCGCAGCGGGCACCGCCGGGTCGCCGTGGCCGTCGCCGTCGCTGTCGCGGAAGAAGACGCCGTCGACGGGCGCCTCGTCGACCTCGCCATCGCAGTCGTTGTCGCGCTGGTCGCAGAGCTCGGGCGCCCCGGGGAAGACCGAGGGGTCGAGGGGCGCGCAGTCGCCCGCCGCCTCGGAGTGGCCGTCGCCGTCGGGATCGTGGAAGGGCGCCCGGGCCGCCTCGAAGCGCGCCGGGGTGAGGAGGCAGCCCCCGAGGGCGAGCAGGCCCAGCAGGAACGCCCAGCGGGCCAGCCAGCGGAGGGAGAGCACGGAGCGGGCACAGGACCAGGACACGGCGGCGCTCGGGCGGGCGGGACGGGAGGGAGGGCAGGACGGAGCGGGCGACACCCGAGGCGTGCGCCGGGCGGTGTCCCGCAGAGCCCCGCATGCCTCCACGAAGCCTACCGCAGGGCCCCCGCGCGCCGAAGTCCCTGGCGCCCCTGCAGGTCCCGTGCCGCCCCCGGCCGGCGGTGCATCAGGGACTTGGGGCCCCGCCCGGCCGACGATCGTCACCCCCTGCCTGACGACGGTCGTCACCCGCCCGCCGGCGGTCCCCTGCACGCTACGGTGGGGCCCCTCCCGGAGCCGCCATGGACCAGGCCGACCTCGACGCCAACCGCCGCAGCTGGGACGTGCGCGCCCGGCTCCACCTCGACAGCGCCTTCTACGACGTGGACGCCGTGCGGGGCGGCGCCTGCACCCTCCACCCCCCCGAGCTGGCGCTGCTGCCGCCCCTGGCTGGGCTCCGGGTCGCCCACCTCCAGTGCCACTTCGGCCTCGACACCCTCTCGCTGGCCCGCCGGGGCGCCCAGGCCACGGGCCTCGACTTCTCGCCCGTGGCCGTCGACCAGGCCCGCCAGCTCGCCGCCGCACTCGGCCTGGGCGCCCGCTTCGTCTGTGCCGACGTGCGCGGGGCGGCGGCGGCCCTCGGGGGCGGCCACGACCTGGTCTTCACCAGCTACGGGGTACTCGGCTGGCTCGACGACCTCGCGCTCTGGGCCGCCCAGGTGGCCGGGCTGCTGCGCCCGGGGGGCGCCCTGGTGATGGCCGAGTTCCACCCGGTGGTCTGGCTCTTCGACGACGCCTTCACCCGGATCGCCTGGCCCTGGTCCGGGGGCCCCATCCGCGAGACCCAGACCGGCAGCTACGGCGATCCCGAGGCCCCCGAGACCCTCGAGTCGGTCGGCTGGAACCACGGCACGGCCGATGTTCTCGGGGCCCTCCTCGGCGCCGGCCTCACGCTCGAGGCCTACACCGAGCACCGCTGGAGCCCCTTCCCCTGCTTCGCCGGCACCGAAGAGTTCGCCCCCGGCCGCCACCGCATCGCCGCCCTCGGCGACACCATCCCGATGGTCTACGCGCTGCGGGCCCGCCGGCCGGTCTGAGGCCCTGGACCCTGCGGCCGCCGCGCCATACCGGGGACCCGTGGCAACCCTCCCTCCCGGCACCGTGCTCGGCGCGCGCTTCACCCTCCACGGGGTCGTGGGCCAGGGCGGCTCGGCGACGGTCTACCTGGCCGAAGACCGCCTGCGGGGCGGACGGGTGGCCCTCAAGCTGGTCCACGCCCACCTCGCCGCCGATCCGGACGTGCGCCGCCGCCTCCAGCGCGAGGTCGAGGCGGCCGCCCTGCTGCGCCACCCGGGGGTGCTCGCCCCCCACGACCTCCACGAGTTCCCCGAGCTGGACGGCCGGCTGGCGCTCTCCATGCCCTTCCACGGGGGGCGCACCCTCTCCGAGCACGTGGCCCTGAGCGGGCCCATGGACGCCGACGAGCTCCGGCTGCTCGCCCAGCGCCTCACGGCCGCCCTGGCCGAGGCCCACGGCCACGGGGTGCTCCACCGCGACGTGACCCCGGCCAATGTGATGCTCGACCAGGGCGCCCAGGACGCCGTTCTCACCGACTTCGGCCTGGCCCGCACCCAGCTCACGGCCGCCACCCGCTCGACCGGGCTGCTCGGCACGGCGGGCTATGCCGCGCCCGAGATCTACAGCGGCGAGCGGGCCGACCCGCGCTCGGACCTCTACGGGCTGGGCGCCTGCCTCTACCTCGCGGCCACGGGCCAGCCGCCCTTCGACACCACCAACCCCATGGCGGCCCTCAAGGCCCAGCTCGAGGACGGCTGGGCTCCCCTCGAGCGCCTGCGCCCCGACCTGCCCCCGCCCCTCACAGCGGCCATCTCGTCGCTGCTCTCGGCCGATCCCGCCGCGCGTCCAGACGGGGCCGCCGAGCTGCGCGAGGTGCTCGCGGGCCGCAGCCTGCCCCCCGCCGCGGCCGCCAGCGCCGCCCCCGCCCCCGCTGCGGCCGCGCCCCTGCGCCAGCACCTCCCGCCCGGTCCCTGGACGGTGGTGGTCCAAGAGCAGGGCCACGACCGCCACCGCCGCCGCGCCCTGCGCCAGCGCCACCGGGGTCGCCGCAGCACCGAGGGCGAGCTCCAGCGCATCGGCGCCGAGGTGCTCCGGGGCATCAAGGACGCCATCGGCATCCAAGACCAGGCCGACAGCCCCGAGCGCCAGCTCAGCGACGCGGTCTGCCGCGAGGCCGGGCTCCGGGGGGGCAGCCTGCGCCTCAACCCGGCCCTCTACGACCGGCGCTTCAGGCTCGTCGACCGGACGGACGAAGAGACCGCCCGGCGCCTCGCCGCCACGGCCAACGGCCTCGGCTACCGGGCCCGGGTGCGCCGCATCGACGGCCCCCGCGGCCTGCTCGACCTCATCGCCCAGTGGTTCTGGGTCTTCATCGCCGCGGGCTGGGCGGCCTTCCCCTTCCTCGTGGGGCTGGTCAGCGAGATCTACGAGCCCGCGGCGGGCCTGACGGCGCTCGGCAGCATCCTCACCATGACCGTGCTGTCGATCGTGCTGCCGGTCTTCGCCAGCGCCCGGGGGCGGGTCGACGCCAAGGCCCGAGAGCTGCCGGCCGCCTACCGGGCCCAGCTCGCCCCCGACCTCACCGCCGGCGCCCACGCCCCGGCCCGCTACGCCGTCGCCGGTCCCGCGCCGTCCGCCGTCCCGGCCCCCGCCGCCGCGTCCACCGGCGCGGCATCCCCGGGTGCAGCCTCCGCTGCTCCGCCCGTCCTCCCGGGCCGGGCCGACGGGCTCCTCGCCCGGGCCGAGAGCGCCCTGGATGCCCTTGAACAGGCCATTGTCGAGAAGTCCGACAGCCTGCCCGGCCCGGCCCAGGTCGACCTGCGCACCACGGCCCGCGACCTGCGCCGCACGGCCCACGACCTCGCCGACGAGCTGCGGGGGGTCGAGCGCGCCCTGGCCGAGAGCGACGCCACCGAGGGCCCCGACGCCCCGACCCTGCGCGCCCGCCTCGACCGCCTCGCCACCCTCGACCGGGCCGGTGAGACCATCGACCGCCGCGAGCTCGACAGCCTCCAGCGCGCCCTCGACGCCCACGCCCGCGAGCTGGCCACGGTCGACGCCCTCGAGTCCCAGCTCACGACGGCCACCGCCCGCATGCTCGAGATCTGCAGCACGGCCGGCCAGGCCCGCCGCCAGCTGCTCGCCGGGGCCGCCCAGGATCGCCACAGCGCCGACGAGGCCGTCGCCCGGCTGCGCCGCGAGCTCGCCGCCGCCCAGGCCGCCGTCCGCGCCCGCTAGCCCGCCGTCCGCGCCCGCTAGCCCGCCGTCGCCCCTGCGGCGCTCGTGCCCGCGCTCAGGGGAAGCGGGGCACGGGCGCGCCGTTGCCGCCCATGATGGGCGCGTGGCCGCCCCGGTAGTGGCTCTTGGCCTTGGCCGCGTGGTCCAAGACCTCTTCCATCACCCGCTCGAGCCCCCAGTAGACGTAGCGGTTGACCATGCTGTCGGGGAAGTTGCCCCCGAGCGAGGCGGCCGTGTAGTAGCCGAAGAGGGTGCGGCCATCGGGCAGGTCGACGAAGATCCAGGCGCCGTGGTTCTGGGGCACCCACACGGCATCGTCGAAGCGCTCGGTGTCGACACCGGCCACGGCGCCCGTGGCCACCAGCGACCGGGCCGTCGCCTCGCCGCCGGGCTCGAGGGTCCAGTGGCGGGACCACATGCGGCCGCCGGTCTTCGACTCGAGGGCCCGGTTGACCGTGGTCTGGATGAGGAAGTGGCGGTCGGAGAGGGGCCGCGGCAGGTCGACAAAGCCGTACCAGCGGAACATCTCGTTGCCACGCAGCGGCAGGTGGTGGATGATCAGGTCGTCTTGGCTGCCGAAGTGGGCGTCGTCGGCCGTGCCGAGCCAGATCTCTTCCTTCGAGAGCGGCGAGACGACGAGGGCCATGGCCCCCACCGGGGCGCCCTCGGCCGCGGGCAGCCGCATCTTCACCATCTTGCCCGCCAGCAGCTTCTGGCGCTGGGAGGGGCCGGGCAGGGGCACCGCGTGGGGGGCGCTGCCCTGGAACTCGCGAAAGGCGTCCACCAGGTCGGCGTCGGAGAGCTCCGCCGCATGGGCGACACCGGCCAAGAGGAGGGAGAGAAGCGCAGTCATGGCGGCGCGGTAACACGTCCGGGCCCCCATGTGGAACGTGTTCTCCCGTGGAACAGGGGCCACCGCCCGCGCGCGAGGCCGCGCCGTCCTCCCGCTCTCCATTGGGCGGAGTGGGCCGTCCGGGCTCCCCCCAGGGTGTGCGGCGAATCAAGGAGGGGGGCGTCCGGACGGCCACCCCCTGCATCACCGTCCCCCCCTCGGCCCCACCACTGCAGGGGCCTTTCAGGGGCCTGTCGCGCGGATTCCACCTGCGCCCACCACTCTGGCCAACGCCCGCGTCCCGGCCACCCCCGTGCTGCCCACCGCCCCCGGGCTGCCCTATACTGGTCCCTTCAACGGATGCCTGCCATGCCGCGCCTCGCTCTGCTCCTCGCCCTCGCCGGCTGCCAGCCCGGCGCCGACCCGACCGGTGCGGTCCCCGGCGCCCGTGCCGTCGTCGCCGACACGGCGGCCCCCGGTGCGCCCAGCGACCGCGAGGACGTCGGCACCATCACCGTCCACGTCACCCTCGGCGGTGCCCCGGTCGCCGGTGCCCTCGTGAGCCAGCCCGGCACCACCACCGCCCTCTCCACCGACGAGACGGGCACGGTGCGGCTGCCCCTCGACCTGCGCCAGGACGTGCTCGGCGTCATGGCCGCCCACCCCGACGCCCGGATCGCGGGCACCGAGTACTACGAGCTGCCCGCCGACGGCGACCGCCTCGACATCGCCCTCACGGCCTTCGTCGACCGCGACAACCCCCTCTACGTCTTCCAAGACCCGGGCACCCCCGAGCGCAACGACCACACCGGCTACTGCGCCCACTGCCACGTCACCATCGTCGACGACTGGGTGGTCTCGGCCCACGAGCAGTCGGCCCGCAACCCCTGGGTCCACGACCTCTACGCGGGCACGGCGGCGGCCTTCTCGGACGCCGCGGCCTGTGCCGACGCCGGCGGACGCTGGGACACGGGCATCGGACCGGGCACGGGGGCCCCCGCCGGGCGCTGCTACCTGGGGGCCGGCGCCCTGCCGGATCTGAACGCCGACTGTGGCGAGACCACCCCCTGCGACGGCATCGCAGAGAACACGGGCCAGTGTGCCGACTGCCATGCGCCGGGCATCGACGGGGCCCTCGGCGGCCGCGACCTGCTCGACGCGACGGGCATCGCCCACGACCACGGCATCCACTGCGATGTCTGCCACAAGGTCGAGTCGGTCGACCTCGAGAGCCCCGACCCCGGCGTCGCCGGGCGGCTGCGCATCGTGCGCCCGAGCGAAGAGGGCACCAGCCCCACCCTCGGCGACTGGCAGCCCCTGACCTTCGGCCCCTACCCCGACGTGGCCAACCCCCGGATGGGCAGCGTGGCCCGCGACCACTTCACCGACGCCCGGCTCTGCGCGGGCTGTCACGAGCACTGGCAGCCGGTCGGGGTGGTGGGCGGCACAGTCGACACCGCGCGCTGGCCCGACGGGCTGCTGCCGGTCCAGACCACCTGGAGCGAGCTGCGGGACGGGCCCCTCGGCGGCGACCCGGGCATCTCCTGCCAGGCCTGCCACATGCCGCCCGACCCGGACGTGGGCAACGCCGCCGACCTGGGCAACGTGCTCGACCAGCCCGAGGGCATCGCGAGCGGCTGGCTGCGCGAGGCGGGCAGCGTGCGGCGCCATGCCTGGTTCGGCCCCCGCTCCGAGAGCGAGCCCATGCTGGGCCTGGCCGCCGAGCTCTTCGCCGAGACCACCGTCGAGGACGGCATCTTCACGGCCACCCTCACCACCCGCAACGTCGGCCCGGGCCACGCCATCCCGACGGGCGAGCCCCTGCGCAGCCTGCTGCTGCTGGTGACGGCACGCTGCGACGGCGCGGCACTGGTGCCCGTGGGCGGCGACGTGGTGGGCGACGTGGGCGGGGCCCTCGACCACCAGGATCCCGGCGGCGACTGGAGCCGCTGGCCCGGCGCGGCCGTGGGCGACCGCATCCTCGTCACGGCGGCCACGGGCGCCTGGCGGGACGATCCCAGCCCCGCTCCCTTCTCGGACTGGGCCCCCGAAGACCGGGGCCTGCCCGAGACCACCCTGGTGGGCCTGTCGACGATCACGGCGGTCGCGCCCGACGGCAGCGTCACCCTCGACGCCCCCCTGCCCGCCGGCGACCGGGCCGTGCGGCTGCCCCCCGACACGGGCCTGCCCGCCGAGGGCGACCCGGCGCGCCCCTGGGAGGCCAGCCCCGGCTTCTCCTTCTCGAAGGTGCTGGTGGGCCCGGACGGCGCCCGCCACGTGCCCCACTTCCGCGCGGTCGACGTGGCCAGCGACAACCGCATCCCGCCCTCCGCGGGCGTCACCACCACCCACCACTTCGACGCCGCCGCCTGCGCCGCCCCCCCCACGGTCGAGGCCGTGCTGCTCTGGCGCCGGGCCCCCCTGGCCCTCGCCACCGAGCGCGGCTGGCCCCTGATCGAGCGCGAGCTGGCTCGGGTGATCAAGTGAGCGGCCCCATGACGACGACCATCAAGAACATTCTGTTTATCAGCATCTTCGCAGGACCCCTCGCGGCCTGCGCAGGGGGCGACAGCAAGGGCGCGGGCACCGACGGAGCGGACGGAGCGGACGGAGCGGACGGCACCGACGGCACCGACGGCACCGACGGGACGGACGGCACCGACGGGAGATCGGACGAGCGTCGTGGAGGG
>CAXQUZ010000063.1:0-20084 GCA_964226865.1 Myxococcota bacterium | reverse complement strand
TTGAGCAAAAAAGTGGACCTGTGTCGGTTCGCGGTCGTGGATCCCGGAGAGCGCTCTGGTCTGTTGCGGTCTGGGATACGTGATGCACGGGGTCGTGTGCGTGGCACACCCGTTCGCGGTACGTGGGGTTCCGTTTCTGTGTGCGGGGGCTCTGGGGGGGCTGCGCGGCACGCCGCCGGGTGGGCGAGGCACGGTGGCGCGAGACGACGCTTGCCCGCCGTTCTGTCCAGGCGGTAGTCTTGCCCTCGGGCCAGACAGTTCAGGCTGGCCCCACCGAAGCGCCGCCATCTCTGTGCTTGCATTGATCGACGACAATGCGAGGGCGGCGCGCTGTACCTGCTGGGAGCAAACATGGTCGCGCGACTTGCGATGACGGGTGCGGAGGAGCAGGCCATGCAGGCCCTCTTCTCCCGACTGGTCCACACCACCGAGCAGGGCCAGACCCTGCGGCGGGACGTGGCGGAGAAGCTGGCCCGGGCGATCTGCGAGACCGAGGCCGAGGTGGCCGGCCTGGTCGACGTGCTCGACGATGCCGTGCGCGAGCGTGATCTCGCTGGGCCTTCCGCCCTCTTCCCGCTCTTCTTCCCCTGAGCCGGGCGCCGGCCCAGCGGGGCCGGTGGTGCGGACGGCCGGTCGCCGGCGCAGGCCGTCTCTGGGGCAGACTGGGGCCCCGATCCGACCGCAGGGACGAGGGTCTCCGGGGGCGGAGCGGGCCGTCCCGGCTGCCCGGCTCCCCGCGAGCCACCCGGTGCCGGCACCCCAGCTTGGGTTGACGAGACGGTCCCCGTTGTCGTTGTTCTCGTGACGAGAAGACGCGCCGGAGGGCCGCCGCGTCGACCACCCCCCGGGGCAGGCGGCTGCGCAGTGCACCGTGCCGTCCCCGGCGGCAGAGCTCTCCGCCAGAGGAGCGGGCGTGCAGGCCTCGCTGGCAGAACCCCGGTCCCGCGCCGCTCTCATCGAGGGCGGTCGGGCCGCGCTCAAGCCCGCCATGCTCTTCATGTGTGTGGTGACGGGCCTCGTGGCCTCCTCCACCTTCTTCTCGCCGCCCCTCATCGCCCACGCCTTGCTCCAGCTGGTGCTGGTCTTGGGTTGGGGTGTGGCCTACCGCCGCATGCTCGCCCTGCTGGTCTCCGGGGCGGACGACGCGGCCGCCTGGCACCACAACCACGTCCAGACGGCCCTCTACGTGCTGTGGCTGGAGGACTGCACCTGGTGCCTGGACGCGGTCCACCCGGCGGTGGGCTCGCTGTTCCTGATGATGACCACAGTTGGCTATGCCTTCAACACAGCCTCCTACTTCTACGACGAGAAGCGTTTCCTTGGGTTTCTGCTCGGGACGGTTGCTGGGGGCTCTGTTCTCATCGGTGGCTTGGGTCTGCTGACCCACCCGCCCGAGGCCGGGCTGCTCGCCCATCCCTCTGCTCTGTTTGTGGCAAAGCTGCTGCTGACGACGGGGCTGATGGCCATGGTCTTCTCGATGCACGGCAGCGCCCGGCGCGAGCTGAACCGGCGCCTCGACGAGCAGGCGGCCCAGGCCACCCAGGAGGCCCTCGGGCGCCAGGAGCGCGACATCGCCGCCCGGACGGCGAACCTGCTCGGGGTGGGGGCGGGGGCCGGGCTGTTCAGCCACGACGTGGCCGGCCCGATCACGGCCCTGAACCTCGCCCTCGAAGAGCTCCAGGAGCAGGCCACCCCGACCCAGCGCCCGGCCCTCGACACCCTGGCCTGCGCCACCCGCGAGATCCAGCTGCTCGCCCGCGACATGGTCTTCGCGCTGCGGGGCACCCGCCAGGCCCGGCCCGTGGACGAGATCGTCGAGCTCGTGCGCCGCCAGCTCCGCTTCCGCCAGGCCCAGCTTCCCCAGGGGCTCGACCTCGCCGTGGCCGTCGACCAGCAGGCGCTCGACGTCGACGCCCTCTTCACCCAGGCCCTGGCGAACCTCATCGCGAACGGCGCCCGCTTCTCGCCCGGGGGCCGGGTGGCCCTCGAGGGCCGGGTGGCGGAGGACGGCGGCTACACCCTGCGGGTGCGCGACTGGGGGGTCGAGGGGCCCGCGCGCGAGCGGGCGCTGCAGCGCATCGCCGAGGCCCTCCACTCCGAGGGCGGGGTGAGCCCGGACGCAGCGGCGCCCGGGACGGCCAGCCGGGGGGTGGGGCTGTGGCTGGTGGGCGCCTCGGTCCGGCGGCTCGGGGGCAGCATCGAGGCCCGGGCCGCCGCCGGGGCCGGCATCGAGGTGGTGCTCCGGCTGCCGCCGACGGTCGAGGTGGGGGACGCCGCCGGTGGCCACGCCCCGGCGGGCCAGGCGGGCGCGGCCTGAGCGAAGCGGCCGCGGGCAAGCCCGGGGCTCAGCGCGGGACGGCCGCGGTCGGCAGGGGCCCCCGCTGGGGGGGCGCGAGGCGGCCACAGCCCGCGAGGGCGCGCAGCACCACGGCGGTCGTGAGGCGGCGGCTGCCGACGAGGCGGGGCAGGGGGCCGGGCGCGGGCCCGAGGCCGGGCGAGATGCTGGGAAAGAAGGGGTCGGCCGGGTAGCCGCCGTCGGGCTCCATGGCCGTGCCGAGGGCGGCCGCGGCGCAGCGCAGCCCGACCATGTCGACGGCCTGGGCGGCCCGGAGCCCCCCGAGGCAGAAGGCCGTGTCGAGCACGGTGCCCGCCCGGCCCCGGCGATCGAAGCGGGCCCCGACCCGGGCGGCGAGGGCCCGGACCGCCGGGCCGACGCGCGCGGGCGCGCGCTCCCCCAGCCGCACCAGCCCCCAGAGCACCCAGCCCTGGGCCACCCCCGCCGGGTAGAGCGAGGTGGCCCCGCCGCCGTCGGTCGCCCACGCGGCCACCGCCGCCAGGGCGCGGTCGGCGCGGGGGCCCCAGGCGCCCGCCACCCCGGCGCGGGCCGCGGCGTCGAGGCCGGCGAGGGCGTTGCTCGTGGCGACCGGGCAGGGCCGGGGGTCCCAGGGCAGGGTGCCGGCGCACCGGGGGTGGGGCCGCCAGGTGTGGAGCAGCCCCGTGTCGCAGGGGTCGTCCAAGATGGTCTCGGCGGCGGCCTTCACGACGTCTTCGGCGCCGGGGCAGCGCCCGCCCGCGGGGCCCGCCAAGACCCGCAGGGCGAGCCCCGTCGTGTCGATGTCGGGAGGCAGCACGGGGAGCGCGCCGAAGTAGCGCCAGCCCCAGTCCCGGGCCCGCGCGACCAGCGCCGGCAGGGTCCCGTGCACGGCGCCCAGGCCCGCCGGGCCGCCGAGCCCCTCCGGCCCCCCCGAGTCCGCGGCGCTCTGCCAGGGGCCCAGCATGTCGAGGATCACCAGCCGCTGGAACACGTCGGCCGAGACCAGTGGCCGTCCGGCGAAGCCCCAGCGGTGGTGCACGACGGCCTCGTCCAGGGCCGGGTCTGCCCCGAGGAAGGCCGCGGCCCGGGCCGCCCGCTGGCCCCAGCTCGGCAGCCACACCCGCGGGCGCGGCCGCACCTGGGCCCGCAGCCCGGCGACCTGGTCGACGAGGGCCCGGGCCCGCTCTTGGACGGGCGCGAGGCGCGGGTCGTCCCCGCAGGCCCGGTCGAGGGCCGCGCGACGGGCGCCCAGCGCGCCGAGCAGGGCCGTCCAGAGCCCCGCGTCGGCGGCCAGCTCCTCGCGCAGGGGGCCCAGGGTCGCGGCCCGCGGCCCGGCGAGTCCCACCCGCAGCGCCGGCCCGACGGCCTGGTCGAGCCCCAGCCGCAGCAGGAAGCTCGGCAGCCCCTGCTCCCAGTCCTCGCTGGTGGGGCCGAGCATGAGGTCGAAGACATCCGAGCAGGCCTGGCCCAGGGCGCCGAAGTGGGCCCCGGCCGCCCGCCACCGGGCCACGGTCGCGCCGTCTGCCGGGGGCGCGCCCAGCGCCAGGGCCGCCATGGCCAGGTAGCCCCCGAGGCCCGCGCCGGCCTTGGCCTCGGCCAGGGCCCAGGGGGGCTGGTCCAGCCGCTCTCGGTCGTCCAGATCGGCCTGTTGGCCGTCACAGAGGGCGAGCTGGAGCCGGTCGAGCTCGGCCCCGAGGGCCTGGCGGGTGGGGCCGTCCACCCCGCCGAGGTGGCGCAGGCAGGCCCGGGCCACCGCGAGCAGCCGCACCATGTCGAGGGTGCCCCGGGCCCAGGCCGCGGGATCGGCGTCCTGGTCGGCGAGGTCGTCGGCGAGGTGGGCGGCGGCATAGCTGGCCGCCATGCAGAGGCCGAGGGTGTCGGGATCGGGCGCGCCGGCCGCCCGGGCGAGCGCGGCGACGGCCCAGGTGGGCACGGTCTCCCAGGCGCCGTCGGCCCAGGTCGCGGCGAGCAGCGCCCGGGCCCCGGGGGCGAGCACCAGCCCGTCGGCCGCGAGCACGGCGTCGAGGCGGGCGGCGAGGCGGGCGGCGCGCGGGTCGGGGGCGGTCGCGGGCGGACCGGGCATGGCTCAGACCAGCAGATCGAGCCCGGAGGGGGCGCCGAGCATGGCCCCGATCACGTCGCCCTGCTGGGTGTAGCCGACGAGCTGGCCCACCGCCGTGGACGAGAGGGTCGACAGGTCGACCGCGCCGCTGTCGTCGCCCACCCCGGTGACGGCCTGGGCCTCTTCGAGGAGGCTCGCCGACGAGAGCGCCACGAGGTCGGTCGTGCCGGTGGTGGTGCTGCTGCCCGTGCTGTTGCCGAGCAGCCCGCTGATCCCGGTGGCGCTGGATCCGAGCAGGCTGGCGGCCTGGCTGGTGTTCAAGCTGGCGGCAGAGATGACAGGCATGGATACTCCCACCCGTCCATCATGCCCCCTGCGCGGTCCCCCGGCAATGACAGCCCTGCTGCACCCCGCCCGTCCGGTCCCGCCCCCGTGGAGTGCTCCCATGCGTCCCGCCGTCCGGTCTTCCCCCGTGCTCCCCCTCGTGTCGCTGGCCCTGCTGGTCGGCTGTGGCATCGACCCCGCGGGCAAGCGCAGCGGCCCCCCGGGCGGGGGTCCCGGCGACACGGCGGCCGCAGACGGGGGCAGCGGCGGTGGTGAGGGGAGCGACGGGAGCGACGGGAGCGACGGGAGTGACGGCGGCGGCGACAGCGGCAGCGGCAGCGACGGCGGCGGGGACGACGGGGCCGCGGCCTCTCCTTGGCCCGAAGGCGAGCTGCGCGGCATCTGGGTGACCCGCTGGTCCTATGCCAGCCCCGAAGACATCGACGCCATCCTCGACGATGCCCTGGTGGGCGGCTTCAACGCCGTCTTCTTCCAGGTGCGCGGCAGCTTCGACGCCTACTACGACAGCGCCCACGAGCCCTGGGCCAAGGGCCTCTCGGGCACCCTCGGCCAAGACCCCGGCTGGGACCCCCTCGGCCACGCCGTCGGCGCCGCCCACGACCGGGGCCTCCAGCTCCACGCCTACCTCAACACCTTCCCCTTCTGGGCGGGCACGACGCCCCCGTCCAGCGTCGGCATCCCCCACCCCCTCGAGGCCCACCCCGACTGGCTCGTCGCCGACAGCAGCGGCACCCCGATGGCCCTCAACAGCAGCTACGTCTTCGCCAGCCCGGGCAACAGCGCCGTGCGGGAGCACGTGGCCAAGGTGGCGGCCGACATCGCCGAGAACTACGACGTTGACGGCATCCACCTCGACTACATCCGCTACCCCGACCCCGACATGAGCCACGACGCGGCCTCGGAGGCGGCCTACGACGCCCACCGCGCCGGCGGCGGCACCCGCTCCTGGGCCGACTGGCAGCGCGACCAGGTCATCGCCACGGCCGCGGGGGTCACGGCCGTGGTGG
The DNA here is from genome assembly GCA_964226865.1 of Myxococcota bacterium. GTDB lineage: Bacteria > Myxococcota_A > UBA796 > UBA796 > UBA2385 > CAXQUZ01. Next base: position 14,356 of record CAXQUZ010000063.1, on the reverse strand, counting down.
ACGTGCCCGTGACCGCCGCGGTCTGGGGCATCTACGAAGACCGCTACGGGTGGGGCAGCGTGAGCCAGGGCAACGCCGACTACTACCAGGACTCGTGGCGCATGCTCGACGAGAATGCCGTCGATGCCATCATTCCCATGATCTACTGGCCCACGACGGCCACCCCCGGGGAGCGCCTCGACTTCGCCACCCTCGTCGAGGACCACGTGGCCCACCGGGGCGACGGCCTCGTCTTCGCCGGCTTCGGCAACACCATCTCCTATTCCCAGGCGCTCGACTGCGTGGACGCGGCCCGATCGGCGGGGGCCGACGGCGTGGTGTTGTTCGACTGGTCGCTCTTTGTCGACCACATGGAGGCATTCGGCAGGGACGCCTTCGCCGACTGAGGGCCGGTCACGGAGTGTCAGGAGTTTGTCTGTCGGGCCTGCCGCGCTTCGGGTAGGCTGCGGGTCCCTGCCCCCCCGCTCAGGACGGACATGACCCCAGCGCTCCTACTGCTCGTCGGGCTCGCCCCGGCAGCCCAGGCCACCACGATCCTGCTCTACGAGTCCAACACCCGGTCGGGCTACGCGGGCGATGCCCTCGACGCCCTCGGCTACAGCTACACGACCGCGAGCTCGTCGAACTTCGTGAGCCAGCTCAACTCGGGCGCCTACGACCTGGTGGTGATGGACTACCCGAGCACGCGGCCCTCCGGATCCTGGGAGTCCGCCATCGCCAGCCACGTCGGCGGCGGCGGCATGGCCCTCATCGGCTACTGGGACCTCGACACGAGCAGCTCCCTGCAGTCCACGATGGACGTGTCGGTGGTCTCGAGCATCAGCGCCCCGCGCACCATGTACAGCTGGGACACCTCCCACCCGATCTGGAACGGCGTCTACCAGCCGCCCACCACCATGTCGGGCACCGACGCGGGCTGGGGCGACAACGGCGACACCCTGCGCCCGGCCAGCGGCGCCACGAGCGTCGGCGGCTACCAGAGCTCGACCTCGACGACCAACGCCAGCATCGTCATCGGCAACGGCGGCGCGACCATCTACAACGGCTTCCTCTTCGACGACTTCCCCTACGATGCCGACGGTGACGGCACGAAGGACATGGTCGAGCTGCTCGCCAACGAGATCGAGTTCCTCATCTCGGGCGGGGTGAGCTGCGACCAGGACGGCGACGGCTACGACGCGGCGGGCTCCTGTGGCGGCACCGACTGCGACGACGACGACGCCTCCATCAACCCGGGCGCCACCGAGGTGGCCTACGACGGCATCGACCAGGACTGCGACGGCACCGACCTCGACGACGTCGACGGCGACGGCTGGGTCGGGCCCTCGGCCTACGGTCCGGGCACCGACTGCGACGACACCGACGCCACGGTCTACCCGGGCGCCCCCGAGACCTGGTACGACGGCGTCGACGCCGACTGTGGCTACGACGACGACTACGACGGCGACGGCGACGGCTACGTGCCCTCGGGCTACGCCGGCCGCACGACCACCGACGTGCCCGGCACCGGTGCGCTGCCCGACGGCGACTGCGACGACACCGACAGCGCCGTGAGCCCCGCCGCGAGCGAGGTGGCCTACGACGGCATCGACCAGGACTGCGACGGAGCCGACCTCGATGACGTCGACGGCGACGGCTATGCCGCGGCGGTGGTCGGCGGCACGGACTGCGACGACACCGACGCCAGCACCAACCCGGCGGCCACCGAGACGGCCGACGGCGTGGACGAGGACTGCGACGGCGACGTCGACGACGGCACGAGCTGGTACGACGACGACGGCGACGGGGTGACCGAGGCCGCGGGCGACTGTGACGACGCCGACAGCGGCGTCTGGCCCGGGGCGGTCGAGACCCCAGACGGCGTGGACGAGGACTGCGACGGCATCGTCGACGAGGGCACCACGGCCTATGACGACGACGGCGACGGCTGGTCCGAGGACGCGGGCGACTGCAATGACGGGGCCGTGGCCGTGAGCCCGGACGCCACCGAGATCCTGGGCAACGGCATCGACGACGACTGCGACGGCGTGGTCGACGACGGCGCGACCGACCTGGACGGCGACGGGGTGGCGGCCTGGGCCGGCGACTGCGACGACAGCGACCCGGACGCCTACCCGGGCGCCACCGAGGCGGCCGACGGCATCGACAACGACTGTGACGGCCTCGTCGACGAGGGCACGGCCAACGCCGACGACGACGGCGACGGCTGGTCCGAGGCCGACGGCGACTGCGACGACAGCGCGGCGGCGACCAGCCCCGACGCCGAAGAAGACCCGACCAACGGCCTCGACGACGACTGCGACGGCGAGGTGGACGAGGGCGGACCGGGCAGCGACGACGACGGCGACGGCTTCTCCGAGGACGGCGGCGACTGCGACGACGAGGACGCGGCGGTCTCGCCGGCCGCGACCGAAGACACCACCAACGGCATCGACGACGACTGCGACGGTTCCACCGACGAGACGGCGACCGCCGACGACGCCGACGCCGACGGCTTCACGGCCGACGACGGCGACTGCGACGACAGCGACGGCTGGACCTACCCGGGAGCCACCGAGATGTGTGACGGGGTCGACAACGACTGCAACGGCACGGCCGACGACGACTGCGTCGAGGTCCAGGGCTCGGGCCTCTCGGCCGACGACAGCAAGGACAGCGGCTGTGCGACCGTGAGCGCGCCGGCCGGCCTCGCGGGCCTCGCCCTGAGCGCCTTCGCCGCCCTGCTGCCCGGGCGCCGCCGGCGGGATGGCGACGCCCCCGCGGGAGGTGCCCAGTGAGCCGCCCCGCCCTCTGCCTGCTCGCCCTCCTCGGCGCCGCCGGCTGCTCCTCGGATGTGGCCGTTGGCAAGATCGAGGCCGAGGTCTCGGTCACCCCGGGCTTCACCGATCTCGGCGTCCACCCGGTCGGCACCGCCCTCGACACGGCGCTCACGCTGACGGCCCAGGACGCGGACGTCAAGGTGCTGGCCGTCGATGTCTACAACGCCGAGGGCGAGGCCTTCAGCCTGGCCACCGACCCCCTGCCGACCATCCCCAACGGCGGCACGGCCGAGCTGCTCATCGGCTGGGAGGCCACCGAGCCGGGCCGCTCCTGGACCCAGGTCACCATCGTCCACCAGGCCGGCGAGCACGTCGTCGAGCTGCGGGGCGAGGCCGGCCAGCCCGCCGCCCGGGTCTACCCCCCGCTGGTCGACTTCGGCCGGGTGCCCGCCGGCGACAGCGCCAGCGAGCTGGTCACCGTCGAGAACATTGGCCAGCTCGACCTTCCCATCGATGCCGCCACCTTCGACAACACGGCCTTCTCGACCGCCGAGGCGCTGCCCCTGTCGGTGGCGCCGGGCGAGAGCCTCGACCTGGTCGTGACCTTCAGCCCCGCGGACGACGACGCGGCCAGCGCCACGGTGGTGCTCGACCTCGGCGACTGGATCGATCCGGGCAGCGTGGCCCTGCGCGGCAACGACTGCTCGGCGGGAGGCGGCGGCAGCTTCGACGCCGACGGCGACGGCTTCTCGTGGTGCGCCAGCGACTGTGACGACGACCGGGACGACGTGAGCCCGGGCGCCGCCGAGGTCTGTGACGGCGTCGACAACGACTGCGACGGCGTCACCAACGAGGGCACCGAGTGCTTCGACGACGACGGGGACGGGGCCACCGAGGCCGACGGCGACTGCAACGACGCCGACTCCGCGGTGGGTCCGGACGCCACCGAGGACTACAGCAACGGCGTCGACGACGACTGCGACGGCGTGGTCGACCACGGCCAGACCGACAGCGACGGCGACGGCTACATCGAGGCGGCCGGCGACTGCAACGAAGGCAACGGCGACATCTTCCCGGGCGCCCCCGAGCTCCCGAACGGCCTCGACGACGACTGTGACGGCGTGGTCGACGAGGGCACGACCGCCTACGACGACGACGGCGACGGCTTCACCGAGGTGGGCGGCGACTGCGACGACAGCGCGCCCGGCGTCTACCCGGGGGCCACCGAGACGGCGGACTGGATCGACCAGGACTGCGACGGCACGGTGGACGAGGGCACGGCCGCCTACGACGACGACGGCGACGGCTTCACCGAGAACGGGGGCGACTGCGACGACACCGACAGCGCCGTGAGCCCCGCCGCCACCGAGATCGCCTCCAACGGTGTCGACGACGACTGCGACGTCTCGACCGCCGACTGAGGCCCGCCCCGAGACGCCAGCGGCCCGGCGCCCCACTGGAGGGGGGCCGGGCCGCGCGCGATCGGGGGGGCCGCACTCAGGGGGCGGCGGTGTCGTCCCCGTCGTCCCCGTCATCGCCAGCGCTGTCGACCACCCGCAGCACGGGCTTGAGCTGGTAGCTGCCGTTGCCGGTCTGGTGGACCGAGAGGCTGGCGTCGAAGTCGAGGGTGACGACGGCGTCTTCGTCCTCGACGACGGGGATGTCGCCCTTGATCTTGAGGCCGCTGCTCGTGCCCGAGGGGGTGTCGAGGGGCACCTCGCTGCCGTCGTCCATCACGAGGGTGGCGGGCAGCTCGTCGGCGAGCACCAGGCGCAGCTCGGTGATGTCGCCGGCGGGGATCTCGCCCTCGCCGATGACCTCGGCCACGCCCTCGCGCAGCGAGAGCAGGTCGATCACCCGGGCCTCGCCCTCGAGGGTGTGCCAGCCGCCGTCCTCGGCGCCGGTGTCGTCCTCGCTGGTGCCGGTGCTGCGCACCTTGACGTGGTCGACGGGCACGTTCACCTCGGCGACGCCGTCGAGGGGGGCATCGGTGAGGCGCACCTCGAGGCGGGCCGTGCCGTCGCCCCCACAGCCGACGAGCAGGGCAGCGGCGAGCGCGGGCAGCAGCGGGCGGACGGGGGAGGGGACGGTGGGCATGGGGCCTCCGGGGCAGGGGCGGGGCGGTGGAGCCCGGCCGGGGGACTGTCGCGACTGTAGGACCGGGGCCGCTCTTGCCAGGTCACCGCTGGTCACGCTCTGTGTCGACCTGTCGGTGGGGCCGGGGGGCCGACCGGTTGCTATGGTCGGCGGGCAGCCGGGGGCCGCGCCCTGCCGAAGACCGTCCAGATCGACCAGCACTCCACCCTCTCGCCCGCGGAGCTCGAGGTCGCGCTCAAGGCCGAGACGCGCTTCAGCCTCGTGCCCTTCCAGGGCAGCCCCCTCGGCGGCCGGGCCCAGCTCCGGGGCCGGGTGCGCAAGGGGCGGGTCAACGTGGGCCTCGCCCACCGCGACTGGTGGACCCTGCTCCAGCCGACCTTCAGGGGGCGCATCGAGCCCTCCTCGACGGGCGGCAGCCGCCTCGTCGGCGAGCTGGGGGTGCCCCGGTGGCTGGTCTGGGAGCTCCGCCTCGCCTTCGGGGTGGTCGTGCCGCTGGGCATCCTCGCGGCGGGCTGGCCCATGCTCCAGGAGTGGGGCAGCACGGGGCTGCTGGCGACGGGGGCCTTTGCCCTGGTTGCCGTGCTGATGACCATCTTCGGCATCGGTCTCCAGCTCTCCCACGCCGACCAGCTGCTCGACCGCACGGCCGGGGTGCTCGACGGCATCGCCGGGGGAGCGCCGGTGGGCACGGCGACCGGAACCGCCCAGTCCCGCGCCACCCCGTCCCGGGACGCGGCCAAGGCGGCGGCCCGGGCCCGGGCTGGCCAGGAGGTGGGCTGATGGTCCGCCCGAGCCCCCGCTGCCGCTGCGGGTCGGGCCGCAAGAAGGCGCGCTGCTGCGGTCCGGTGCTCGCCGGCCAGGCCGCCCCGAGCCCGCTGGCGCTGATGCGCTCCCGCTACGCCGCCTATGCCGCAGGCCAGCTCGATCACATCATCGCGAGCACGGCCCCCGACGGGCCCATCTGGCAGGAGCCGGTCGACCAGTGGCGGGCCGAGCTGGCTGACTACGTGGCCGCCACCCGCTTCGCGGGGCTGCGCATCGTCGCGGCGCCGCCCGCCGCAGGGGACGAGGGCACGGTCCACTTCGTTGCCCGGCTCGTCCAGGGCGGCGTCGCCCACGACCAGGAGGAGCGCTCGCGCTTCGTGCGCCAGGGCGGCCGCTGGCTCTACTGGGGCCCGCGGGACTGAGCGCCGCCGCGGCCGGGCCCGCGACCCCGGGGAGGAGCGGCCGCCGGGCCCTGGCCGAGAACGAGGCGGGGCCCCGCGCGGGGGCCCCGGGGGTCTGCCGCGGGGGGCTCAGCGGCGGCCTTCGCCCTCGATGAGCACCTCGACCTCGTAGCCGCCATAGACCTCGACCGAGGTCTCGCAGACGAAGCCGAAGCTGTTGCCGTCCACGTCGCCCTCGGGCGCGCAGCCGTCCTCGAGCCAGTCGTCGACCGAGAACGCGAGGTCGGCGCCGAGCTCGCCCTCCCAGCTCACCTCGCCGAAGAGCTCGAAGAAGATCTCGGCGCCGCGGCCACCGCCCACGTCGAAGTCGCAGGTGTGGTCGAAGGCGAGGCCGCCGTCTTCCTCGATGGTGTAGGTGACGTCGTCGTCGCAGAGCTCCTGCCAGGAGATGTCGCCGCCCCAGCCGGGCCAGCCGAGGGTCGCCGTGAAGGTGCCGTCGAAGTCGCCGGCATGCTCGTAGACCGGATCGGGATCGGGCTCGGTGCCGTCGTCGCCGCCGTCCGTGCCGTCGCCGCCACCGTCGCCGCCGTCCGTGCCGTCGCCGCCGTCGGTGCCGTCGCCGCCGTCGGTGCCATCGGTGCCGTCACCACCGTCGGTTCCGTCGGTTCCGTCGGTGCCGTCGTCGTTCAGGCCGTCCTCGCTGGTGTCGACCGTGCCGCCGCTGCCCGCGTCGTCGGTCTTGGCGATGCTCGGGGCACAGCCCATGGCGAGGGTGGCGGCGATGAGGAGGAGGGTGCGGGCTGGCTGCATGGGGAGCTCCGGAGGGGGGCGCGCCCAGGTGGGGGGCGCGGGGATGCCGTGCGCCCATGATCCCGACCGGCGGCCCGACCCGCAACGCCCGGACGCGAGAGTTTTGCAAGCCCTGTCCACACAGGCGAGAACGGGGGGGACGGCGCTTGCTCTCGGGGCCCGGGGGGCTAGCTGGAGCCCGTGCGGCCCGGGCCCGTGGCGCCCCCGCCGCCCCGTCTCCGACCTGGCGCCCCCCCGCGGACGCCGCAGCCCTGGAGCCCCCCGTGGCCTTCTCGTCGATCTTCTCTGCGCTGCGCGCCCAGCCCCGCCTGCCGACCGCCGCCGAGGCCCTGCCGGGCCGCGACGCGCCGGCCTATGCCGTGCCCGAGACCCACTTCGTCCACGGGGCCCGCATCCTGCCGCCCTTCCCGGCGGGCACGAAGACCGTGCTGCTCGGCATGGGCTGCTTCTGGGGGGCCGAGCGCAAGCTCTGGCAGACCCCCGGCGTGGTGAGCACGGCCGTGGGCTACGCCGCCGGCTCCACCCCCCACCCGACCTACAAGGAGGTCTGCACGGGCCGCACCGGCCACAACGAGGTCGTGCTGGTGGTCTACGACCCCGACCAGATCTCGCTCGAGGGGGTGCTGCGGGTGTTCTGGGAGAGCCACGATCCCACCCAGGGCATGCGCCAGGGCAACGACGTGGGCACCCAGTACCGCTCGGGCATCTACCTCGCCGACCCGGCCGAGCGCGCCCGGGCTGAAGCCACCAAGACGGCCTACCAGAAGGCACTCTCGGCGGCGGGGAAGGGCGAGATCACCACCGAGCTGCTGGCGATGCCGGTCTTCTACCCGGCCGAGGAGTACCACCAGCAGTACCTCGCCAAGAACCCCAACGGCTACTGCGGCCTCGGTGGGACGGGGGTGTCTTGCCCCATCGGCCTCGGAGTCGCGGGCTGAGCGGCGGGCCCCCGGGCGCGCTCGCCCCGGCGGGGGCCGCGGGCGTAGGATGCCGGCAACCCGGAGCTCCCATGCGCCTGCCCGACGGCTACAGCAACCTCTTCCCCTACCTCATGGTCGAGGACGCCCCGGCCTGCCTCGCCTTCCTCGCGGCGGTCTTCGGCGCCACCGAGCGCGGCCGGACCCTGCGCGACGGGCGGGTCGCCAACGCCGAGGTGGTCATCGGCAGTGTGGGCTTCATGGTCGCCGAGGCCCAGCCGGGCATGGGCGTCGTGACGGGCGCCCACTACCTCTTTGTCGACGACGCCGACGCCGTGCATGCCCGGGCCCTGGCCCACGGCGCCACCGAGCTCTACCCGCCGACCGACATGCCCTACGATGACCGCCAGAGCGGGGTGCGCGACCCCTTCGGCACCATCTGGTTCATCTCGACCCGGCTGGTCGACGGCCCCTACCACTGAGCCGGTCGCCCCTCTCGTCCCGGAGCGCTCCGCCGTGCCCTTCGTCGCCGACCCGCTCTCCGGCGCCGTCGACGGGCGCACGCGCTGCTCCGGGCTCTGCTTCTCGCTGGCCCCGGGGGCGGCGCTCGTGGTCCCCGCGCGCCCACCAGCGCCCTGGACCCCGGGACGGCCGAGCGGGTCGTCGAGAGCCTGCGGGGGCGGCGGGCCGTGGTCGTGAGCCACCGGCCGGGCCTCGCCGGGGCGCTGGGGGCCCGCACCCTGGCGCCGGGGACGCCGTGAGCGCGCCCGTGGCGCTCGGTCTCGGCCAGCTGGCCCTCGCCGCGGCGCTGGTGCTCGCGAACGGGGCCCTGTCGGTGTGGCTGGGCCTCGGCCTCGGTCGCCAGCCCTCCGTCGCCGGCCTGCGCACGGTGGTGCAGCTGCTGCTCATCGGCCACCTGCTCTTGCCGTCTTCGCCTGGGACCACCCGGCCCCGGTGCTGGGGGGGGCGGGCTGGTGGTGGTCCTCGCCGGGCGGGCGGCCGCCGGGCGGGTCGGCCGCCGCTTCCGGGGCATGGGCGGCCTCGCCGTGCGCTCGATGGCCCGGGGCGCCGGCCTCACGGCGGTCTTCGCCACCACCGTGGTGCTGCGCCTCAGCCCCTGGACTCGGCCCCAGTACCTCGTGCCCCTGGCGGGCATTCTGCTCGGGAACACCCTCACCGGCGCCAGTCTCGGCCTCGACCGTGCCCTCGAGGGCCTCGACCGGGGCCGCCCGCTGGTCGAGGGGCGCCTCGCCCTGGGCGCGACCTGGTGGGAGGCCGCCCGGCCGGTCGCCGCCGCCGCCGCCGCCGTTCGCACGGGCATGGTGCCCATGCTCAACGCCATGAGCGTCGTCGGGCTCGTGACCCTGCCCGGCATGCTGACCGGCCAGATCCTCTCGGGCACCGACCCGGCCCTGGCGGCCCGCGACCAGATCCTCCTCCTCTTTCTCATCGCCGGTGCGACCGCGGTGGGCACGGCGGTGGCCGTGCTGCTGGCCGTCCGGGTGGCCTTCGACGACCAGCACCGCCTGCGCCGGGGCCACATCCAGGCGCGCTGAGGCTCTGGGGGGGGCGGCGGCGCATCCCTCATGGCGACATGAAGAGACAGGGCGAGGGGTCGGGATCGCCGATGGGGGCCCTCACGTCGGCCGGGCTCCGTGCCGTCACCCCGCCCGCTGTGGCCCCCCGGCCCTTGTCCCGCCCGCCGGGGGGACGACAGCAGGCCCGTCGCCCTGGAGTGCGCCCATGTCCCTTGCCCTCGCCCTGCTGCTCGGCCTCTCGTCGCCCGACCGCCTGGGCACGGCAGCGCCCGATGCCGCGGCGATCATCGGGCCCCCGGTCGACGCCCGGCCGGTCTCGGACGACCAGGCCCTCGCCGCGCTGGAGGTCGACACCGCGGCGCTGCTCGACGAGCTGGGCGTCGCGGCCGAGCTCAGCGCGCGGGTGAAGAGCCGCGAGAGCCTCCAGGCGAAGGCCGCCCGCAAGGGCATCCCGCCCCAGGCCGTGCTCGACCGGCTGGCCCTGCGGGTGCGGGTCGACCGCGAGGCCGACTGCTACCGGGTCTTCGCGGCCCTGCTCGCGCGCCACCTGCCCGTGGCCGGCAGCATCGACGACTACATCGCCGCCCCCAAGGCCAACGGCTACCAGTCGCTCCACGCCGCCGTCCACACCCCCCTCGGCATCGCCGAGTTCCAGGTGCGCACCCACGCCATGCACGCCCACGCCGAGCACGGCGCCGCCGCCCACAGCGCCTACAAGGCCGCCATGCGCTCGGCCTGAGCCCCGCTCCTGGGGGCCGGGGGGGCGCCCTAGGCCGCGGGCCCGACCCCGGCCGCCGCCTCGAGGGCCGCGATGTCGATGCGGCCCATGCCCATCATCGCCTGGCCGGCGGCCGCTGCCGTGGCCGGGTCGGAGAGCAGGGCGATCATGCGCCGGGGGATGACCTGCCACGAGAGGCCGAAGCGGTCGGTGCACCAGCCACAGCGGCCGGGCGCCCCGCCGTCGGCGGTGAGGGCGGCCCAGTAGTGGTCGACCTCGGCCTGGTCGGCGCAGTCGATGACCAGCGAGACGGCGGGGGTGTGGGGGAACATGGGCCCGCCGTTGAGCGCCGTGTAGGCCCGCCCGAAGAGCGTGAAGCCCACCATGCGGACGGGCCCCTCCGGGCCGCCCGCGCGCGAGACGAAGGTGATCTCGCTGTCGGGGATGAGGGCGGTGTAGGCCGTGGCGGCCGCGAGGGCCGTGCCGTCGAACCAGAGGCAGGGGGTGAGGGCGTGCACGGGGGCTCCGGGGCGTGCGCCGAGCTTGCCACGGCCGGCCCGCCACCGGGGGCGCGGCCGGCGCGTTCTCGGGAACGGGCGCCTCCCCCCCGTCCGGGGGCCGGGGCCTGGGCTACCATGCGCCGCCGGAGGTCCCCATGCTGCGCGCCCTTGTGTCCCCCCTCGTCCTGGCCGCCGCGCTGGGGCTGGCCGTGCTGCCGGGCTGCACCCCGACCGACAAGGACGGGGGCGCGGACTCCGAGAGCGACGGCGCGGCCGACGGGGACGCAGACGGGGACGGCTACGGCGCCGAGGTCGACTGCGACGACAGCTCGGCGGCCATCCACCCGGGCGCCGACGAGCGCTGCGACGGCCTCGACAACGACTGTGACGGCACGATCGACGAAGATCCGGTCGACGGCACCCCGGTCTTCGTCGACAGCGACGGCGACGGCCACGGAGACCCGTCCCAGGCGCGTGCGGCCTGCGGCGTCGCGGCGGGCACGGCGGCCACGGGGGACGACTGCGACGACGGCGACCCGGCCGTCTTCCCGGGCGCCACCGAGCGCTGCAGCGGCCGGGACGACGACTGTGACGGCCTCGTGGACGACGAGGACGACAGCGTCGACCCCGCCTCGCGGCAGGACTGGTTCCCCGACGGTGACGGCGACGGCCCCGGGCAGGCCGGCGCCGCTGCCGTGGCCGCCTGTGCCGACCCGGGCGCGGCCGCCGGGGCCACGACGGCCTACGCCACCACCGACGACGACTGCGACGACGGCGACCCGGCGGTCCACCCCGGCGCCACCGAGGTCTGCGACGCCGACGACCGGGACGAAGACTGCGACGGCCTCGCCGACGACGCCGATCCCGATGCCGACACCAGCGCCGGCGTGGCCCACGTCGAAGACCGCGACGGCGACGGCCACGGCGACGCCAGCGCCACCCCCCGCCACTTCTGCGACGCCCCCCCCGCCGGCTGGACCCCCGACGCCACCGACTGCGACGACGGCGACCCGGCGGTCCACCCCGGCGCCACCGAGGTCTGCGACCCGGCCGCCACCGACGAGGACTGCGACGGCCTGGCCGACGACGCCGACGACTCTCTCGACCCCGCCTCGGCGCTGGCCTGGTCGCCGGATCTGGACGGTGACGGCTACGGGGATGCCGCAGCAGAGGCCGTTCTCGCCTGTCTCGACCCCAGCGCCGCCACCGCCCATGTGGCCGATGCCACCGACTGCGACGACAGCGACCCGGCGGTCCACCCCGGCGCCACCGAGGTCTGCGACGCCGACGACACGGACGAGGACTGCAGCGGGCTGGCCGACGACGCCGACCCGGCGGTGGATCCGGCGAGCTTCGCGGCCTTCTTCCCCGACACCGACGGCGACGGCCACGGCGACAGCGCGGCCGCGTCCACGGCGGCCTGCGACGCCCCGGCGGCCACCGGCTGGTCGCTGCTGGGCGACGACTGCGACGACGCCGACGCGGCCGTCAGCCCGAGCGCCACCGAGGTCTGCGACGCCGACGACACGGACGAGGACTGCAGCGGGCTGGCCGACGACGCGGATCCGGCGGTGGATCCGGCGAGCTTCGGCGCCTGGACCGTCGACGCCGACCTCGACGGCTACGGCGACGCCAGCGGGGCCGCGGTGGCCCGGTGCGACGACCCGAGCGGCGGCGGCACCACCTATGCCGACAACGCCCTCGACTGTGACGACGGCGACGCCGCCGTCAGCCCGGCGGCCACCGAGGTCTGTGACGAGGGGGCCACCGACGAGGACTGCGACGGCGACATCGACGACGACGACGCCGATCTCGACACCACCAGCGCCAGCGCCTGGACGGTCGACGCCGACCTCGACGGCCACGGCGACGCGAGCGCCAGCCCCGTGCTGGCCTGTGCCGACCCGAGCGACGCCACCACCACCTACGTCGACGATGCCACCGACTGCGACGACAGCGACGCCGACATCAACCCCCTGGCCACCGAGATCTACGGCGACGGCATCGACCAGGACTGCGCCGGCGTCGACCACCCCACCTTCTCTTGCACGGGCTACAACGTGCCGGGCGCCTACAGCTCCATCGGCGCGGCCGCGAGCGCGCTGGGCGAGTCGAGCACGGTCCAGACCATCTGTCTGCGGGCCCAGACCTACACCGAGAACCCCACCATCCGCGGCAACCTGCGCATCGTGGGCCCGGCCACCGACGACGCCGTGATCAACGGCCACGTCACCATCAACACCAGCGTCAGCGGCGCCACCGTCGAGCTCCAGGGCCTCACGGTCAAGAACGGCGTCGAGCTGCTCGACAACGGCGGGGTGGTCTACGACACCACCCTGTCGGACTGCATCATCGAGGTGAGCAACCAGTACGGCGTGTTCATCGACCGAGACGGCACGGGCACCCCCAACACCACCATCGAGCGCTGCACGGTGCACGGCAAGTCGCCCGACGCGGCCGTCTACCTCTACGACTACAGCACCAACAGCACCGATCGCATCACACTGGTGGTGCAAGACGCCCACATCACGGGGGGCGCCTACGGCATCCGCACGGCCGTGACCAGCTCCTCCACCCGCCGGCCCATGCAGACCATCCGCATCCTGCGCAACACCATCGACAGCGCCAGCTACGGCATCTACGCGGCCGGTCGGGGCTCGCCGACGACCTTCCAGATCTACAACAACATCATCACGGGCAACAGTCGTGGCTTCGCCTTCAACGGCAAGGGCAACATGAGCAACGACCACAACCTCTACTGGGCCAACACAAGCGCCGACTTCTACCTGTCGGCCTCGGGCGGGGCGAACCGCATCACGGCGGATCCGGTGCTCTCGAGCGACAGCCCCCCCGTGCCCGCGGCCACCGGTGCGGCCGCCGGTGCCGGCACCACCGCCCACGGCGGCACGGTCGACTGGTGGTCGAACGCCCGCAGCAGCCCGCCCTCGGTGGGGGCGGTCGAGCCCTTCTGAGCAACCGGCAGGGCGGCGCCTGTGCGGGGCCTCTCTCTGCCGGTGCCCGGTGGGCGGATCTCGGGCACGGCCCCCGCGCGCCCTGGCCCGGAGGCGCCGGCCCCCCCGGAGGCGGCCGCGCCCGTGCCCCCGGGGGCGCCCCGGGCGGGCTATGGCGGCGCCCCGGTCGGTCGCCCCGCGGCGACCTGGCCCCCAGAGGAGACGGCGATGGTGAGCGAGCGACAGGCCCGGTGGGCGCTGGTGGGCGCGCTGGTGCTGGGCGGAGGCTGCGGCGCGGGCAAGGAGGCCGGCGACACGGGCGGCCCCTTCGTCCAGCCCGGCCTCGACGACCCGACGGCCCGCCGCTGGACCCGTGCGGGCGAGTGGTACCCCGAAGACCCCCGTGCCCTCGACCGCGAGGTCCAGCGCCACGTCGACGCCGTCGGCCCCGTCGAGCGCCGGCCGGCCCGCGCGCTGCTCACCCCCCACGCCGCCCTGGCCTACTCGGGCCCCGTGGCGGCCGAGGCCTGGGCCCGCATCACCCCGCCCGACACGGTGGTGGTGCTGGCGCCGAACCACTTCGACGACGGCGTCGACGAGGCCATCTGGACCGAGGGCCCCTGGCTGGTGCCCGGCCACGCCCTCGCCATCGACGCGGCCCTCACCGCCCGCATCCAAGAGCTCGACCCGGGCCTCGTGTCCGACCGGGAGGCCTTCGCCCACCACGAGGTGGAGATGAACCTGCCCTTCCTCCAGTGGGCCAACCCCGACATGGAGCTGGTGGTCATCGGGCTGCGCGACAACCAGGACTGGGACTTCAGGGGCTTCGGGCTCGACCGGGTGCGCGCGCTCGGGAGCGCCGTGGCCACGGCCAGCGCCCAGCGCGAGGCGGCCGGCGAC
>CAXQUZ010000062.1:0-4119 GCA_964226865.1 Myxococcota bacterium | reverse complement strand
GTGCTCTGCCGATCTCGAGTCGGTCGCCTTCATGGACCTCCCCACCGAGCCCGTGACCCGCCCGCTCCACCCCCGCTGGACCCCGGCCCCGGACTGGCGCGGCCTCCAGCGCCGCATCGACAAGGATCTGGTCAGCGACGTGCGCTTCGCCAACCGGGGCGTGATCGTCATGGGGGTGCTGGCCGTGCTCGCCGACAGCTCCAGCGCCCCGACCCTGCTGGCCAAGGGGCTGCGGGCCACCCCCGACAGCGGCGTGGCCAACGCGGCGCTCGCCCAGTACTGGCTGCTCCACAACAAGCCCGACAAGGCGGGCAAGCACGCCGGCGCCGTCATCAACACGAGCGCGAACCTCGGCATCGTGCACGGGGTCGAGGGCTGGGCGGCCGGCATGCGCGGCGACGCGCCCCAGGCCCGGGCCCTCTTCGTCCAGGCCCTCCAGGACGCGCCCTCCGCCCCCGCCGTCCACCGGTGGCGGGCCGAGACCCAGCTCAAGGCCGGCGACAGCCGCGGCGCCCGGCGCTCGCTCTCGGAGGCCCTGCGCCTCGCCCCCGGCGACGTGCGCTCGCTGGCCCTCATGGCAGAGCTCAGCGAGTAATTGCCCGCACCCGCTCGCGCGGAAGACCCGTAGAGCCGCGGCGGCACGCATCGTTTCCGCAACGGGGCTGTCGGGGACGGGGCCGCTGCGCTACGAGCAGCGCCTGTTCGGGAGGTTCGCATGCACGTCCTGCTCGTCGGTGGGGGCGGCCGGGAGCACGCCCTGGCCTGGAAGCTGGCCCAGAGCCCGCTGCTCCGCCAGCTCAGCACCACCCACGCCTTGCCCGGTGTGCCCACGGTGGTGCTGCCGGACGGTGCCGACCCGGTGGCCTGGTCCGTCGACAACGGCGTCGACCTCGTCGTGATCGGGCCCGAAGCCCCCCTCGCGGCCGGCCTCGTGGACCGGCTCGCTGCGGCCGACATCCGGGCCTTCGGGCCCACGGCGGCGGCCGCCCAGCTCGAGTCGTCCAAGGCCTTTGCCAAGGCCTTCCTCGGTGCCCACGGCATCCCCACGGGCGCGGCGGTGGTCTGCGACAGCGCCGCGGCAGCCAAGGCGGCGGCCACCGGCGCCTGCGTGGTCAAGGCCGACGGACTCGCCGCGGGCAAGGGCGTCTTCGTCGTCGACAGCGCCGCCGAGGCCCACGCGGCCATCGACAGCATCTTCGCCGGACGCTTCGGCGGCGCCGGCGCCCGGGTGCTCGTGGAGGAGCGCCTGCACGGGCCCGAGGTCTCGGTGCTGGCCCTCTGCGACGGGACGCGGGCGGTGCCCATGCTGCCCTGCCGTGACCACAAGCGCCGCTTCGAGGGGGGACAGGGCCCCAACACCGGCGGCATGGGGGCCGTCTGCCCGCCGGCAGGCCTCTCGCCCGGCCTGGTCGACGAGATCCAGCGCACCGTGCTCCAGCCCGTGGTCGACGGCATGGCCGCCGCCGGCACCCCCCTCACCGGGGTGCTCTACGCCGGCCTCATGCTCACCCCGGACGGCCCGAAGGTGCTCGAGTTCAACGTGCGCTTCGGCGATCCCGAGTGCCAGCCGCTCATGATGATGCTCGACGAAGACCTGCTGCCGCTGCTGGTGTCGGCTGCGGACGGCCAGCTCCCCCGCCGGCCCCTGCGCTGGCATGCGGGGGCCGCCGCCTGTGTCGTGATGTGTGCGGGGGGCTACCCAGGCACGGTCGAGAAGGGCGCCGTCATCGAGGGGGCCGAGCCGCCGCCCCGGGACGACCGCGCCGTCTTCCTCGCCGGTGTGCGCCGGGACGAGGCGGGCCGCCTGCGCGCCGACGGGGGCCGGGTGCTCGGGGTGACGGCCCGGGGGCCCGATCTGACGGCCGCCCTGGCCGGGGCTTATGCCCAGGTCGCGCGGATCCGACTGCCAGGAGGGGACTGGCGACGCGACATCGGAGACTCCCCTGTTGGCTGAAGCGCAAGCGGCTTCCGCACCGGAGCTGCCGCCCCTGAGCTGCGAGACGCCCCTGCCGGGGCTGGTGGTCTACCAGCCCCAGAAGGGCTTTCGCTACGCGATGGACCCCTTTCTCCTCAGCGCCTTCGCGCTGGAGGGCGGCACGGCCCGCACGGTGATCGACCTCGGCACCGGCTCGGGGATCATGGCCCTGCTGCTGGCGCGGCTGGGCATGACCACGACGGGCATCGACCTCCAGCCCGAGTGGGTGGCCATGGCGCGGCTCTCTGCCGCCGAGAGTGGCCTCGCCAACGCCACCTTCGTCCACGCCGACGCCCGCTCCTACGGCGGCACGGCCGACCTCGTCGTCTGCAACCCGCCCTACTTCAAGGCGGGCAGCGGCAAGCGGCCCGGCAACTCCCTGAAGGCCCACGCACGGCACGAGCTCGCCGGCACCCTCAGCGAGCTGGTGGCCGCCGCCGCGGGCATGGCGCCGCGGATCTGCCTCGTGCTGCCGGCCAAGCGCAGCACCGAGGCCGCCCGGATCCTGGCCCGCCACGGCCGGCCGCTGTCGCGCCGCCTGCTGCTCGAGCCCAAGTTGGTGCTGCTGGAGGGCCGGGAGGGCGCCGTCGAGGGCGACCACCTCGAAGAGATCGTGCCGCTGCGCGACCGCCGGGGCGCCCACCACCGGCGGGTCCACCGGCTCTATGGTCGCCTCGGCATCCCCCTCGACCAGGGTGCGCCGCGCCGGGCGTGACGATAGCGCGCGGCAGGTCTTGGAGGTCTGATGTCGTCCCGTGTCCGCCTGCGGGTGAAGCGCAGCCCCCGGGACCCGGCCGTCTTGCCGCCCGCCGACGACCACACCCTCGGCATGGCCGTCTGGGATCGCCTCGCCGCCACCCTGGCCAAGGGCCGGCCCCGGCCCGCGCTGGTGGTCGTGCGCGAGGCGACGGTCGAGCAGTTCGACCTGGTCGAGCTCTCCCGCACGGTGGGCCCCGCCACCCCGCGCCTCGTGGCGGCACTCGCGGCCCAGATCGACGCGGATCGCCAGACCACGGTCCAGTGCACGGCGCTGGTCGGGGCGCTGCGGCTCCACAAGCCGGGCCGGCCTCCCCAGCCCGCCGCCGTGGTCTTTGTCGAGTGGCCGGACGGGCGCTGGTGGACGGCCCACGCGCCGCTCGCTGCCGAGGGCGGCATCCAGTGGCCCGCCCCCGTCGTCCGGGCAGCGGTGGACGGCTGGCCGCGCCCCGGCGGGGTCGGGGGCTGGTTCGCCCAGGCCCGGCGCGAGCGCCTCGTGCTGCGCCTCGAGGCCACCGTGCCCGACGCGCCCCAGCAGGGCCTCGGGCTCGTCCACTGAGTCTGTGCCGAGGGACGCCCGGCCCCGCGCTCACTCTTCGGCCACCGCCCAGCGCGCCGCCGGCAGGGCCGCCGCCGTGCGATCCCCCTCCCACTCGCCGCCGAGGGGCCGCCAGAGGTAGTCGAAGGCCAGCGCGGCATCCCCCGACACGGGGGTGCCCGCCACGAGCGCGGCGGCCTCGACCGCGTCGCTGCGGAGGCGCCCGCGCAGCTCGTCCCCCTCCCAGCTCTCGACGGCCACCCACAGCCACTCCACGACAGTCTCGCCCGGCTGGCCCGCCGCGCCCTCCTCGTGGCGGGTGGGGAAGGGGAGCTTCACCAGCAGCTCGCCCTCGCCCCGGGCGAAGGCGCCCCGCAGCGGGCCGTCGAGCCGCTCCCGCGCGGCGACCTGGAGCTGGGCCAGGGAGGCCACTGCCGGGCCCGCGGCCACACAGGCGAGCCCCGGGGGCCAGTCGACCGCGACGAGCGGGGGCGGCGGATCTCCCGCCTGGCGCGCCGCCCGGGAGAGCACCGCCGGCCCGTCGCCCGCGCAGCCGTAGACCGGGAGCTGGGCCGGCCCCGCCCCGGCCGTCCCCGCGAGCCGCACCCGGGCGAGGCCCGCGAGGCCCGCCGCCGCCTGGGCATCGGTGCGGGCGCTGACCAGCTCGGCGTGGCCCCACTGCCGCAGCCCCCGGGTCTGGAGGCGCCCGCCCCGCTCCACCACCTGCACGACCGCGGACGGGTCCTGCCCCACCGCGGCCGCCCAGTCCGCCCCCGACCACCGGGCGCCGGTCTCGGGATCAGATCGGAAGAGCGTCGTGTAGGGAAAGAGTGTCTTAAGACGTGTAGTT
>CAXQUZ010000061.1:0-2324 GCA_964226865.1 Myxococcota bacterium | reverse complement strand
CTGGAGTTCAGACGTGTGCTCTTCCGATCTCGAGCTCTTCGAGGTTGATGTAGCGGGAGCCGGAGGTGTCGTAGAGGCGGCGGTTGCTGTACTTCTTGATGATGCGCACGGAGACCTCCGTTCTGGGTCTGGCGCCCCCCTATCCGGCTGGCTCCCCGGCCGGACCATGCTGCAACGCAAAAAGCCCTTGCCGCATCGCAGCACGGATCCTACACTGGGTCCACCGGGAAGCCCCCCGGCCCACCCGCAAGACCCCACACCGCACGGGCTCGCTCGAGACCCGCGCCCCGGAGACGACGATGTTCGGCGAAAGCTCGAAATTCTCCTTCCCCTTCGCGCCCTCCTTCGACAGCGTGGCCATGCCCGGCTTCGACCTCGACGCCATGAAGGAGATGCAGCGCGAGTTCCAGAAGACCGCCGCCGCGCAGTCCACCAAGGCCCTCGCCCTGAACCGCAAGCTCGCTGCCCTGCAGCAGAGCCAGCTCAGCCGCGCCACCGAGGCCTTCGGCGCCCAGATGCAGCAGGGCATCCAGGCCGGCCTCGACGCCTGGAAGCTCGGCGTGGACGCCATGCTCGACGCCCAGAAGGTGGTCGTCGACGAGCAGGAGGCCGCCGTCGCCGGCGCCACTGCCACCGAGACCCCCGCGTCCTGAGCCCCCTGCCGGGGCCGCCACCCCGGCGGCCCTGGCCCTCTCCGTCCCCTCCCCCGCGCCCCCGAGCAGCCCATGTCCACCGCCGAGTCGACCCCTCCGAATGGCTTCCCCAACGGCTTTCCCGACCTCTCCAAGTTCACCGAGGAGATGTACGAGCAGTGGGAGAAGGGCGTGACCACCTGGTGGGACCAGCTGCTCGAGTCGAAGGAATTCCTCGGGGCCAGCGGCCAGCAGCTCGCCGGCATGGCCCAGGCCCGCGCCGTCTACGAGCAGCAGGTCGACGAGCAGCTCACCCGCATGCACCTGCCGACCCGCAGCGACCTCACCCGGCTGGCCCGCATCGCGACCCTCCTCGAGAAGCGGCTGCTCGAGATGGAAGACACGGTGCTCGAGGTGCGTGATGGCCTCGCCCGCCACGAGGAGGCCGTGGCCCGCGCCGAGAAGGAGGCCATCCAGGCCCGCATCGAGGCCGCCGAGGCCCGGGTGGCCATGGCCGAGACCCTGGCCGGCATCGAGGCCCGCCTCGCCGCCATCGAGGCCAACACGGCGCCCCGTCCCCGCACCCGGCGCAAGCCCGCCGCCAAGAAGGACTGATCGTGCTGGTGTCGGCCCCCGTCCCGTCGCCCCTCGACCGAGGCCTGGCCGTCGCCAGCTTCCTCGCGGGCGGCCCCGTCGCCCGGGCCCGCACCGGCCAGACCCCCCACCGGGTGATCTTCTCCCAGGGCTGCGCCCAGCTCCGCGCCTTCCCGCCGGCGCCGGGCCGGGCCCGGTCCGACGCGGCGCCGCTCTTCATCGTGATGCCGCTCATCAACACCTGGACCATCTTCGACCTGCTGCCCGGCCGCAGCGTGGTCGAGAAGCTGGTCAACGACGGCATCCCCGTCTACCTCCTCGACTGGGGCCGGCCCGGTCCCGAGGCGGCCGAGCAGCCCCTCTCCGAGCTGGTGGACGGGGTGCTGGTGCGCATGCTCGACCGGGCCACCCGCCACGCCCGGGCCGCCGGCACCCTCGGCCCCACCGGGCGCCCCGACACCCTCGGCTACTGCCTCGGCGGCACCTTCCTCGCGATGGCCCTGGCCCGCCACCCGGACCGCGCGCGGCGCATGGCCCTGCTCGCCGCCCCCATCGACATGGAGAAGTCCGGGCGCCTCGCCCGCTGGGTGCGGCCCGAGCTCTTCCCCCTCGACGCGCTGGTCGACGGCCTCGGCAACGTGCCGGGCGACCTCGTCGACGAGGGCTTCGCGCGCATCCGCCCCCAGAGCCGCATGCGCGCCCACAAGGCCCTCTGGGACCACATCGACGAGCCCGACTTCCGCCGCCTCTGGGCCGCCGTCGAGAACTGGAAGCGCGACACCGTGCCGCTGCCCGGCGCGGCCTACCGCAGCTTCGTCCGCGCCTGCTACTTTGAGAACCGACTGATGACGGGCGGCTGGGAGCTCGACGGACGGCCGGTGGATCTGGCCCAGGGCCGGGTGCCCGCCGTCGCCTTCGGCGCCTCCCGGGACCACATCTGCCCCACCCCCGCCGCCTTCGGGCTCGCCCGGGTCTGGGGCGGCCCCGTCCGGACGGCCGTGGTCCCCGGTGGCCACGTCGGCGTCTGCCTCGGCCACCGCTTCCCCGACGCCCTCCGCGCCAGGCTGCGCGCGCCCCTGCCCCCGGAGTCGCGCCCAT
>CAXQUZ010000060.1:0-13698 GCA_964226865.1 Myxococcota bacterium | reverse complement strand
CCCCCCCCCCCCCCCCCCCCTTTTTAATGATACGGCGACCACCGAGATCTACACGTCTTAAGACACTCTTTCCCTCCCCGACGCTCTTCCGATCTGCCCGTGGTCGGCCAGCTGGGTCTCGCTGTCGTCGTAGAGGGTGATGGTGCCCGAGCCGGCCACCTCGATGCGCACCCGGGCCCGGCGCGTGATGATCGGCTGGTCGTCGGGCACCGTGTCGCCCACCCGCAGGGCCTGGCGGCGGTCGCCCACGAGGCGCCAGGCCTCGCTGGTCGTCGTGCCCGGGGCGGCCTGCCAGGTGGTCCAGGCGCCCAGCTCGTCGGCGGTCTGGATGGCGACCACCACCCCCGCCGCCGCCGCGGGACCGGCCCACAGCCCGAGCCACAGCGCGAGCAGCGCCCGCAGGGCCAGCGGGGGGGCGGGGCGGCAGCGGCGCAGGGGCTCCTCCTCGGGCGGCGGTCGGGGCCGCCGGGGAGTCAGCGGAACCGGGAGATCTCGAAGCTGCCCTCGACCAGCGGGCCCGCGGGCAGCTTGATGAGCGCCCCCGCGATGCACTGCTCGGCCTCGTAGATGGGCTTGTCGCCGTCGACCTTGATGCGCGCCAGCCGCCCCAGCTTGTCATAGGCGAGGTGGATGGTGGCGTGGACCGGCTTGGGCACGTCGTTGAGGCAGGCCTCGAGACGCGCCGTGGCGGGCTTGACCTGGCGCTTGAGCTCGCCCTTGATGCCGGCCCGGCCCGTGGGCAGCCGGTCGTCGGGGGCCAGCACCGTGGGGCGCCGGGCCGTGTAGCGGCCCCCCGGGATGGCCCGGCTCGCCAGCAGCTCGGCGCTCGAGGCCCGGGAGCGCCACAGCATCACGGTGCGGCCCTCCGAGACCCAGCTCGTCGCGTCGCCCACCTCGCGCCAGCCGTCGCGGTTCATGCCGAGCACGGCCCCCTGCCACTCGACCGTGCCCCGGATCTCGAAGGGGGTCGCGTCGAGGGGGCCCTCCCGCAGCAGCCAGGCGTCGACCAGCGCGCCGTCGACGTAGCGCAGGAAGCGCCGCTCGCCGTGCTCGTGGGGGCCGATGGACTCCCAGTCGTCGGGCTTGTCGGTGGCGTTGCGCCCGGCGTAGCCCAGGTCGGGCAGGTTGAGCTTCTTCTCCATGCGCTTGATGCGCGCGGGCCGGGCGTCCGTGCCCCAGGCCAGCTCGCCGGCGGCGTCCGGAGAGATCCAGTCGTCCACGGCCCGGGCGGGCAGGGCTGCGAGCCACAGCGCGAGGGCCACGAGGGCGCCCCGGCTATTCCTCATCGGTCCGCTTCTGGCGCCGGCGCCGTCCGCCCCGGCGTCCCCACCCGCCCACGTTGTCGGCGGCCGGGGGCACGGGGTACTCGCCCATCGCGCCCTCGTCCCAGACCTGGCGCAGCTCCCAGAGGGCGCGGTCCCAGCGGGCGAGCATGGGCGGGATGGCGAAGGGCACGGGCAGCGCGCCGTTCTCGCGGGCCAGGGCGGCGAGGGCCTCCCGGGGGTCGAGGTCGTCGGGGCCGTAGATGCCGAGGCAGGGGGCGTGCTTGTCCTGGTGGACGAGCACGAGGGCCTTGCAGTGCTGGAGCACGACGGGCACGGCGCCGGCCTGGAAGGACCGGGCGGGGGCGCCGTCGACCCGGTAGCCCGTGAGCAGGAAGAGATCCTGGCGCAGCCCCTCGGGCAGCCCGCCGCGGTGGGTCGGGTCCATCCAGGCGTCGGCCACGGGCGCCGTGATCAGCGGTGAGACCTCGGCGTCTTCGGGCTCGGGCACCTCGTCGAGGACGAGGATGACGTCGGCGCCCGCCTCGATGGCCCGGTCGAGCTCGGCGGCGTCGGCGCAGACCATCGTCCAGCGGGAGTACCACTGGCGCAGGGGGCCGCCGACCTCGTGGAGCTGGTAGTGCTCGACGCCCTCGGCCTCGGCCGGGACGTGGCGGGGGTGGCCGTCTTCGGACCAGGCCACCAGCTCGGAGTCGGGCCACAGGGCCCGGATGACCGCGCCGGCCGTGAGCCCCGAGAAGCGCAGGCCGCGCAGGGCGTCCCGGGCGCTGTCGTCCGAGAAGCGGGCCCCCGAGACCGACATGCGGCGCAGCAGGGGCGCCGCGTCGTCGTCTTCAGCGGGAAAGGAGTCGATCCACCGCTCACGCCCACGGCAGAGCCGTCCGGGGTCAGCGGGGTCGAAGGTGCTCAGGGAGTAGCCGAGTGCGCGCGCCATGGTCGGGCCGCTATCGCACCGGCCGCCGCACCACAAGGCGGGCCCTCTCCGTCCCGCGGCTCCGCCCCGCCCCCGTCCTCCCGGGGCCCGCCTTGCTTCGGGCCTGCCCGGCGACTATTCCGGCCCGCCGTGCGCACCTCCCGTGTGCCCCCGCCCCACCCGCCGGGAGCCCCCGTGTCCAGTTCCGAGAACAGCGACCAGAAGACCTTCTACGTCACGACGCCCATCTACTATGTTAACGGGCGCCCCCACATCGGCCACGCCTACACCTCCATCGCGGCCGACACCCTCGCCCGCTGGAACAAGGCGATGGGCCGCGGGGCCTGGATGCTCACGGGCACCGATGAGCACGGCCAGAAGGTGTTCGAGGCGGCCAACAAGCGCGGCATCAGCCCCCTCGAGCACATCGAAGACATGCTGGTCCACTGGAAGGGCCTGCTGCCGATGATCTCGGTCGAGAACAGCGACTTCATCCGCACCACAGAGCCCCGCCACACCCGGGTGGTCCAGGCCGTGCTCCAGAAGCTCTACGACGAGGGCGACATCTACGCCGACCACTACGAGGGCTGGTACTCGACCGCCGCCGAGCGCTTCTGGACCGAGAAGGACCTCGTCGACGGCAAGTGCCCCGACACGGGCCAGCCCGTCGAGTGGATCAAGGAGAAGAACTGGTTCTTCCGGATGTCGAAGTACGCCCCCCAGCTCGCCCAGTGGATCGACGACCACCCCGACTTCATCCGGCCGGTCTCGCGGCGGAACGAGGTGCTGGGCGCCATGAAGAAGGGCGTGGGCGACCTCTGCATCACCCGGCCCAAGACCCGCATGAGCTGGGGCATCGAGCTGCCCTTCGACCGCGAGTACGTCACCTACGTCTGGTTCGACGCGCTGCTCAACTACATCACGGCCATCGGCTACCACCCCGACCCGGCCCAGTGCGCCCCCACCTTCTCCCAGCACTGGCCCGCCGACTACCAGCTCGTGGGCAAGGACATCCTCACCACCCACAGCATCTACTGGTCGACGATGCTCTTCGCCCTCGGCCTCGAGCCGGCCCACTGCCTCTACGCCCACGGCTGGTGGACGGTGAAGGGCGGCAAGATGAGCAAGAGCGTCGGCAACGTGCTCGATCCGGCCCTGCTGGTGCGGAACTACGGCGTCGACGCCGTGCGCTACTTCCTGCTGCGCGAGATCCCCTTCGGCGGCGACGGCGACTTCGACCACGAGGGCTTCCTGCTGCGCTACAACGCCGACCTGGCCAACGATCTCGGCAACCTCGCCCACCGGGCGCTGTCGATGACCGGCAAGTGGCTCGGCGGTGTCGTGCCCGAGCTGGACGAGAACACTGATCTCGACGATGCCCTCGAGGCCCAGGCCGCCGAGAGCTGGGCCGCCTACCAGGCCGCCATGGACGGGGCCCAGTTCCACAGCGCGCTGCAGGCCGCCTTCGACCTCGTCGGTGCCGCCAACAAGTACATCGACAGCACGGCCCCCTGGGCGCTCAACAAGGCGGGCGACACCGTGCGCCTCGCGGGCGTCATGCGCCGCTGCCTCGAGGTCTGCCGGGTGGCCGCGGCCCTGCTGTCTCCGGTCTGCCCCGCCAAGGCCGACGAGCTCGCCCGCAAGCTGGGCCAGGACGGCGTCCAGTGGACGGCGCTCGACACGCTCCGGGCCCTGCCCGCCGGCACGGCGGTCGAGGCCGGCGAACCGCTCTTCCCGCGGCTCCAGGAGCTGCCCGAAGAGATCCAGGCCCTCGTGGCCGCCGCGGCCCCCCCGCCGGCGCCCCCGAAGAAGTCGAAGAACCAGCTCAAGCGCGAGAAGAAGGCCGCAGAGGCCGCCGCGAAGGCCGCCGCCGCTGCGGCTGCCGCGGGGCCGATCGAGTTCTCGGACTTCGCCAAGGTCCAGATCAAGGTCGGCACGGTCACGGCCGCCGAGCCCCACCCCCAGGCCGACCGGCTGCTCGTGCTGACGGTCGACCTGGGCGAAGACCAGCCCCGGACGATCGTCGCCGGCCTCGCCCAGACCTTCAGCGCCGACGCCCTCATGGGTCGCCAGGTGCTCGTCGTGGCCAACCTCGCCCCCCGCAAGCTGCGCGGGGTCGAGAGCCAGGGCATGGTGCTCGCGATCGGTGGGGACGACGGCATTGTCGCCCTCGCGGCCTCCTCGGCGCCCGTCGCCCCGGGCACCCCCGTCCGCTGAGCCCGTCCCGGCGGGCGGAAGGGGGATGTCATCGAGATGTGGATCGTCCCCCTCGCCGCCGCCCTCTGGCTGGTGTACCATTGGCCCGTTCCGCTCGGGTGGCGCGCGGGCGCCGGGATCCGTCCCGGGCCGGTCCCGTGCCTCCCCCGGGGCCGATCCGCGCCCGCGCGGGTCCCACCATCCCCCCGGTTTTTTTCTGTGCCGGCTGTCACACCCCGCGACCGCCCGGCGTAGCGCCCCCCGAGACCCCACATCCGCCCGACGACCCCTTCGCCCAGGAGCGCCCCATGAACCGCACCCTCCTCATCGGCAGCATCGGCCTCCTTGCGGTGGCCTGCCAGGAATACGAGATCAACGAGAAGACCGAGGGTCAGAACGAGATCACCGATGACGGCGCTCCCGACATCGAGGTGAACCCGGTCGAGATCGACTTCGGCGACGTGCTCGCCTACGAGACGGCCGCCCCCCCGGCCACCGAGCTCGAGGTCGTCACGGTCACCAACACGGGCGTCAGCGACCTCCACATCGCCAGCATCGAGGTCGAGGGCGACGGCACCTTCGAGGTCTCGGCCATCAGCTCCGCGCTCATCCCCCCCGAGGGCTCCGCCGAGTTCACGGTCTCCTACACCCCGTTCACCGCCGAGGTGAACTCCGGCATCATCCACATCAACTCGGATGACCCGGACGAGGGCACGGTCGACGTCATCGTCAACGGCAAGGGCATCGCTCCCATCATCGAGCTGTCCCCCACCGAGTACGACTTCGGCACCCTCTGGATCGGCTGTGATGCCGAGCAGACCTTCACCATCACGAACGTCGGCACCGCCGAGCTCGTGGTCGACAACATCGACTTCAACACCGCCTCGACCGTCGACCTCAAGTTCGACGCCAACGAGGCGGTCAACGGCGCCCTGCCCTGGACCCTCGTCCCCGGCGACGTGCGCCAGGTCGTGGTCGAGACCCGTCCCTTCGACGAGCTCGACGACACCGCCTACCTGATGGTCGACTCGAACGACCCCTTCCAGACGACGGTGCTCGCCACCATCAACGCGTCGGGTGAGCTCTACGGCGAGAACACCGACATCTACAACCAGCCGATCAAGGGCGAGACCGACATCCTCTTCGCGGTCGACCGCTCCTGCTCGATGTACGACGACATCGAGAACGTCCAGAACAACTTCGGCACCTTCACGGGCATCATGGCCGAGCTGGACGCCGACTTCCACGTCGCCGCGACGGTCGAGGACGACGGCTGCATCAACGGCGCCGACCTCTACATCGACAACACCTTCTCCGCCGACGACGCCATCGCGACCATCACCACGATGATCAACCTCGGCGCCTCCTACGGCTCCAACACCGAGCGCCCCTTCATGCTCCTCGAGGAGGCGATCGCCGAGTCCTACTCCGGCGGCTGCAACGAGGGCCTCATCCGCGACGACGCCACGCTCAACCTCGTCGGTGTCTCCGACGAGCCCGAGCAGTCGACCAACAACTACACCCACTACGTCAGCCTCTTCCAGGGCCTCAAGGACGACCCGGACGACGTCGTCATGCACGCCATCGGCGGCGACTACCCCGGCGGCTGTGGGTCGGCCTCGGCGTTCACGGGCTTCTACGAGGCCACGGTCGCCACGGGCGGTCTGTTCCTCTCCATCTGCGCGACCGACTGGGGTGGCCACCTCGAGGCCCTCGCCGAGGGCTCGGCCTCCGACCTCAGCTCCTTCGAGCTGACCGAGTACCCCGTGCCCGAGACCATCGTGGTCAAGATCGACGGCATCACCACCACCATCGGGTGGGAGTACAACCCCTCGACCAACGCCATCGACTTCGACTCCGACTACGTGCCCGAGGGCGGCGCCACCATCGAGATCAACTACGCGCTCATCGGTGACTGCGACGGCTGATGCCGGTCGCGCCCCGGCGCTGGCGGGCGGCCCTCGGGTCGCCCGTCCTCGTTCTCGGGGGGGCGCTCCGGGGTCTCGGGGCGCCGACCGTGCGCCCTCGCCCACCCCGACCGGGCGAGCTGGCACGGTAGTCGCCGAGAACGACGCGTTGGTGGGGCTGGAGATGGGCCCCGGCCTTGCTATGGATGGCCCCACCCCCTGCTTGGAGCCCCCGTGCTGAAGGCCGCCGCGTTCATGGAGTCCCCGCCCCTCACCGTCGCCCCGGAGGCCCCCGTGCCCGCGCTGGCCCGGCTGCTGCTCGACACGGGCGCGGACGGCGCCTGTGTGGTCGACGCCGCCGGTGCGCTCGTCGGGGTCGTCACCACGATGGACCTCGTCTTCCGCGAGAAGAAGGTCCACCTGCCGACCTTCTTCGCCTTCATGGACGCCGTGCTGCCCCTCGGGGCCGACCGCACCGAGGCCGAGCTCAAGAAGATCAGCGGCACCACCGTGGCCGAGATCATGACCGCGACCGTGCGCACGGTGGGCCCCGAGGCCCGCCTCGACACGGTGGCGGCGCTCATGGTCGAGGAGCACCTCAGTGTCGTGCCGGTGGTCGACGGCGGGCGCCTCGTCGGCGTGGTGACGAAGCCCGGGCTGCTGCGGGCCACGGCGACGGCGGGCTGAAGGGGCCCGCTCGCGCCTTGCATTGCCGACAGCGGCCCGGAGAGCGGCTACAGTCCTTGCGTTGTCGGGCGAGGAGCAGCCAAATGCGCAAGGTCACCCCCCCCGTCGGCGTCGTCGCCGGCCTCCTCCTGGTGTTGGGGGGCTGCAGCGGCAAGTCCGAAGACACGGGCAGCCGCGTCTATGCCGACCTCCCGACCGGCGACGGCGGGGACTCGGGCACGACCGGGCCCGCCATCGACTGGTCGCCGGCCATCACCGCCGACGCGCGGGGGGCCTGGCTCAGCGTCTGGGGCAGCAGCGCCGACGACGTCTGGATCGTGGGGGGCCAGCCCGACGCGGGGGTGGTGCTCCGGGGCAGCGGGGACCAGTTCTCGCCGGTCGTGCTGCCCGTCACCGTGCCGATCCTCAACTGGGTCCACGGCACGGGGCCCGACGACGTCTGGGTGGGCGGCATCGCGGGCACCCTGCTCCACTGGGACGGCGCGACCTGGACCGACCACAGCCAGCCCGTCGAGGAGGCCATCTGGGGGCTCTACGCCCTGGCGCCCGACGACGTCTACGCCGTGGGCGGCGCGTCGGCCTGGGGCGGCAGCACGGCCCTGGCCCTCCACTACGACGGCACGGCCTGGACGGCCCTCGACATCCCCGCCCAGCTCGAGGGTCCGACCAACCTCTTCAAGGTGCACGCGGTCTCGCCCGACGAGGTCTGGGCCATCGGCGTCGGGGGGGTGGCCATGGTGGGCGCCGGCACGAGCTTTGCGGCGGCGCCGACGGGCATCGCGGCCGACCTCGTGACCGCCAACGCGGCCCACGGGCCCCTCGTGGTGGTCGGCGGGCGCGGCACCGGGGTCATCCTCGAGGCGGACGGGGCCGGCGGGCTCCAGCGCACGGTCCAGGCCGGCGCGGGCCTCAACGGGGTGATGGTCTACCCGAGCGGAACGGCCGTCGTCGTCGGCGAGCTGGGCTACTCTGGTCTCTACTCCATCGCCGACGACACCCTCGACGAGGTGCTGGGGTCCACCAGCGACGTGCTGCACGCCACCTGGGGCACCCCCGGCGGCACCATGTACGCCGTCGGCGGCAACCTCTACACCAGCAGCGACAGCTTCCAGGGCGTCGTGCTCACCGCCCCGGCCCCCGAGTGAGGTCCCCCATGCGCCCGACCCTGCTGCTGCTCCTCCTCGCGGGCTGTGCCACCGAGCCCGGCGGCGCCAAGCCCGGGGGCACGGACCCCGACGACCCGGCGCCCGATCCCGAGAACGACGCCGACATCTTCGTCTCCGAGGCCCAGCTCGGCGATCCCATCCCGACCCTGAGCGGCGAGACCCTCGCGGCCTACGAGCGCGGGCGGGCCATCGCGGGCCAGGCCTTCTCGGCCGCCGACGGCCTCGGCCCGACCTTCAACGCCGACTCCTGCGGCGGCTGCCACCAGTTCCCCGTCGTGGGCGGCTCGGCCCCCCGCTACCGCGACTTCTGGCTGGTCAAGTCCGAGCGCTGGGACGGCGCCCTCGAAGACGGCGGCAGCGAGGGCCACGGCCCCGTGCGCAACCTCTACAGCCTCCACGGCGGCCACATCGCCGAGTCCGCCGACGCCGTGACCTACGCCCGCCGCAACGCGCCGCCGATGTTCGGCATGGGGCTGCTCGCCTTCATCGCCGACGAAGACATCCTCGCCAATGCCGACGAGAACGACGCCGACGGCGACGGCATCTCGGGCCGGCCCAACTACGAGCAGGGACGGGTGGGCCGCCTCGGCTACAAGTCCCAGGCCGCGGGCCTCGAGAGCTTCAACCGGGGCGCCATCCTCAACCAGATGGGCATCACGACCAACCCGCTGTTCCACGTCTTCCCGGAGGAGCCCCCGGCCCCCCGCGAGGCCGCCCAGCGCGAGCTGGGGCTCGGACTGGGGCGGGTCTTCCCCTTCCTGCTGCTCGAGTCGGCCGCCGACGCCCAGGTCTCGGCCCCGGGCGAGCCCACCACCGACCACGACGCGGTCAACGACCCCGAGCTCAGCGACGAAGACCAGCTCGACCTGCTGATCTTCTCGACCTACATCGCGGCGCCCCTGCCCGGGCCCCTCGACGCCCAGGGCGAGCAGGGGGCGGCCCTCTTCGACAGCCTCGGCTGCGCCGGCTGCCACATCCCGCGCCTCGACAGCACCATCGGCCTGCTGCCCCTCTACAGCGACCTGCTGCTCCACGACATGGGCGAGGCCATGGCCGACGGCATCGGCGCCGGGCTGGCCATGGGCTCCGAGTTCCGCACCCAGCCCCTCTGGGGCGTGGCCATGCACGGCCCGTGGATGCACGACGGCAGCGCCGACTCGCTCCACGCGGCCATCCTGCTCCACGGCGGCGAGGGCACGGCCGCCCAGGAGGCCTACGCTGCGGCCTCGGCGGACGACCAGGCCGCGGTCATCGCCTTTCTCGAGTCCCTCGGCGGCCACGAGCCCGGCAAGGCCCACTTCACCAGCTTCGAGGCCGCCCCCCCGGTCGCCGGCGAGCACGGCGGCCCCGTGGCCGGCCTCAGCGCCGAGGACGAGGCCCGCTGGCTGCGCGGCCGCGCGCTCTTCGACGCTGACAACGACCCCGAGGACGGCCTGGGCACCGACTTCAACGCCGACTCCTGCCGGGCCTGCCACCAGGATCCGGTGCTGGGCGGCGCCGGCGGCATCGACACCAGCGTGCTCCGCATCGGCACCTGGCACGAAGACGGCAGCTTCTCCAGCCTCGAGACCCCGGCCCTGCCCCGGTCCACCCTGCCCGGCGAGTGGCCCATGCGCCTGCCCGCCGAGGTCAACGTGGTCGAGCCCCGCCAGCCCCCCACCCTGCTCGGGGTCGGGCTGCTCGAGGGCATTCCCGTCGACGAGATCCTCGCCGGGGAAGACCCCGAAGACCTCGACGGCGACGGCATCTCGGGCCGCGCCCGCACCCTCGCGGACGGGCGGCTCGGGCGCTTCGGCTGGAAGGCCCAGATCCCCTCGGTGGTCGACTTCGCGGCCGACGCCCTCATCAACGAGGTGGGCCTGACCGTCGACGCCACGGCCACCGACTTCTCGCGCGAGGACGACGGCGACGACGTGGCCGATCCCGAGGTGTCGACGGGCGACTGGGCAGACCTCGCCTTCTACCTCTCCCACCTCGACGCACCGCCGGCCAAGGCCGCGCCCGAGGGCATCGACGCGGAGGCGGGCGAGGCCCTCTTCGCCGCGGTCGGCTGCGCCAGCTGCCACAGTCCCGAGCTGGGCGGGGTCCGCGCCCACACCGACCTGCTGCTGCACGACGTGGCCCTGGCCACGGCGCCCCTGGTCGACCAGGAGGACGGGGTGCTGCCGAGCGAGTTCCGCACGCCGCCCCTCTGGGACGTGGCGCAGACGGGCCCGTGGATGCACGACGGCAGCGCGCCCACCCTGTCCTCGGCCATCGACAAGCACGGCGGCGAGGCCGCGGCCTCCCAGCGGGCCTGGGCCGCCCTCGACCCGGCCGACCAAGAGCTGCTCCTGGGCTTCCTCCAGACCCTCTGAGCGCTTGCCCCGGGTGGCCAACTCGATATGCGGCCGCCCCGCTCTCCCAGGACTGGCCCCATGCTCGACATCAAGCTCTTCCGCTCGGACCCGGACACCATCCGTGCCGCCCTCTCCGCCCGCGGCGGGGAGCCCAGCGCCGTCGACCAGGTGCTGGCCCTCGACGAGGAGTGGCGGGGCGTCGTCAGCGAGCGCGACCAGCTCCGGGGCGAGCGCAAGAGCCTCTCGAAGGAGATCGGCAAGTGCCGCGACGCCGACGAGCGTCAGGCCAAGATCGACGCCGTGGGCGCCATCAAGGAGCGCATGCAGGCGGCCGAGGAGCGCGAGAAGGAGCTCATCGCCGAGCGCGACGCGATCATCGCCAGCCTCCCCAACCTCGTCGATCCGCGCACCCCCGTCGGCGCCACCGAAGACGACAACGTCGTCATCGAGACCTTCGGCGCGCCCGTGGCCCTCGACTTCGCGGCCAAGCCCCACTGGGACCTCGGCGCCGAGCTCGGCCTCATCGACTTCGACCGCGGCGTGAAGCTCGCCGGCAGCCGCTTCTACGTGCTGCGCAGCGGCCTCGCCCGGCTCCAGCGGGGCCTCATCGCCTACCTGCTGAACTTCCACCAGGACGCCGGCTACACCGAGCTCTACCTGCCCTTCGTGGTGCGCGAGCAGGTGCTCTTCGGCGCCGGCCAGCTCCCCAAGTTCCGCGACAACATCTACCGGGACGAGAGCGACGACAAGTGGCTCGTGCCCACGGCCGAGATCCCCATCACGGGCTACCACGCCGACGAGATCCTCGACGAAGAGCAGCTTCCCGTCTCCTACACGGCCTACACCCCGTGCTTCCGGCGCGAGAAGATGAGCCACGGGCGCGACGTGCGCGGCATCAAGCGCGGCCACCAGTTCGACAAGGTCGAGCTCTACAAGCTGACCCGCCCCGAAGACAGCGACGCGGCCCTCCAGGAGATGCGCGCCCACATCACGGCGCTCTGCACGGCCCTCGGCCTCCACTTCCGGGTGCTCCAGCTCTGCACCGCCGACCTCGGCTTCGGCTCGCAGATCACCTACGACTTCGAGGCCTGGGCCCCCGGCTGCCAGGAGTGGCTCGAGATCAGCTCGGTCAGCAACTGCGGCGACTTCCAGGCCCGGCGCAGCAACCTGCGCTACCGCGACGCCGCCACCCGCAAGCCCGCCTTCGTCCACACCCTCAACGGCAGCGGCCTCGGCCTGCCGCGGGTGATGATCGCGCTGATGGAGAACCACCAGCAGCCCGACGGCTCGATCGTCGTGCCCGAAGTGCTGCGCCCCTACGTGGGCCTCGACGTCATCCGCGCCGACTGAGCCGGCCCCCCAAGACCGCCAGCGCCCCGGCCGTGGGGGATCACGGTCGGGGCGCGGTGCGTCTGGGCAGAGAGCAGGAGGGAGGGCGTGCGGCGGCGGGGGGGCCGGCCGCGGCGCCCGGTGCGGGAGAGATCAGCGGGCATCGGCGACCCAGCCACCCTCGAGCGAGACGAGCACGTCGGTGGTGGCGGCGGCGGCCATGGGCGAGGTGGCCGCGTCGAGGCCCGGCAGCAGGTCGGTGAGCACGTCGACGACGGTGGTGTCCATGTCGTCGCGGTAGGTGGCCCAGGCCGAGACGGCGCTCATGGCGAGGGCTTCGGCTTCGACCTCGGTCATGACGCCGTCGCTCACGATGCTGTCAGCAGCGCTGCGCACGGTGTCGCGGCAGGTGGTGGCGCCGTCCGCCGCGGCGGTGAGCATCAGGTCGGCCGAGAGCAGGCTCAGGTCGGCGAAGGTCTCGGTCTGGAAGAGCAGGCCGCCGCTCGCGGGCTGGTCGTCCCGGGGCATGGCGGCGAGGGTGGACTCCCAGGAGGTCCAGGCGTCACCCATGGTGGTCAGGTCCGGCGCGGCGAAGGTGCTCGCGACGAAGCTGCGGCCCTCGGCGTCGATGACGGCCTGGGGCTCGGTGCCCGCGGTGGGGTTCAGCACCCCGAAGGCCTCGCTGGCCACGGCGACGCTGCGCTCAGACTGGCCCTGGCCCCACGAGAGCCGGGCGGCCTCCGCGAGGGCGAGGTCGGCGTCCGGGTGGGTGCTGATCACCGCGCCGAAGGCCATCCAGGAGCTGGCGCCGGCGTCCATCAGCGCGCTGGCGCTGAGGCCCGAGGCGAGCTGGGTGCCGAGCAGCACGCCCTGGTCGAAGTCGGCCCGGGCGAGGTCGGGGTCGTCCGTGCTGTCGGCCGAGGCGGCGTGGTAGTAGAGCCGTGCCGAGAGGCCCATCAGCGCGAGGGACTCGGTGTCCCAGGCGTCGTGCTGGTCCCACGAGAGACCGGCGCTGGTCCAGCTCATGAGCTCGGCCTGCTGGGCCACGTCGAGGGCGTCGACGAGCACCTCCAGCTCCGCGTTGCTGTCGAGCGAGAGCATGCCGTCGGCGTCGGTGTCGTCGACCCAGTCGCCGTCATCCCAGACCGCCGCGGCGAGCTCGGTGTTCACACGGCCGACCACGTCGGCGAAGCTGTGGGACCACTTGTCGCTCGACTCCTGGACGAGGCCCAGCCAGGCGCTCGCCTCGACGGTGGACTCGGCGTCGATGGGACGGAGCTTGATGACGGCATCGGCGCCGCCGGTGCTCGAGACCACGGCCATGCCCTGGCGGTCACCGTCGGCGTCGACCGCCTCGACGATGTAGAGCTCGGCGCCGGTCATCGTGTCGAGCGAGAAGCTGCCGTCGCTCTGGATCATGGCCGAGGCGCCGATGTCGCGGACGAGCATGCTGTCGTCGGCCACCAGCCAGCCGCGCACCGAGACGGCGCGGTCGAAGTCGCTGCCCACCATGCCGTCGACGGTGCTGCGGGCTGTCGAGGGCGTGGTCGCCGTGTCGGCCTTGGGGTCGGCGTCGGTGCTGCCGTTGTCGGGGCCGCAGGCCACGAGGCTGAGCGAGAGCAGGCTGAGCAGGGGGGCGGTGCGCGTCATGGGGTCTCCTGTGCAATGGGGGGCCGCCCGGCCCGACCATGTGTCGGTGGGCGGCGTGTCGGGGGGCGAGGGCGCCGGTCACGTCGGGGCGCTGCTGCGCTGCGCGTCGTCGCGCTGTGTTGCAGTGTGTTGCGCTGTGTCGTGTCGGGCGTCGCCCTCGCCCCCCGACACGCCGCCCACCGACACATGGTCGGGCCGGGCGGCCCCCCATTGCACAGGAGACCCCAT
>CAXQUZ010000059.1:0-4511 GCA_964226865.1 Myxococcota bacterium | reverse complement strand
CGTCGTAGGCCGCCTGGAACATCAGGTGGAGCTGGTCGATGTCGGCGTGCTCGCCGTTGTAGGCGGACTGTTCCTTCTCGTTGCGGAGGTAGACATCGCCGTAGGAGATGCCGTCCACCCACACGAGGTCGTAGACGCTGTCGACGCCCTGGAGGTACATCGCGAGCCGCTCGAGGCCGTAGGTCAGCTCGACGGTGATGGGGTTCAGCTCGACGCCGCCGCACTGCTGGAAGTAGGTGAACTGGGTCACCTCCATGCCGTCCAGCCAGACCTCCCAGCCGAGGCCCCAGGCCCCGAGGGTCGGCGACTCCCAGTTGTCTTCGACGAAGCGCAGGTCGTGCTTCTCGAGGTCGATGCCGATCGCCTTGAGCGAGCCGATGTAGAGGTCCTGGATGTCGGCCGGGCTCGGCTTCATCACGACCTGGAACTGGTAGTAGTGGCCCAGGCGGTTGGGGTTCTCGCCGTAGCGGGCATCGCCGGGACGGCGGCAGGGCTGCACGTAGCAGGCCCGCCAGGCGTCGGGGCCCAGGCTGCGGAGGAAGGTGGCGGGGTGGAAGGTGCCCGCGCCCATCTCGAGGTCGTAGGGCTGCAGGATTGCGCAGCCCTGGCGGCCCCAGTACTCCTGCAGCCGCAGGATGATGTCCTGGAAATTCACGTCCACTCCAGCGAAGTCGGAGGCGCGCACGGGAGCGCCGCGCGCCAGAAGGCGCCGGGCCTATCGAGGGCCCCGGCCGCGGGCAACAGGGGGCGCCGCCGGCCCCGGGCCCTTCAGCCCTGGCCGCGGGCCCGCAGCACCATGGGGTCCTTCCAGGTGCGGAAGGCCCACACGGCCACGGGGATGCCCCCGAGGCAGCAGCCCGGCGTCACCACCGCGACCGCCATGGCCACCCAGGGGAAGGGGCCGTTCTTGGCCTGGCGGTAC
This sequence comes from Myxococcota bacterium, assembly GCA_964226865.1. Lineage (GTDB taxonomy): Bacteria > Myxococcota_A > UBA796 > UBA796 > UBA2385 > CAXQUZ01. The sequence goes on along the minus strand of CAXQUZ010000059.1, from coordinate 3,589 downwards.
TGCCACGCGCCCCAGCCGGCCGCCGCCCCGAGGGGCAGGAACACCATGCCCATCAGCACGCTGAAGCCGAGGGCGAAGACCTGGTCGCTGTAGAGGGCGATGACCGACACCCCGTTGAGGAACCAGAGAAAGCCCTGGAGCGCCGCGAGGCCGCTGGTCACCAGCAGGGCGTTGCCCGGGCCCTGGACCCGGGCGAGGGCCTGGCGGTTGCCCGGATCGCCCACCCCGATGCCCACCTGGGCCCGGGCCTCGGCCGACATGTAGACCGGGTCGCCGCCGCCCTTGCCCATCGTGGCGATGCCGCCGCCGCCGAAGGGGTTGGGGGCCGCCTGCTGGGCGCGCACGGGCCCGCCCACCGCGGCACCGGGCGCGGCCGGGAAGGCCCCCCCGGCGGCCACGGCCGGACCGGCGCCCTCGAGCCACCAGCCCTGGGCGGGGCCGTGGTCGAGGCGCTGGTTGCCGGCGACCTTCTCTTTGAGGAAGCGCAGGAGCAGAAAGCCCACGGGCTCGCCGTCGAAGGTCGGCATGCCCCGGCGCTCGGCCCAGGGCACCTCGCCCCCCGCCAGCCGCCAGCCGACGAACTGGGGCACGTACTCGCTGAGGCCCTGGTGGACGTAGCCCGCCGCCCACTCGGGGTTGGTGGGGTCGAAGGGGAACTCCTGGACGTAGTTCGCGTCCGGGCAGCGCACGGCGAAGGCGAAGCCCCCCTGGGCCCGCACGACCTGGACGGTGAACACGTAGGTGCCGTCGTCCTCGCACATCCGGCCCGCGGCCACGGCGGGCACCTCGAGCTGGAGACCGGACCGGCCGTCGTCCCGTCCCTCGGTCAGGGGCAGCAGGTTGAAGCCACCGAAGACGCCCGCGGGCAGGTAGCCCCCGGCCCGGGTGGCATCGACCCAGCCGTACTCGACCAGACCGCGGATGAGCCAGGCCATGGGCTCATCGAACTGGGAGAAGGCGGGGGGCATGGCGCGACCGGGGAGCGGGGGGACACAACGCACAGCGCGGCGAGCCGGTCAGACCGGACGCCGCGCGAGAGCGCCCGCCGGAGCGGGCCAGGACACCGAGCCGAGGCTCAGTCCTTGAAGACGGCGTTCAGGAAGTCGAGGCCGTTCTCGTTCATGCCGATGGCCTCGCCGTTCTGGAGCTTCTGGCCCAGCAGGTAGACGTCGTAGGCGGCGATCAGGGGGATGATCATGCCGACGCCGAACATGCTGAGCACGAAGGTGGCGACGAGGGTGATGATGCCCTTCTTCTGCTGGCCGATCATGAAGTAGCCGACCGGGATGCCACACACGAAGAGGTTCGCGAGGGCGAGCACGATGGGGTTGGCGTCGGGCTTCTGAATCATTTCGCTCATGGGCTGACCCTCCGAGAGTCGTGGTGGCGCTGTGCGCGGGGGCGGTGCGGAGCCGCCACGCGACGTCACGATGCCCAGGGCGAGCCCCCGAGCCACCGCACGCCGTGATTACGACGGGCGCCCCGATTGCGCAAGGCCCCCCGGACCCAAAGGCGTCACACCGGCCTGGGCACGGGCCGGATGCGCCGGCACGACACGGGGGCGGCGGCGCCGCTCAGGGGAGCGTGGCGAAGGCGGGAACCAGAGGGACGACGCCATCTTCGGGCACATAGACCGGGTACTCGTCGACGTGGCCGGCCGCCTCCCCCTCCTCGTAGGCGAGGTGGAGCAGGGCCACCCCGGGCGACAGCCCCATCAGGGCAAAGCGGCCCGTCTCGCCGGTCACCGTGCCCGCCTCGCCCTCCGCGTCGGGCAGGAAGCAAGAGAGCACCGTCTCCTCGGCCGTGTCGACCCAGGCGTAGCCATTCTCGAGGATCGGGGCCTCGTCGATGTCTTCGTAGTTGCCGCCCACGTAGAGCCGCAGCACCCCGTCGATGCTGCCCGTGCCCGTGCCCCCCCGGTCGCAGTCGGCGAAGTCGGCGGCGGCGTCGGCGTGCACCTCGGGCGCCCGCAGGAACAGGGCCCCGTCGGGGCTGCGCACGTCGGCGAGGCCGGCCTTGCCCGTGAACGAGGTCGTGACCCAGCCCTCCTTCGACAGCACCAGGAAGAAGACCGTGCTCTCGGGCATGTCGATGAGGAAGGTGCCCCGGCTGTCGGCCTCGGTGGTGGCGATGGTGGCGCCGGCGGTGTCGACGGCCTGGATCTCGACGCCGGCGACCGAGACGCCGGAGTTGGGGCCGTCGTAGACGCGGCCGGAGACCTGGACGGTGGCCTTGTCGGCACAGCCGATGAGGCCCGTCAGCAGGGCCAGGGAGAGGAGTCGGGACACAGTCGCTCCAGGGCCCTCACTCGGGCAGCGCGAAGTAGTGGGCGCTCAGCATATCCCCTCCCCTCGCCGGCCACGTGGTGGTGGCGACGGCGCCGGTGGCGGCGGTGACCTCGAGGGTGACCGCGCCGGGGGCGAGGCCGCTGGCGAGGAAGAGCTGGATGGGGTCGGAGAGACCCGCGGGCACGGCGGCGCCGTCCGCGTCGATGAAGAAGGCGTCGACGTCGTGGACCGTGCCGTCCCCGTCCACGATCCGCAGCTCGGCGCCGGCGAAGGCCGCGGGGTCGAGGGGCTGGCCCCAGAGGGCGACCGTCTCGCCGTCCAGCAGCGAGGCGTCGGCCGCCACGCCCTGGAGCTGGTCGAGGGTGGCCCAGCCGATGGCGGCGCTGCGGCCGAAGAGGGCGCCTGCCGCGAGCTCGGCGGTGGTCTCGGGCATCGCGCCCCGCCAGACGAAGGGCAGGTGGTCCGGGCCCGTGACCCGCAGGGCGAGCTCGGTGCCCGGGTCGAGGCGCAGCTCGAGGTAGCCGTCGGGGGCCCCCTCGGGCACCGACAGCCCGTCCATGGGCGCGTCGTCCAGATCGACGGCCGTGACGGTGCTTCCGGCCATGGCCACCAGCTCGCCGCCCGTCGCCAGGGGGTCTTCGTAGACGTAGCCATACCAGACGGGGCCCGTGCTGCCGCAGCCCGTGAGCAGCAGCAAGAGGGAGAGGCGGGCGGCGGGGGAGCGGGTCATGGCAGGGGCTCCGGGGCAGGGCCGGCCGCCGGGGGCGCCGGCGCCGGGAGAAGCTGCTCCAGCAGGGTGCGGGAGCGGAGGGCACGGTTGAGCTGGCCCTGGATGGCGTCGGCGAGGGCGCCGTGGGGGCCGGGAGGCAGGGCGGTGTCGACGAGGTCGCGGAGGGGGGTGCGGCGGGCCGCCTCGGCCGCGGCCAGCCAGTCGACCGACACCCGCAGCCCCGCGGGGTGGCAGGCGGCGTGCTGGCAGCCCCCGGCCACCACGTCGAGGCGCATCTCGCCGGCCGGGGCCAGGCCGCAGTGCAGGCACTGGTGGAGCACGGGACAGACCCCGGCGAAGGTGAGGGCCTTGGCCTCGAGGCCCAGCCGGAAGCCCGGGGCGGGCGCCTCGGTCGCCGCATCGATGACGAGCAGCGCCATCTCGAGCAGGCCGAAGAGCCGCTGCTCGGGGTGGTCTTCCCGGGCCAGGGCCGCACAGAGCTCGGCAGCATAGGCGGCGTAGCTGAGCCGGGCGAGGTCGCCGCGCAGCGAGAGGTGGCAGATCGGAAGAGCACACGTCTGAACTCCAGTCA
>CAXQUZ010000058.1:0-2510 GCA_964226865.1 Myxococcota bacterium | reverse complement strand
CGACCACGATCGACCCCCGGCTCCAGCGTGCGGCCCGCGCGGCGATCCGCGACGGCCTCGCCCGGCTCGAGCGGCGCATTCCGCGTCTGGCGGGCGGGCCCGAGCCGCTCGAGGCCGCGCTCGTCTTCAACGTCCACCCGGGCGCCCGGGAGTGCAGCGCCTTCGTCATCGACCTCATCAACCGGGCGGTGATGGAGGTGGGCGGTCCGGCCGACACGATGACCTGTGTGGCCCGGCCGACCATCCAGTCGGCCAACGACATCATGCGCCACGCCGGCACCCGCCTCGTCGTCGTCACCGGCGGCGGTGCGGTCGTGAAGGCGGCCCTGTCGTCGGGCAAGCGCTGCGTGGCCGGCGGTCCCGGCAACCCGCCGGTCGTCGTCGACGGCACGGCCGACCTCGACCGGGCGGCCCGCGGCATCGTCACTGGCGCCAGCCTCGACAACAACATCATCTGTGTGGACGAGAAGGAGGTCTTTGCGGTCGACAGCATCTTCGACGAGCTGCTCGAGCGCATCGAGGCCCTCGGCTGTGTGCGGCTGCGCAACCACCAGATCACCCGGCTCGAGAAGCTGGTCCTCACCCCCGACCGCCAGCACATCAACCGGGCCTGGGTGGGCAAGGACGCGGCCAAGATGCTGCGCGAGATCGACGTGCCCTTCCGCGGCGACCCCCGGCTGGTGGTCTGCGAGGTGCCCGCCGACCACCCCTTCGTCCAGCTCGAGATGCTGATGCCGGTGCTGCCCTTCGTGCGCTGCGAAGACGTCCACCAGGCCATCGATCTCGGCATCGAGGCCGAGCACGGCTACGGCCACACAGCCGTGATGTACTCCCGCGATCTCGACGCCCTCCACCGCATGGCCCGGTCCTTCAACGGGTCCATCTTCGTCAAGAACGCCCCCAGTGTGGCCGGTCTCGGCTTCGGCGGCGAGGGCTACACGAGCTTCACCATCGCCTCGCCCACGGGCGACGGGCTCACCACGGCCCGCACCTTCACCCGCGAGCGGCGCTGCACGCTGGCGGGCTACTTCCGCATCACATGAGCGGCGCCCCTGCGGCCCCGGCCGTGCACGACGCCCTGGCGCTGATCGAGCTCGACGCCGTGGCGACGGGGCTCCGCTGTGTGGACGCGATGGTCAAGCGGGCGGCGGTCGAGCTGCTCGAGGCGAACCTGGTCGAGCCGGGGCGCTTCCTCGTGCTCTTCGCCGGGGACGTGGCCGAGGTCGAGGAGAGCTTCGCTGCGGCGGTCGAGGTCGCCGGCGACGCGCTGGTCGGCCGCATGATGCTCCCCTACGTCCACCCGGCCCTGCTCGGTGGGCTCCGGGGCGCCGAGCTGCGGGCCAGCGCCGACGCCCTCGACACCCTCGGCGTCATCGAGGGCACGGGGGTCGCCAGCGTGCTCGAGGCCTGCGACCGCTGCCTCAAGGACGCCGGGGTCACCCTCGTGGGCCTCCGGGTGGCAGGCGGGCTCGGCGGGCGGGCCTTCTTCCTGGTCTGCGGTGCCCAGCACGACGTCGAGGCCGCCATCGAGGTGGGCACGGCCGTGCTCGCGCGCCACGCCCAGCTCCACCGCACCGAGTGCATCGCCCGGCCCCACGCCGAGCTGGTGCCCTGGCTGCTCCGTCCCTCCCCCTTCCAGCTTCGCTGAGGAGCCCCCATGGAGCTCGCCCGCGTGATGGGCCGCGTCGTGGCCACCGTCAAGGTCGCCCCGCTCGAGAGCGTGCGCCTGCTCGTCATCCAGCCCCAAGACAGCGCCGGCCAGCCCCAGGGCGAGCCGATGGTCGCCGCCGACGCCCTCCAGGCGGGCCCGGGCGACCTGGTGTCGTGGGTGAAGGGCAGCGAGGCCGCCCTGACCCTCCCCCAGACCTTCGCCCCGGTGGACTGCGCCGTGGTGAGCATCGTCGACCATGCCTGGGGCGACCGGGAGCGCTACCTGTGATCCTCGCCCGCGTCATCGGCAACTGTGTCAGCTCCGTCCAGCACCCCTGCTACGCCGGCCGGTCGGTGATGGTCTGTGTGCCCGTCGCCACCGACGGCCACGCGCCCATCGGCGACGAGTTCCTCGCCGTCGACAGCGTCCAGGCGGGCCCGGGCGACCTCGTGCTCGCCGCCCGGGAGGGCAACGCCGCCCGCCAGATCCTCGGCACCCGCTCCGATCCCTTCCACGCCGTCATTCTCGGCATTGTCGACCAGCTCGACGACACCGGGAGCGCCCCATGAGCGCGGTCGATGTCGAGCGCCTCCGGGTCGAGCTGGCCGAGACCTCTCGGGCCCTCCACAGCCGCGGCTGGGTGGCCAACCACGACGGCAACCTCTCGGCGCGCCTCGGCGACGGGCGCCTGCTCTGCACCCCCACGGCGGTCAGCAAGGGCGACGTGCGGCCCGAGTGGATGCTGGTGCTCGACGCGGAGGGCACGGTCGTGTGACATCTACATCGATTGGCCTTAGTGTTATATCCCATATGGGTGTATTTAATACTAACTACCAAGAGTTGTTGTCTGTTGGGGATT
>CAXQUZ010000057.1:0-8574 GCA_964226865.1 Myxococcota bacterium | reverse complement strand
ACACGACGCTCTTCCGATCTCCTCAGACCGCCGCGTAGCCGCCCACCAGCACCTTGCGGGGCCGGGCACCGTCCGCCGGGCCGACGACCCCTTCCTTCTCCATCACCTCGATCATCCGGGCCGCGCGGTTGTAGCCGATCTTGAACTGGCGCTGGATCATCGAGGTGCTGGCCTTGCCCTCTTCGGCCACGTAGGCCACGGCGAGGTCGTAGAGCTCGTCGTACTCGATCTCTTCGTCGCTGTCGCCGTCCGAGGGCAGCTCGAGCTTGGCCTCGTAGACCGGCGAGCCTTGGGCCCGGAGGAAGTCACAGACGTTCCGCACCTCGTCGTCGGTGACGAAGGGACCGTGGCACCGCACCAGCTCGGCGACCCCCGGCGGCAGGAAGAGCATGTCGCCCTTGCCGAGGAGGCTCTCGGCGCCGCCCTGGTCGAGGATGATGCGCCCGTCGAGCTTCGAGCGGACCTGGAAGGCGATGCGGCTCGGCAGGTTCGCCTTGATGATGCCCGTCACGACGGTCTTCTCGGGACGCTGGGTGGCCACGATGAGGTGGATGCCCGCCGCGCGCGCCTTCTGGGCGATGCGCGCGATGTTCACCTCGACCTCCTTGGCGGCGACCATCATGAGGTCGGCCAGCTCGTCGATGACGATGACGATGTAGGGCAGCACCCGGGGGGCCGGAGGCGGCTCACAGGCCGGCCAGCCCTTGGGGGCGTACTTGCGGGCCTTCTGGGGGGTCCAGTCCTCGAGCTCCTTGCGCACCTTCTTGTTGTAGGAGGCGATGTTGCGGCAGCCCCAGCGCGCCAGGAGGCGGTAGCGGGCGTCCATCTCGTCGCAGGACCACTTGAGGGCGGCATTGGCCAGCTGGGGGTCGGTCACGACCGGGTGGAGCAGGTGGGGGATCTCCTGGTAGAGCTCGAACTCGAGCATCTTCGGGTCGATGAGGATCATGCGCAGCTCGTCGGGGGTGCGCGTGTAGAGCATCGACATGAGCATGGCGTTGACGCCCACGGACTTGCCCGAGCCGGTGGTGCCGGCGATGAGCAGGTGGGGGCACTTGGCGAGGTCGCTGATCTCGACCTTGCCCTCGACGCTCTTGCCGAGGGCGATGGGCAGCTGGCGCTTGTTCTTGCGGAAGCTCTCGCTCGAGAGGATGTCGCGCATCCAGACCGTGAGGCGCTTCTTGTTCGGCACCTCGAAGCCCACGACGCCCTTGCCGGGAATGGGCGCCACGATGCGGACCCGCAGGGCCTTGAGGGCCATCGCGATGTCGTCCTCGAGGGCCGCGATCTTCGACAGCTTGATGCCGGGCGCGGGGGAGTACTCGTAGGTCGTGATGACCGGACCGGGCCGGATGGCCACCACCTCGCCCTTCACGCCGAAGTCGGCGAGCTTGCGCTCGAGGGTGTCGGCGAGCGCCCGGAGCTCGGTCTCGTCGAAGTTGGCCACGTCTCGCTCGTGCCGGTCGAGCAGTCCCATGTGGGGCAGCTCGAAGGCCGCGTCATCGGCGGCGTCGATGACCAGACCATCGTCGGTGCTGCCGCCGGACTCGATGGCCCCCGTGGCCACCTCGACATTGCGCGCCACGCCGCTGGCCGGCGGCCGGGGCGCAGGCGGGGCGACCGACACGGGCCCCTCACGCCGCGGCAGTGCCGGCTCGGGGGCCGGGGGCGCAGCGTCCGCTCGGGGGATGTCGTAGTCGTCCATGCTGGGCCGGGGCGCCGGGGGCGGCACCTCGGGTGCAGCCGCAGCGGGCGCCACGGGGGGGGCCTCCGCGGGGCGTGCAGCCGCCGGGTCCGCGACCGAGGCCGGGCCCACGAAGGAGGCCGGCCCGAGGCGCACCGGCACACCACCGGCCGGGGCCGCGCCCGCCTGGCTGCGCACCACGCCCGTGGTCTCCCACTCCACCTCGACCAGCTCGCGCTCGGCCACGCGGGTGGGCGGATCGGCGAGCTGGGAGGCCCCCTCGGGAAGCTCCGCCGGCAGCGCCGTGGGAACGGGGAGCACCCCGAGCGAGGGCTCGACGTCGGCGTGGATGGAGATGGCCACCGAGGGAAGCTCCTCGGCGCGGGTGCGGCCGCGGCGCGCACGGGGCGCGGGGGCCGGCGCCGGAGCAGGGGCCGCGACCGACGGGGCCACCGACAGCTCTTCCGCCGCGACCGAGCCCTCGTCCTCCCAGCCGGTCTCGCTGAGGTCGTCCCACTCGGCATCGGTCCAGTCGCCGTCGTGCTCGTCCAGAGGCAGCGCGAGCCGCTCCCGCACGGCCCCGCCCACACCGACGAGGTTCGACAGGGCACCGCGACCGAAGCGCACCGAGGCCCCCGCCACCCGGGGCACCTTCGACTCGACCTGGTCGAGGGCCGAGCCCACCGGCTGGCTCCAGTCCAGGCCCGTGGCCACCGTGACCGAGAAGAGCACGAGCCCGAGGAGCACGATCCAGGCCCCCGCCGGGCCGAAGAGGCCCGCCAGCAGCTCGGCGCTCACCACGCCCACGAGGCCGGCCGCCGGGAAGTCCTGGCCCGGGGCCGCCGGGTAGACGAGCCCGATCGCACACAGCGCCGTCCAGGCCAGCCCGAGGCCCGCCAGCACCCGCACCACGCTGCCGAGGCGGCGCCCCGCCAGCCGGAGCAGGGCCGCAGCCCCCACGAGGCTGACCAGCCACGCGCCGTGTCCCAGGGTCTGGAAGAGGAAGTCGGCCAGCCACGCGCCGAGGGGTCCCGCCGCGTTGCGCACGGCCCCGGCGCTCGCCCGCGAGAAGCTCGGATCGAGCGGCGACCACGTGGCCAGCGACACGATGGCGTAGACGCTGCCCAGGAGGGTGCCGATGTTGCCCAGCTGGCCCAGCAGCACGCGCCGCTCCGCCGTGAACAGCGACGAGCCTGCCGAACGGGTTCCAGGTTTGCGCGAGGTCGACCGCTTAGAGGACCGCGTGCGGCCGGACTGGGTGCGACTGCGCTTGGATTCCGCCGACGTACGCGTGCGTGCCAACGGAGACCTCCTTTGTGCGGGCCCGTCCCGTCCCGCCGCTCGGACAGCGCGGGCTCGCGGGGGCGGTGCTCCGAGAACTGAGTCCCGTGCAGCGTAGTCGATTTCTGTTGACAGGTCATCTCGAGACTTCGAGCGTTACCTGAGGTCTCCCACCCTCCCCCACCGGAGCGGCAATGTCTCCCTCACCTCCCCACGTCCTGGTCGTCGGCGGCGCCGGCTACATCGGCAGCATCTGCGCGCGCGTCCTCGCCAGCCACGGCTGCCGCATCACGGTGCTCGACGACCTGAGCACCGGCCACCGGGGCGCCGTCGAGGGCACGCTCATCGAGGGCGACATCCGGGACCGCGCGCTGCTGCGGGAGGTCTTCGCGAACCACGAGATCGACGCGGTGATGCACTTTGCCGCCAAGTCCATCGTCGGCGCCAGCGTGACCACTCCCCTCCCCTACTTCGACACGAACGTCGCGGGCACCCTGAGCCTGCTCACCGAGATGCTCGACGCCGGCGTCCAGGCCATGGTCTTCTCGTCGACCTGCGCCATCTACGGGACCCCGACCCGGCTCCCCCTCACCGAAGACCACCCCTTCGCCCCGGTGAGCCCCTACGGCGCGTCAAAGCAGATGGTGGAGCACATCCTCGCCGAGGCCCGCGCCCGCCACGGTCTCCGGGTCACCTGCCTGCGCTACTTCAACGCCGCCGGTGCGACCCCAGACGGCGCCCTCGGAGAGGCCCACCGCCCCGAGACCCACCTCATCCCGCTCGCCATCCAGGCCGCCCTCGGCCAGCGGCCGCCGCTCAAGCTCTTCGGCACCGACTACCCCACCCGCGACGGCACCTGTGTCCGGGACTACGTCCACGTCCTCGACCTCGCCGACGCCCACTGGCGGGCCCTCGAGCGGCTGCTCGCGGGCGACCGCGGGGACGCCTACAACGTCGGCACCGGCGTCGGCACCACCGTGCGCGAGGTGCTCGCCGCGGTCGGCGCCGCCGTCGGCCGCCCGGTGCCCCACGACGAGGCCCCCCGACGCCCGGGCGACCCGGCCGAGCTCTGGGCTGACGCCACCAAGGCCCGAGAGGCCCTCGGCTGGACCCCCCGCCACACCGACATCGCCGACATGGTCCGCACCGCGACCCAGTGGGCCCGCGCGCCCCGCTACTGAGGCGCGCTCCAAGACCGACGACGGCGCCCCAGTGGGCGCCGCTGTCGTTTGTGGAGCCGGTCGGCCGCCTGGGCTCAGTAGAAGACGTTCACGCCGAGGTGGACGTTGACGTCGTCGTACTCGCTGGTGGCGAAGCGCGGGTCGGTGGCCCGCCGGCCGCTGTACCAGACCCCCGCGGTCACATCCATCCAGGCCGTCGCGTGGGTGGTCACGTCGCCGCGCAGCCGGAACCACTTGTCGTCTCGGAGGACGTCGCCGGTGTAGCCCTGGAGCGCGAAGTCGCCCATGAGGGCCAGCGAGACGTAGTCGCCGTAGTCCGCGTTGTAGGCCAGGTAGAACCGGTCCATCGTCAGGTAGTTCGAGAAGAAGACGTCCTGGTGCTGGCGGAGGTAGCCCGCACGCACGCGCTGCCGCTCGGTGACGTCCACCCCCACCTCGGCGTTGCCGTGGAGGGCGCAGGGAAAGCCGTTGAGGTCGGCGCTCGAGCCGTCGGCCGGTGGCGTGCAGCCCCCGGTGTCCTCGGTCGGCGCCTGGTAGTCGATGCCGGTGTAGCCGATGACCGCACCGATCACGATCCGGTCGGTGAAGCGGCCCCGCAGGCCCCCCTCGACGAGGAAGGAGCTGCCGTCGAAGACGTCGATGACGGCGCCCGACTCGGTGTTGCCCTCAGCGTTGGTCGCCACGACCTGGTTGGCCCAGTCGAAGCGCTCGTACTCGGCCCGGGCAACCACGGCCGTCTTGGGCAGGAAACGCCAGCGGAAGTCGCCGAAGGCCCCGTAGCCCAGCCGGTTGTTGAGGTTGGCCTGGGTCCCGCCGATGTAGCCGGGCGGCACCTCGTACTTGCGCAGATTGAACAGCCCGCCGACGTCGAGCTCCATCGAGGATCCCGGGCGGAAGGTCAGGCCCGCACGGTTCGTCGACACCATCTGGGTGATGTAGGCGTCCTCGGAGTTGACCGCCTCGGCCTCCCGACCGGTCACCGAGAAGGCGTTGTCGACCTTCACGCCCACGACCGCCTCGGGCAGCACGACCAGCTGGGAGCGCACGTTGGAGTTGCGCCAGCGGTCGAGGTTGCTCAGCTCGGGGCTGAGGTACTTGCGGCCCTCCCAGGCGCCCGAGAGGCTGTACTTGACGCGGGTGGCGTCCACGTCGAGCCGGATGGACGGCTGGATGCTGATGTTCACACCGGGACGGGTGCGAAAGCGCTCTTCCTCTTCAGGGCTGTTGGCCGCGACCAGACCCGGCTGGAGGTAGTTGTTGCTGCGCCAGGTCCCCATGAGCGACAGGGCCGGTGTGAGCTCGGCACTGCCGAAGCGGACGTGATCCCCCGGAGCGGCAGCGGCCACACTGGACGAGCCAAGCCCGACAAACGCCAACAAAAGGGCACTCTGGTATGTCGGACCTGTCATCAACTACAATCCCAGGGCCTGAATCGAGCCTGCGCCAAACGGCACGTCGCATACTCACCGGTTTGGGCCGTCGCTGCAACCTCGCAGACGCAGCCCGGGCCGCGCATCACTGCGCGAAGGGGCTGTCGTCCGGCGGGGCGATGTCGAGCATCGAGTCGCCGCTCATGGGGTCGGTGTCGCCGTCATCCGCGAGCCCCTGGGCGTTGGAGTCGACCGAAGACTTGCTGTCGGTGGACTTGCCCTGGACCCCGGCACAGGCCTCGGCCTGGGCGACATACTGGTTGACCCGGCCGCTGAGCACGCTGAGCCCGCGCAGCAGCCGATCGGCGCCCGCACCGCCCTGGTCCATGAGGTTGGTCGAGACCTTCTCGACCTCCCGCTCGGTGACCTTGCGGAGACCCGTGACCTGATCGCGCCAGCTGCTGATGCACTCGATCTTCGAGTCCACCCCCTCCTTGTTCGCGTCGTCGAGCAGACGCTGGAGGTACTTGTCGGCGTCGACCACCTGGCCCTGGACCGACTTGGCGTAGTCCAGCTTGGCCTCCGCGGAGGACAGGGCACTGACGTCGAGGATCTCTGGGCCACCGTCGCGCGCGAGCGCAGCGCCCGGCGCCGCGAGCGCACCCGCGAGCACAAGGAACGGGACCATGCGGTCGGTAGAGCGATTCACCGAGATCTCCTTCGGGGCCGGTGCCCACGAGCGAGGTGGAGTCGACCAGACTGCACGGACGGTACAGCGCCAGCCCACACGCGTCAACGCCGTGGATAGGGGCTGCAATATCCACATCGTGAGCGTCTGGCGCGCCCTTTAGGACATTCCCCCCAGGATCCCAGCCCCGCAGGGCGGGCCTCCTGCAGCCGCGCCGAGAACGAAGGCGCCCCGGCCTAAGAGGACCGGGGCGCCAGGGTCGGGTGCAGACCAGAGGCTCAGCTGGCCTCGAAGGTGAAGGGCAGCAGGAGAGTGTCGCTGACCTCGGCCGGGAGGCGCCAAGAGCGAGCCCGGCGGGTCAGGCAGCTGCCGAGGGCCGAGTCGCCCGTGGTGTTCTGGTCGATGCGGGCGCTCGACACCCGGCCGGCAGCGACATCGATCTCGAGGACCACGCGACCAGCGAGGCTCGGGTTCTCCTTGAGGCGCTGATCGTAGCAGGCCTTGATCTGGCCGCGGTACTTGCCGAGCGCCTTGCGGACCGCGTCCGCGCCCTCGCCCGAGTAGGCCTCGACGGAGCCGATGCCGGCCTTGCCCGACGGCGCCTTGGTCTCGACCTTCTTCACCTTGGCCTTCTGGCCACCGCCGCTATTGCTCGGCCCGCCGACCGAGGCGTCCTCGCGACCACCGTTGCCGGAGCCGCCCTTGACGCCCGGCTGGGCCGTGCCGGCGGTCTCGACCGAGCCGGCCTCGTCGAGCACCTGGTCGAGGTCGCCGAGGCCACCGTCGCCGTCACCGAAGACGTCGGCCACGGTGCTGCCGTTGTTGTTCTCGCCCCGGGTGCCGAGGAGAGCCAGGATCGCCGACTTCTGGGCGACGGCCTCGCGGGCGTCTTCGCGCCGCTTCGCCGCGTTCTCCTGGCGCTCCTTCTCATTGCGCGCCTTGGGCATCTCCTTCTCGGCCGCCTTCTCCTTGACCTTCTCCTCCTTCTGGGCCGTCGTCTCTTCGACGTTCGGCTCCTGATCGGGGAGCTCCGGAGGCGGCGTGTCGGCCTCCGGCGGCGCGAGCAGGACGTTGGCGAAGCGATCGGGGATCTCCTCGAGCTCCACCGTCTCGATCGGCCCCGTCGTGAAGACGTAGACCATGAGCACGGCCGCGAGCGAGGTCCACAGGGCCAGGAAGCCCAGGAAGACCGGATCGTCTTCGTCGATCAGCTTGGGCCGGAAGTCGGCCCGGACCACCTTCCGCGCGGGCTCCGGCGGAGCGGCCACGAACTGGAAGAGGACGGTCACCCCACCGACGACGATCTTGCCACGGTTGCGCTCGGCGATCGGCGCAAAGCTGACGTCACCCTTCTGGGTCGTGTCGGGACGGCCCTTGAGGTCGTCGAGGCCGACGATCCCCCCTTCGACCGCCACCTTGCCCTTCATGCCCTCGGTGAAGCCCAGGACGTAGCTGTCGCCACGGGCCTGGAAGAGGGTGAAGCGCTTCGGCAGGCCCTCTGGGAGCCCGTCGGCTGGGAGCACGAAGGTGTTCTTCGGCGACTCGCCAATGGTCACACTCTGACCTGGCTTGATGAGCCGTTCCTGGACGATCTTGCCGCCCTGGACGATGCCGATGCGAAGCACCTTGGCCTGCTGCATGTTGGACGTTTCAGCCATGCGATAGCTTCCTCTGCCCCGAGGAACACGGTGTGAACATAGCAGCACCCGATGTGCGACGCCCACAACCTGCGGCGGACCCCGGGGCCCCAGGGTTCCTGACACCAGAGATCGGATCTGGTTCGAAAACCTTTCGTGTCTCGATCAACCGTGACTTCCCTGGACCCATTGAGCCCAAATGGCTTGAGCGACGAGAGGACCCCGTCGCCCGGGTAGCATAGACCTCGACACCACACCGCTGCAACCGACGAGCGCCGGACAACCGCCCTGTGCGGAAGCCCGGCGCATCACGAGACCAGCGCGAGGTGCGCAAAGCCTACTCCGTCTTGTAGACCACGAACTTGAACTCGCCGAACTGGGCCTGGCCAGCGGTGTACATCACCGAGCGCAGGACCTGGAAGGGCATGTCCTTGTCGACCTGGAGGAGGATCCGACCCTTGAAGGCGAGATCCGGGTTCTTCGAGCTCTCACCAAGCTGCTTGGCCTGTTCGGCCTTCTCGAGGAGAACCTCGTAGAGCTTGTTGATGCTCTGACCACGGAGCTCGTCTTCGGGGACGATCACCACCTGCTGGCCCGGGTTGTCTTCGTCGGGCTTGGCCCCGAGGTTGAGCACGGGAACACCGTCGACGACGATCTGGCCCGTCTCGACCACCAGGGTCACCGCGACCTCCGGCGCCTTGGACGCCGAGGAGAAGGGGAGCTGGAGGTTGTC
>CAXQUZ010000056.1:0-13230 GCA_964226865.1 Myxococcota bacterium | reverse complement strand
GCGGCCTTCGCCATGGCCACGGCCCTCAAGCGCGAGGACAAGGAGACCGCCGTGATGGCCTGCTCCGCGGCCTGGCGCCGGCTGGGCGACCCCCTCCTGGCCTTCAAGGCCTGCAAGAAGATGCCGGCGGGCCGCCAGAAGTCGGCCTTCATCTGGGAGGCCGTGGCCCTCGACTACGCCCTCGGCGGTGACCTCGGCGGCGCGGCCCTCGTCATCGAGGCCTGCAAGGAAGAGAGCGAGCGCATCGCGCTCTTCCATCGGGTGCTCGTGGCCCTGCCTCTCGCCGCCGCCCTCGAGGCGCGGGGCTACAGCGCGGCGGACGCCCGCAGGCACGTGGGCCAGCGGCCCCAGCTCGTGGCCTGGATCACCGGCGCCCCCCGGCCCTGGCTCGCGCCGGTCTCGGGCTTCTCGGTCGCCTGAGCGCCGCGGGGGCGGTCGCCGGGGAGGCCCGTGCTGGGCTGGGTCGAGATTGCGGAGAATGTTGACGGAGTGGGTGTTCTCGGGCTTGTGGGGCCCGGCCTGTGCCCCGCCCCGGAGCCCGCGCTACGGGGCCGGCTCCCCCTCCTCCCCCGGGCGCCGTGGCCCCCTTCCTGAGCATCCTCGTCTTCGTGCTGGCCGTGGTGGGCGCCACCCTCGCGGGGCGCCGCCGCCGGGCCCGGGAGCGGGCGGCGGCCGCGGCCACCCTGGCCGCCCTCCGGGCCGCCCGGCGCCAGCTCTTCGCGGCCCTGCCCAAGGCGGCCCGAGACCCGCGGGCGGGCCACCCGGACGGCTGGCTCGCCCGCAGCGCCTGGGCCCCCCGGTGGCAGCCCCCCGCCCGGCCCCCCGCCGCCGTGCTCGACGCCCACCGGGCCCGGCTGCCCGCCGCCGCGCGCCGCCGCTTCGACCGGGCCCGGGCGGCCTGTGCCGACCCGGCCGCGGCGGTCGCCCGCCACAACCGCCGCTGGCTGGCCGCGGCCACGGCGGCCCACGCCGGGTGGCTCGACGGGGTGCTGTCCCACCCCCTCCACGAAGACCAGCGGCGGGCCGTGCTCGTGGATGCCGACGCCCACCTCGTCATCGCTGGCGCGGGCACGGGCAAGACGGCCACCCTCGTGGCCCGGGTGGCCTGGCTGGTCGAGCGGCGGGGGGTGGCCCCCGGCGAGATCCTGCTCATGGCCTACAACCGCAAGGCCCGGGACGAGCTGGCCGGGCGGCTCGCGGCCCGGGGCATCACCGGGGTGGCCGTCCAGACCTTCCACGGGCTCGGCTACCAGCTCGTGGCCGAGCTCCGGGGCGGCCGGCCGCCGGTCTCGGGCCTCGCCCAGGACGACGCGGCCCGGGGGCGCTTCGTCGCCGGCGCCCTCCGCGCGCTGGCCACCCCGGCGGACGGGCGCCGGGCCCTGCTCCGCTGGTTCTCGGCCCCGGCCGCCGCCGCCCCGGGGGCGCCGCTGGCCACCCTCGGCGGCGGCTCCACCCCCGATGCCGCCCTCGCCGGGGCGGCCAACTGGCTCGCCCTGCACGGCATCCCGGCCACCCCCGACCCCGACGGCGGGGCCCTCTGGCTGCCCGGCCCGCGCCTCCGCCTCGCCCTCGACGGCATCGACCCGGCCCGGCGGGGGGGCGCGGCGCGCCTCGAGCGGGCGGTCGTGGCCCTCGGGCTGGCGCCGGCCCTGGGCGACGGCCCGGCGCTCCAGCGCTGCCTCGACGCCCCGGCGGCGGCGCCCGCGGTGGCCGCGGCCGAGCGCCTGGTCGGTGCGGCCCTGCTCGCCCTGCGCACGGCCGGCGCCGCGCCGGCGGAGGTGGCGGCGCGCCTGGCCTCCCCCCGGGCCCGCCGGCTGCTGGCCCTGGTGGGGCCGGTCGCGGCGGCCTGGCGGGCCCAGCTCGCCGACCGGGGCGAGGTCGACTTCGACGACATGCTGGCCGAGGCCACCGCGGGCCTGGAGGCCGGGGCCCTGGCCCCGCCCTGGCGCCACGTCCTGGTCGACGAGCTCCAGGACGCCTCGCCCGCCCGCATCGCCCTGGTGGCGGCGCTGGTGGCGGCGGCCCCGGGGGCCCGCTTCGTGGGCGTGGGCGACGACTGGCAGGCCATCTACGGCTTCGCCGGCGCGGCCCCCGCGGCCCTCGCGGCCACCGCCGCGGCCCTGGGCCCCCACGAGACCACCGTGCTGCGCCAGACCTGGCGGCTGCCCGCCGACCTGCTCGCCGTCAGCAGCGCCGTGGCCATGGCCGATCCGGCCCTGGGCCGCCGGCGCCTTCTCCCGCGCCCGGGCACGGAGGCGGGGCCGCCGGGGGTCGTGCTCTGGCTCCACGGGCCCGGCGAGGCCGCGGCCCGGGACGCCGCCACCGCCGCGGTCGCCCGCATCGCCGCCCGGTCCCCCGGGGCCACGCTGCTGGTGCTGGCCCGCACCCACCGGGGCCTCGCCGGTCCCGCCGCCCAGGCCGCCCGGGCCGCCGCCGCCGACCGGGGCCTGGCCCTCGCGGCCCACACCATCCACCGGGCCAAGGGCCTCGAGGCCGACCACGTGCTGGTGCTCGACCTCCACCGGGGCCGGGGCGGCCTGCCCGCCGCCGTGCCCGAAGACCCGGCCCTCGCCGACCTCCGTGCCGCGGTCGCCCCGGCCGCCCCCGCCGCTGCGCCACCGGTCGCCCACGCCGAGGAGCGCCGCCTCTTCCACGTCGCCCTCACCCGCGCCCGAGAGGCGGCCTGGCTGGTCGTGCCCGCCGACCGGCCCTCGCCCTTCGTGGCCGAGCTGCGAGAGCGCCACCGCGAAGATGGCCTGCTGCACGTCATCGGCGCCGAGAACGACCCCCGGCCCTGCCCCCGCTGCGGCACGGGCTGGCTCGTCCAGCGCCAGAGCGCCCAGGGCCCCTTCGTGGGCTGCAGCCGGTGGGCGCCCGGGGGCACGGGCTGTGGCCACCGCCAGGACGGGCGGCTCTGAGGGGGGCTCGGGGCCTCACTGCCCCTGGTAGCTCTCGCGCGAGACGTCCTGCCAGCCGTCCCGGGAGTAGCCGCAGGCCTCGTCCGCCCGGGAGAGGATGACGGGGATCTGCTGCACGTCGATGGCCTCGGTCTTCTGGCGCTGGGGCATGGACAGGGCGGCCTGGAGCACCTTCTTGCCCTCGGCCAGGGCCGCCTCGTCGCCGTCCCGGGACCACTTGCAGAGCAGGCTCACCCCGAGCTCCTTGTTCATCTCGAGGCGGTCGGGCCCGTCGGCGACCCCCTTGCGCAGCCACGAGATGCTGCGGTCGATGTCGCCCTTCGTGCCCGTCAACACCTTGACCACCGTCCAGTCGGGGCAGAGCCGGTAGAACTGGCCCAGGGCGAAGTAGGTGTCGCCGGGGAAGGTGCTGGCGCCGTTCGAGGCCCGGTAGGTGTAGCCGCCCATCTTCGAGGCCTTGAGCCAGGCCCCCTCGATGTCGTCGGCCATGAACAGCGAGCTGAGGATGCCCTTGGCGGTGGCGATGCGGCCGAGGGCCGTGCCCTCCCAGAAGAAGCCCTGGGGGTGGCCCGGGTCGGCCTTCTGGGCGGCCTTGGCCAGCTCCAGTACCTCTTCATACATGCGGATGCGGGCCTCGGCGCTGGCCCCGCCCTGGGCCGCGAGCTCGCCCAGGCTGTAGAGGTTGCGCGCCTTGCGCCACATGGCCTCGACGTCGGCGGGGTTGGCCGCGAGGGCCCGGTCGAGGGCGGCGTTGGAGGCCTCGAGCTGGTTGGCGACGAAGAGCCGCTCGCCCTCCTCCACCTCGGGGCTGAGGGGGGCGGCCAGGGCGAGGCTGCCGAGCAGCATCAGGGCGGTGGGCATGGACGGGACTCCGCGGGATCGGGGCCAGCGGCAGCGGGGGGTGCTACCGTGGCGGGCGCGGGCAGCGTCGCACCCGGGGAGGGCCCCTGGCAATGGCGCGGTGCCCCGGAGGAGCCAGCATGCATGCCGCCTTCCTGTCGGGTCTGGTCTCGGTGGTGGTCGCGTCCGGGCCGGCGGCTGCGGCCCCCGGATCCGCGAGTGGGCCGGGTGTTCCTCTGCCCTCCGCCGGTGCGCGGCCGGCGCCCCTGCTCGCCCCGGCCCGTCCCGGCGGCGGCGCCCGCCCCCGTGCTGCGGCGGCCCCCGGCTGCGGGGGGGCCCTGCTCGCCGCCCTGCTCACCGAGGCCGCCACGGGCGCGACCCTGCCCGGCCTGGGCGATCCTGGCGGCGACGACTGGCAGCAGCGCCGCTGGCTCGACGACCAGCTCGCCGACCGGGCCGGAGATCCCGCGGCCGGGCGCCAGCTCGACCGCCAGCTCCGGGGCCGCTGAGCCCTCCGCTCTGCCGGGCCCCCTGCTGGGCTCTCTCCCGGGCGGCGGCGCTCCCGTTGCGGCCCCGTGCCCGCCGGCGCAATAGGGCGGGCCCCCCGTCCTGGAGCCCCGCATGACCTCGCCTGCCTCCTCTGCCTTCTCGGGTGTGCTCACCGCCCTCGTGACCCCCTTCGCCGACGGGCGCGTCGACGAGGCTGCGTTCCGGGCCCTGGTGCGGCGCCAGATCGACGCCGGCGTGGCGGGCCTCGTGCCCTGCGGAACCACCGGCGAGGCCCCGACCCTCTCCATCCCCGAGCACCTCGACGTGGTGCGCTGGACGGTCGAGGAGGCCGCCGGCCGGGTGCCGGTCATGGCGGGCATCGGCTCCAACGACACGGCCCGGGCCATCGCCACCGGTCGGGCCGTCCAAGAGCTCGGCGTCCAGAGTGTTCTCGCGACGACGCCCTACTACAACAAGCCCACCCCCGAGGGCATGCGCCAGCACTTCCTCGCCATCGCCGAGGCGCTGTCGGTCGAGCTCTGCGTCTACGACGTGCCCGGTCGCACCGTCGTGAAGGTGCCCGTCGACGTCATCGCCGACCTCGCCGCCCACCCCCGCATCACTGCGGTCAAGGACGCCACCGGCGACATGGCCAACGCCGCCGCCCTCCGGCGCCTCTCCGGCCCGGCGGCGGGCCTCTCCCTGCTCTCGGGCGACGACTTCACCCTGCTGCCCTTCTGGGCCCTCGGGGGCGACGGCTGCATCTCGGTGCTCTCGAACGTCGTGCCCGAGGCCGTCGTGGCCCTCCACCGCCAGTGTGTGGCGGGCGAGCTGGCGGCGGCCCGGCGCGACTTCTTTGCCCTCTTCCCGCTGGTCGAGGCCCTCTTCGTCGAGTCGAACCCGAGCCCGGTGAAGGCCGCCATGGCGCGCCGGGGCCTCTGCCGGGACGAGCTGCGGCTGCCGCTGGTGGGGCTGCGTCCGGCCAGCCGCGCGCGCCTCTTCGCCGCCATGGACGCCCTGGGCCTCTGAGGGCGCTCCGGGGTGTTGCGCTTTGTCGGAGTGGGCGCGGTCACGGCGGTGACAGTGTCCGGTGGGTGTGGGCGGGGCTATGGTCAGGGCCCACTGGCGGTGCTGCCTGCGCCGCCGACCCCTCTGCCGGAGACGCACCATGACCACCGCCCGCCTTGCCCGCGCCGCTCTGCTCCTGCCCGTTGCGGGGCTGCTCGCGGCCTGTGAGCCCGCCGCCGATCCAGACAAGACCACAGGCACCACGGACGACACCGTCGACGACGGCAGCGACGGTGGCGACGGCACGGACGGCGGCGACGGATCGGACGGCGGCGACGAGGTCGCGGTGGCCACCGAGCTGCTGCTCACGGTCGACAACGCGGCCCCCGCGGTCGGCGACACGGTCCAGCTCACGGTCACCGTGCTCGACCAGGACGGCGGCGCCATGTCGGGCGTGCCCGTCGAGATCGGCGTGGCCCCCGAGACCGGCTCCTCCTACGCCGCGGGCCTGCTGACCATCGAGGCCGAGGGCGTCTACACCATCACGGCCACCGCCCCCGACGCGGGCCTCAGCGCCACGGCCACGGTCACGGCCGACGGCTCGGGCCCCTGGATCCAGATCAGCAGCCCCGCCCGGGGCCAGTGGGTCGAGGCGGGCGCCACGGTCACGGTCAGCGGCACGGTCACCGACGGCATCTCGGCGGTCGACCACCTCCTGCTCAACGGCGAGTCCCTCGAGGTGGCCGTGACGGCAGCTTCTCGAAGGAGCTCACCGTCCCCGACGGCGCCCACCGCCTGACCCTCGAGACGGCCGACAGCGTCGGCAACCAGAGCGACGTCATCATCGGTGGCATGGCCGGTGCCCAGGCCGATCCCGACACCTGGGTCTCCCGCGGCATCGTCGCCCACCTCGGCCAGGGCGGCCTCGACGCCCTCGGCGCCGTGGCCCTGTCCTCCTTCACCCCCGCGCTCATCGAGGACGCCCTCGTCGCGAACAACCCGCTGGTGAGCGGCAGCTACTCCTGCGCCCTCTACAACGTGCGGGCCAGCGACTTCACCTTCACCAACCCCGTCGTGACCATCGTGCCCCAGTCCGGCTCGCTGCTGGTCACCCTGGCGGTCGACGACATGGAGCTCGGCCTCTCTGGCTCGACCAACGTCTGTGGGGCCTCGCGCACCATCAACGGCGCCATCTCCGACTCCCATGTCGAGATCGAGATGGAGCTCGAGCTGACCGTGCCCTTCCCGGGGGTGGCCAACGCCGAGATCGTCGACACCACCACCACCTTCACCGATCTCCAGGTCGACGTGGGCAGCCTCAGCACCCTGCTGAGCTCCTTCGGTCTCACCCTCAGCGACCTCGGAATCAACTTCGAGTCGATCATCGCCTCTGAGGTCGAGGCCTACCTGCCCGCCGCGGTCGAGCCCGAGATCGAGAGCGCCCTGGGCGCCGTCGCCTTCGCGCAGTCCTTCGACCTGCTGGGCAACAGCCTCGACCTCGAGGGTCGCCTCGGCAGCATCGTGGTCGACGCCGACGGCCTCGCCATCGGCATGTTCGCCATCACCGACGGCCCGGCCGCCCACCCCGACGCCCCCGAGCTGGCCGGGGTGCTGGCGCTCTCGAACGAGAGCCCCGCCTGGTCGCTCGCCCAGGACGCCGAGCTGGGGCTCCAGGCCAACACCATCAACACCCTGCTCCACCGGGCCGTGGTCGCCGGCGCCCTCAACCTCGAGATCAGCGCCACCGACCTGGGCCTCGAGCCCGAGGTCATCGACTCGCTCTTCCCCGGCGCCACCACCCTCGACCTCAGCTTCGCGCCCCTGCTGCCCCCCGTGGTCCAGCCCGGCGAGAGCGACACGGGCATGGTGCTCGTCGTGCCCAGCCTCCAGGTCGAGGCCTGGGGCGAGGTGGACGGGCTGCTCACCCGCCTGACGGTCGCCGCGGTCCAGGTCCACGCCGGTGTGGCCCTGGTCACCGACGGCAGCTCGGTGGGCCTCGAGTTCGTCGACCTCGAGGCGGCCGTCGACGTCATCCCCGTGGACGGCGACGAGGTGGCCGCCGCCGAGGTGCTCGAAGAGACCCTCCAGGGCGTCGCCACGGCCCTCGTGGGCGACCTGCTGCCGGCCCTCTCCCTCGACCTGCCCCCGGTGGGCGACCTCAGCCTCACCCCCACGGGCGGTGCGGCGGGCGGCAGCGCCAACACCTGGATGGTCATCGAGGCCGAGGTCGACTGAGCGACCCGGGCCCCGCCGGCGCGGGGGGCGGGGCCGACAGGGCGCTCAGTGCGGGGCGTCGGCCCCGGTCTCGGGCGCGCGCAGGCGGCCCCCGTCGCTGACCGTGGGGGCGGCAGCGGGCCCGTGGCGCTCGGCGGCGATGGCCACCCCCACCGACCAGGCCGTCTCGCCCACCCGGCCCTCGAAGGAGCGCAGCACGGCGTTGTCCATGCGGCGCCGCAGCAGCGGCCGGAAGCTGCGGGTGGGCATGCCCGAGCGCACCCGCTTCAGGTCGCCCTCCTCGGCCTGGATCCGGGCCAGCACGTGGGCGGAGGGGTGGACCGCGAGGCGCACGGTGGGGTCGCGCTCGAGGCGGCGCAGCCAGCCCATCGGGGTGGGGCTGTGGAGGGCCGTGCCCGTGGCGGCCTGCTGGACGGCGCGCACGGGGGCGGTGCAGTTGGCCCGCAGGGCGCGGTAGCGGGGCCGGTCGACGGGCTGGCCGGCCCGCAGCTGGACCATCTGGTCGGCGTGGGCGGCGTCGAGGGCGGCGAGGGCCTCGGTCATGGCCGCCACGGGCCAGTCCATCCAGGCCTCGTGGATGGCGCGGTTCTTGTCGAGCTCGGCGGCGTAGACCCCCCGGTCGACCGGCGCCTCGTTGCGAAAGAGGATCAGCCGGTCGCGCTGGAGCCGCCGGAAGCCCGGGGCCCGGTACCAGCGCTCGTCGGGGTAGAGCCGCGCGAACCAGGCCACGGCGGCGCCGTCGAGGCGGGTGGCCTCGTACTCCACGTCGCGCAGGGCCCCGTCCGCGCAGGCCAGGAAGCGCAGCGAGATGTGGCCCCAGGCCGAGGCGCCGTGGTGGCGGCCATAGACGACGACGGCCGCGGCGAGCACCGTGCCGTCCCGGTCGCCGCCGGCGCAGAGCAGGTCGCCGTCCCGGGCCACGGGGTCGTGGGGCGAGGCCCGGCCCGAGAGGTCGAGCACGGCCGGGGCCCGCGGGGTCGGGGCGGCGGCGGCGGGCCGGGCGAGGCCGAGCCCCAGGGCGATGGTGGTCAGGAGGCGCACGGGGGCCCTGTAGCCTGGGGCGGCCGGGGATCGCCGCCGCCGGGCTCAGCTCCCGCAGCGCAGCCGGGCGGGCTCGAGGGTGCAGCGCAGGTCGGCCCCGGCCGGGGCGGGCACGGCAGCGGGGGCTTCGGGAATGACGACCAGCTCGCAGTTCTCGGTGCCAGAGGCCGGGAGGCTGACCGTGCTGCGCTCGGCAGGCAGGGCGCGGCTCCAGCCGTCGGCGCACTCGAGCCGGGCGGCCGAGAAGGCGGCCCCCTCGATGCGCACGGTGAGGCCCCGGGGCGCGGCCCGGGCGGGGCTGCGGAGCTGGACGGGGCCCGGCGGCGGGGCGGCGGGGGCCGAGGCTGGCGCGGCGCCCTTCGTGCACGAGACCCGGTCGGCGCCGATCTCGCAGGTCAGCACGTCACCGGCGGCGACCCCCTGCCAGCGGCCCGGGGCGCCGCCCTTGAAGATCACGGTGCAGGGCTGGTCGCTGGGGACCCCGGCCATGCGCGCCCGCCCGCCGGCGAAGGCGGTGCGGTTGCGGAAGCCGTCGGCGCAGGTCAGCTCGAAGGCCTCGGCGTGGGAGCCGGGGGCCAGGGCGATCTCGACCGTGCCCGCCCAGGCGGCGCCGGCGAGCCAGAGCAGGGGCAGCATCAGCAGCCTCGGGGCAGGGGCTCAGCGGCCGGCGTGGTTCGCGATGGCGCGGTCCATGCCGTCGGGGTCGTAGCCCGCGCCGGAGGCGAGCACCTCGAGCTCGGGCGAGACCACCACCCAGGTCGGGTAGGCCTCGAGCTCCATCGAGGCGAGGCCGTAGCCGCGGTCGGCGACCACGGGGCTCGTGAGGTCGTAGGCGCTGGCCCAGTTCTCGACCTGGGACTGGGTGGTGCGCGAGGCCACGTCGCCCAGGGACTTCGAGAGCAGGGTGATGAACTCGACGTCGTAGCCCTCGGCGATGAGGTGGGCCTTGTGGGCCTCCTGCTCGCCAGCGGCCGCGCGGCAGGGGCCGCAGTCGGTCGCGGAGGCCTCGATGATCAGGTACTTGCCGGCGAAGTCGTGCATGCGCATCGGCTCGCCACACTGGTCGATGAAGAAGCCGTCGGGCAGGGTCTCGCCGCGGGCGACGCGCCAGGGGCCCTCGTGCTCGGGGGCACCGGTGCGGGGCCAGCCACAGGACGAGGTCTCAGGGGGACGGTGGTCGCCGAGGGCGTCGTGGTCGGCCACGGTGGTGGTCGGGATGGAGCCGGTCACCGCGTAGGCGTAGCTGTAGTCGGCGGTGGCGAAGTCGGCCGAGCCCGAGAGCACGAGGCTGTCGCCCTCGATGCTGACGTTGCCGACGGCGTAGAGGCCGGCGCTGTAGTTGGTGGTCAGGTAGAAGACGCCGTCGCCGATGCCGAAGGTGGCCTCGCGGGGCTCGTTGCCGTCGATGCTGTAGGTGCCGAGGAAGACCCGCTCGCAGTCGGGGCAGGCGGCCCGCTTGCTGATGTCTTCGGCGGCCTCGACCTCGAGGGTGTAGGTCCAGGGGCTGTAGCCGGCGTCGATGAGGGTCTCGTCGGGCTCGAAGCTCAGGTCGAAGGCGCCCGTGAAGGTCATGCCCTCGCCGAGGCCGAGCTCGCTGCCGTCGCCGCCGTCGGAGCCGTCGCTGCCGTCGGAGCCGTCGGAGCCGTCGGAGCCGTCGGAGCCGTCGGAGCCGTCGGTGCCATCGCTTCCGTCGGTCCCGTCAGAGCCATCGGAGCCGTCGCTGCCGTCTTCGGCGCCGTCATCGGAGCTGTCGGACTTCTCGTCCTCGCAGGCGGTGAGGGTGGTGGCGAGGGCGAGGGTGGTGAGGACGAGCAGGCGCGCGCGCATGGGCAGCTCCGGGACGGGCGGGCGCGGGCACGCCCTGGTGGCAGAGGGGTCCCGCCGGCCGCGCCGGGGGACGGGGCAGCTTAGCCCAGCGACAGCCCATCGGGGCCACCAGGTGGCGCCTCGGGTCGGGTCGCCCCGGCGGTCGGCCCGTGCCCCCCTGCGCACCGGGGGGCTCAGGGCGCGACGATGCGGACGAAGTCGATCCAGTGGCCCGAGGCGTTGGCGCTGTCGTTGTACTGGATGGTGAGGGTGTGGGTGCCCGCCGAGAGCCCCGAGAGCCCCACCGCCGCGAGGTTGTTGCTGCTCTCGTCGCCCGAGAGGTGGGCGACGGCCACCCCGTCGATGCGCACGGTGTCGAGCTCGGAGCCGTAGCGGGAGTAGAGGAGGTTGAGGGGCTGGTTGGCGAGGGGCGCGGGCAGGTCGAAGCGCACGCTCAGCACCCGGGCGCAGCCCCGGCCGCCGCACTGGGCGCTGTCGATGGCGAGGTAGCCCGGCATGGCGGGGCTCGTGTCGATGTGGGGCAGGGTGCCGGCCTCGTAGACGAAGGCGTCGGTGTGGCCGGTGGCGAGGAACTCCGCGGCGCCGGCGCTGGCCGGGCTGATCTCGGTGTCGAGCTGGCCGAGCTTGAGCAGGGTGGTGGCGGCGAGGGCGCTCGAGGGGAGGAGGGCGGCGGCGAGGGCGGAGAGGGCGAAGGCAGAGACGCGGGACATGGGGAGCTCCAGGATCGGGGCGGCAGTGGGGACGAGAGAGACAGGGCGGAGGCGGAGGCTCAGTCGGTGGTCGTGATCTTGATGAGGTCGACGAAGTGGCGCTGGTGGTCGCCGTCGCCGATGTTGCCGGCGCCCGTGAGCCAGATCCCGACGGTGTGGGTGCCGGCGCTGAGGGCCCCCAGCTCGAAGCGGCTGCGCATGTGGCCCATCTCGGCGCCGGCCATGCCGCCGATCTGGGCGCCGTCGAGCATCACGACGTCGTACTCGGAGCCCCAGCGGGTCACGACGAGGCGGGCGGGGCGGCCAGCCATCTCGGCGGGCACCTCGAAGCGCAGGGTCAGCCAGCTGGTGCAGGTGTGGACGCCGCAGTCCTCGGCGCTCGCGGCCATGCGCGGGGGCAGGTTCACCGAGCCCATCACGAGGGGCAGGGTGCCGGCCTCGAAGAGCACGCTCTCCTGCCAGCCGTCGGTGTCGGAGAAGTCGCTGAGGTCGGCGTCCTCGGGGGCGGTGCCGAGGCGCTCGCCCTGGCCGAGCTTGAGCCAGGTGGTGTCGGCCCAGGCGGGGGTGGAGAGGGCCGAGAGGGCGAGGGCGGCGAGGGCGGCGGAGCGGGTGCGGGGCATCGGGGCGTCGGGGGTCGGGGGTGGTGTCCGTGGGGACGACCCCTGCCAAAGCACGTCGCATGCCAACTTGAGAATGCCCTGTTCATCGTGGTGACCGCCGGGATGCGTCTCTGGTGGACGCAGAGCCCGGGCCGGGCGCGTCGGCCGGGGACGCGGGGGGGCGGACGGGCCCCTGAGGCGCGGACGGGCCCCGGAAGCGCGGACGCCCCCGGGCCCGGTGGGGGCCGCGGGGGCGGGGGGGCGCACGGGGGGCGGGGCTCAGCGTGCGGCGACCGCCGGGGGCGCCATGAGGGCCGCGATGGCGGCCGCCTCGGTGGCGTCGGGCACGGTGGCCGCGGCCGGGATGCCGAAGACCTCGGCGGCGGGCCGGGCGCCGAGCCGGTCGTCGGTGATCTCGAAGCGGTCGAGGCCGACCAGGCCCGGGTGGGCGACGCCGACGGCGTGGGTGAGGTCGAGAACCTCCTTGCGCAGCGTCATGAGGTAGTTGGCCAGCCGGGCGCTCTTGAGGGTGGGATCGAGGCCGCGCACCAGCCAGGGGTTCTGGGTGGCGACGCCGGCGGGGCAGTGGCCCGTGTGGCAGCGCTGGGCCTGGATGCAGCCGATGGCCAGCATGGCCTCTCGGGCCACGGCGACGAGGTCGCAGCCCATGCCCATGGCGAGCAGGGTCTCTTCGGGAAAGCCCAGCCGGCCCGCGCCGACGAAGACCACGTCGCGGTGGAGGCCCACCCGGACGAACTCCCGGAACACCCGCGAGAAGCCGATCTTGAAGGGCAGGGCCACGTGGTCGGAGAAGACCAGGGGCGCGGCGCCGGTGCCGCCCTCGCCGCCGTCGATGTGGATGTAGTCGGGGCCGCGCTGGTGGGTGGCCATGTGGTCGGCCAGGGCGCCCCAGAAGGCCTGCTCGCCCACGGCCGACTTGATGCCGACGGGCAGCCCCGTGGCCTCGGCGATGCGCTCGACGAAGTCGACCAGGCCCGCCACGTCGGAGAACTCGCGGTGGTAGGCGGGGCTCTCGCAGGTGACCCCGACGGGAATGCCGCGGATCTCGGCGATCTCGGCCGTGACCTTCTCGCCGGGCAGCACCCCGCCCTTGCCGGGCTTGGCCCCCTGGCTGAGCTTGATCTCGACGGCCCGCACCTTGTGCTTGCGGACCTGGCGCACGAGCGCGTCGAGGTCACAGCCGCCCTCGGGGCTGCGGGCGCCGAAGTAGCCGGTGCCGAGCTGGTAGATGAGGTCGCCACCGGCCGCGTGGTAGGGCGAGATGCCGCCCTCGCCGGTGTTGTGGAGGGCCCCGGCCAGCGCACAGCCCCGGTTGATGGCCTCGACCGCCGCCTTGCTGAGCGAGCCGTAGCTCATGGCCGAGACGTAGACGATGGAGTCGGGGCGGAAATGATTGTCTCTTCCACCCCATACAATTTAATAAAAGAGCCAAGACGTGGCCCTTGCTCTTGTCCTAATAAAACCTGATATACTAACTTAAAAAAATCTTTCAAATTTTCAAATTTATGTTTTTTACCTACATCATAAAGCAACGTTTGGATA
>CAXQUZ010000055.1:0-7919 GCA_964226865.1 Myxococcota bacterium | reverse complement strand
GCGAAGGTGGCCATCGTGGCCTGCATGCGAAAGCTCCTCATCCACCTCAACAGCACGATGAGGAGCTACCTCTCGCGGCCGACTGCGCCGGCCATCGTCGCAACCTGAAGAAGACGGTTGCTCAGTCCTCCATGTAGCCGAGGGCCTTGAGCTGCTCGAGGAACTCGCCGTCGGGGGCGGCCATCGTGTCGGCCGAGCCCGGGGGATGCTTGGTCTCGACGTACTTCTGGATGATGCCCTTGAGCTTCTCGTGGGCCGGGGTCGCCGCGACGTGCTTGCGGGGACCGGGACCGGAGTGGTCGAAGGTGCTGTACTTGTCCCAGGAGTGGTACCAGCTGGTCGTGTACTTGAGGTCGCGGGCGGCCGTGCGGGCGGTGCGGCCCGCGCCCTGGTCGGAGAGGGCCCAGGTCGAGGCGACGGCGCCGGGGCCGAAGAGGGGCGCCCCGTCCCAGCCCCACTCGGGCTTCTGCTCGATGCCCAGGTAGTTCACGATGGTCGGTCCGAGGTCGACATTCTCGGCGAGGGCGTCCTTGACCTGGACGCCGGCGGGGATGCCCGGGCCCTTGAAGACCATGGGGATGTGGAGGGTCTCGGCGACCAGGGTCGGGTGGCTGTGGCCCCAGTAGGGCGCGTGGCCCTCCTTCGGGCCGAGGCCGTTCTCGTGGGGCTCGCCCAGCGCCTCGCCGTGGTCGCTGGAGAAGACGATGAGCAGCTTGTCTTCGAGACCGAGGGCCTTGACCTTCTGGAGGATCGGGCCGACGAAGTTCTGGTCGGCATACCAGAGGTTGTCGGTGTAGAGCGCGCGCAGGTAGTCGCCCTGGGCGCCGCTCGCGTCGAGCTGGCCCTTGTTGATGAGGGTGTAGTTGAAGTCCTGGTCGGCCTGGGGCATCGAGGCCGGGAAGGCCGTGCCCTGGCGCTGCTCGAAGCCGGGCCGCCGGATGTTCGGGAAGTGGGGGCCCATGGCGTGGAGGTAGAGGAAGAAGCGCTCGCCGCCGCCCGCCAGCTCGGCCAGCTTCTTGGGGCCGTCGACGGCGATCTGGTCGTCGACCGCGTAGGTCCAGGCCTCGAAGCCCTGCTGGAAGTTCAGGTTGAACTGGCCCTTGCCCTGGTGGGAGCGGTCGGAGATCGACGGGTTGGCCGTGTAGCCGAAGGTGCGGAAGCCCGCGCCCTTGAGGGCCTCGGCGAGGGTCACGACCTCGTCGCTCAGGGGGTGGAAGTCCTGGTCTTCCCAGAGCATGAAGTCGAGGCCCGTGTTCATGCGGTAGCGCCCCGAGAAGTACGAGCTCACCGAGAGCATCGTGGCGGGGGCCTGGGCGTAGGCCTCGGCGAAGGACAGGCCGTCGGCGCAGAGGCTGTCGATGGTGGGGGTCGTCGTCTTCTTGCCGCCGAAGCAGCCGACGTGGTCGGCGCGGGTGGTGTCGATGACGATCCACAGCACGCTGCAGTCCTTGCAGACCTCGGCCGCGGGGGCGCCGGCGTGGGCGGCGCCGAGGGAGAGCAGGCCAAGGGAGGCGATGGCGGTCAGCACGAGAACTCCAGGGCGGTGCGGGGCAGCGCGGAGGGGCCGCGGGCGCGGAGGGCCGAGGGGCCCGACCCCGGGGGACTATCCGGTCCGCCCGCCACCCGGGGGACCCGCCCGCGGCCGGAGGCGCGCCCCTGCCACCGATTAGGGCCCCCGCCCCGCACCGCGAATTGCAGCGCCCCGCCCCGGACGGGCCCGCCGCTCCGCCTCTCTGCCCCCGCCCCCGATCCTCCCGCCCCCGCGCCGCCCATGCTTCCTGCCGACTACATCTCCCAGCTCCACGCCCTCACCGACCAGCTCACCGCCCCCGTGCGCGCCGCCGCCGCCGACCGGCTCCAGTGCGCCCGCGGCTGTGCGGGCTGCTGCACCGACGGGCTCACCGTCTTCGCCGTCGAGGCCGACCACATCCGCGCCCAGGCCCCCGAGCTGCTCGCCACGGGCCAGCCCCATCCTCCCGGGGCCTGCGCATTTCTCGACGACGAGGGCGCCTGCCGCATCTACGCCGCCCGGCCCTACGTCTGCCGCACCCAGGGCCTGCCCCTGCGCTGGGCCGAGCCAGACCCGGAGGCCCCCGAGACCGGCGCGGTCGAGGTGCGCGACATCTGCCCCCTGAACGCCGAGGGGCCCGCCCTCGAGAGCCTCCCGGCCGAGGCCTTCTGGACCCTCGGGCCCGTCGAGCAGCGCCTCGCCGCCGCCCAGTCCCACCACCCCGCCGGGACCGACGCCCGGGTCGCACTGCGCAGCCTCTTCGCCCGGCCGGTCGTGGACTGACCGGGCCCCCACGGGCCACCGGCCACCCCCCAGAGTGCCCACCACCAGGGCAGGGTCTTGCGGTGCAGTCTGGCTGTCACCATGCTGACGGCCCGGCGCCACACCCATGTGCTATCAAGGGCGCGACCCGCATCTGGAACGACGATGAGGCCCCGCTCTGCCCCGCCCGCGCCCGCCTGCGTGCCTGTTTTCAAGACCGGCAGCGGGTCTGGCCGCGGGCCCTCCCGCGAGACCGGCCGCGAGAACGGCCGCAAGACCGGCGGTGCGGCCAGCCTCCGTCCCGCGCTGGCGGTGCTCGGCGCCCTGGCCCTGGCCGGCTGCTCCAGCACCCAGGTCTGGTTCTCCAACGACAGCAACCTCACCGACGTGCTGTCGAGCGAGATGGAGGGCGCCTCCGACACCCTCGACGTCGCCGTCTACACCTTCACCGCCGAGCCCATCCGCGACGCGCTGATCGACGCCCACGCCCGGGGGGTCAAGGTGCGGGTGGCCATCGACACCTGGGCCACCAACGACACCATCGCCCAGAGCCTCGACGACGAGGGCATCTCGGTGCGCCGGGTCGAGGGCTACAGCGGCGGCATCATGCACCACAAGTTCGTGGTGGTCGACGAGGCGCGGGTGCTCACCGGCAGCTTCAACTTCACCCGCTCCGCCGACGAGGCCAACGACGAGAACGTCGTGCTCATCGCCAACAAGGTGGTCGCCGGCCAGTATGCCAACGCCTTCGCCGAGGTGTGGTCCCGCGGAGAGAGCGAGTAGCCCATGCAGCGCCCCTCCCCTCCCCTCCGCCGCAGCGCCGCGGCCCGTCTCCGGTCGGTCCTGGGCCCCGCCCTCGGGCTCGGCGTCCTGCTCGCTTGGTCCGGTGACGCCGACGCCCGCGTCTACCCGGTGCCCCTGCTCGTCACGAACGAGGACGACCTCCGCAACCACTACGAGGACGGCCTCATCGACGACGAGGAGTTCTCGGTCCTCGTCGAGCTGCTCAACAACCCCCTCGACCTCAACACGGCGACCCGGGGCGAGCTCTACGACCTGCCGGGCGTGACCATGCGCGCCGCCCGCGACATCCTCACCGAGCGGCGGCGGGCGCCCTTCACGACCCTCGACGAGCTCCAGGAGCGCATCGAGGGCATCGACCAGATGGTCGTGCGCGACATCCAGTCCTTCGCCATCGCCTCGCCCCCCCGCGAGAAGCAGGGCTTCGACCCCGACCAGATCGCCGGCCGGGTCTACCTCCGCACGGGCATGTACCTCGACAAGTTCCCGCCCCTCGAGAACGACCACCCGAACAAGACCCACAAGCCCGAGCAGCTCGGCTACCCCAACCTCCCCGGCACCCAGATCACGGCCGACATGAAGTACGGGCGGGACTACGGCGCGGGCACGGTGCTGCTCTTCCAGCCCGAGGTCAAGGCCGCCGTCTACGACCCCAACGACCGCGACTTCGACGTCAGCTACGGCATGCAGGGCCACGTGGGCCGGGTCTACGCCTGGGCCGAGAAGGACAAGCTCTCGGGCATCATCGGCCACTACACCGTGGGCTTCGGCCAGGGCCTCACCTTCGACCGCACGAGCCGCACCCAGCCCAACGGCTGGTACAAGGACGTCTCGGTCTCGGCCGACGAGCTGTTCCGCCGGTTCCGGCTGACCAAGGTGCTCTTCGGCGGCGCCGGCACCCACCGGGCCGACCTGGGCGGCGTGACCCTCGAGACCACGGCCTTTGCCAGCGTCGACGACTACGACCTCTACCAGTACGACATGGGCATGACCGGCGGCGAGGTGGTCGACTGGACCACCACCGAGACCGACTCGCCCCGGGTCTACCTCGACGGCCAGAAGATCGGCTGGGCCAACCTGCCGAATGCCTACCGCGAGATGATCGGCGGCGTCGGGCTCAACCTCGAGACCACCGAGCGCTCGAGCATCGGCCTCACGGCCTACGCCGCCCACCAGGACCGCACGACCATCGAGGGCGTCGAAGACAACGAGCAGTTCGTCATCCGCGGCGGCTACCCCATCAACGAAGACACCTACGGCGCCGTGGGCGTCAACGGCTCCTACGGGGTGGGCATCGTCGACTTCTTCGGTGAGGGCGCCATGTCCTTCACCGGCGGCGGCGCCGTGCTGGTGAAGGCCCTCATCAACCCCCTCGGCAGCGAGCTCGAACTCAGCCTGCGCCACTACGGCACGGGCTACGACAACCCCTACGCCCGCGGCATCGCCGCCGCCGACCAGTACCTCGGCATGCGCGACCGCGACGAGCAGGGCGCCCGGGCCAAGGGCTTCGTCGACATGACCGAGAAGCTGCGGTTCCAGGGCATCGTCGACTACTGGCGCAACATCAGCCTGACGACCTCGAACCTCTACACCTACGGCCGGCTCCAGTACAGCCCCATCGAGGGCGACCTCACGCTGTCGGTCTACGGCTACCGCACCGACCAGAACCTCTCGGCCAGCGGCCGCAACCGCCGCTACGGCGGCGACACCGACGCGCTCTACCAGAGCATCGAAGAAGAGCCCGCCACCTTCGATCTCGCCGACGTCACCGAGCGCTCCGGCACCCGCAACGTCGCCGGCATCCAGGTCCAGGGCTCCCCCGTGGCGCCGCTGACCCTGACGGCCCTCTACCAGCGCATGTACACCGACAGCCTGCTGCTCTACCCGACCGAAGAGGGGCCCTGCGACTACTGGTACCAGATCGGCCAGTACACCTGGTTCAAGGCCCGCTACCAGCCCATCGACGCCACCTGGATCACCGCCCGGCTTCGCTACCGCGACGAGGACGTGCACGGCTCGCGCGACACCCACCAGCTCGACACCTACGTGCAGCTCGACCAGAAGATCGGTCCCAAGGTCAAGTTCGTGACCCGCGGCCTGGTCGGCTGGAAGCTGCCCGACCCCGAGTCCGACTTCAAGGGCTACTGCGACCGCCAGGGGGCCCCGGAGCTGGCCGGGTCCTGCGTCGCCGATCCTGCCGATGCCGCCGACGAGGTGGCCGAAGAGGCCGACATGTTCGGCGTGGTCTGGGCCTCCGTCCAGTGGAGATTCTGATGTCTGCCGCCCTCCTGCTCCCCGCCCTGCTGGGCTCCGCCCTCGCCGCGCCGCCTGCGCCCGGTGACGTCGTCTTCACCGAGATCCTCGCGGCGGCCGGCTGCCAGTACAACGAGTGGTTCGAGCTCCACAACAGCTCGGGCGCCACCGTCGACCTCGACGGCTGCGACATCGTCTTCGAGAACCCCGACTCGGGCAGCATCACCGACCACACCGTCGCCGCCACCGCCGAGATCGCCAGCGGCGGCTACGGCGTGTTCTTCCGCAGCTCCGACGGCTGCGGCAACGCCACAGGGGTCGACGCCACGGGCAGCGTGCCGGTCGTCTACCAGTACGGCTCGATCCAGCTCACCAACGACGGGGCCCGGACCCTGCGCATCGAGTGCGGCGGCACGGTCATCGACGAGGTGACCTTCGACAACGGCGGCTTCGCCTGCGACGACGACACCTACGGCTCGTGCAGCATGCAGCTCGACCCGGCCACGGGCTTCGGCGCGGCGGCCAACGACGACGCCACGAGCGACGAGGGCGCCTGGTGCGCGAGCAACACCGCCGACACCTACCAAGACAACACCCCCGCCGACGACGACCCGCCGGGCCCCTACACGGCGCTCGGCACCCCGGGCGCGGCCAACCAGTGTGGCGACGGCGGGGTCAGCGGCGGCGACGACGGCGGCTCGGGCTCGGGCGATGACGGGGGCGACGACGGCGGCGGCGACGACGGGGACGTGGTCGTGCCGGCCGACGTCTGCGTGCCCGGCGACGTGGTCATCAGCGAGCTGATGATCGCCCCCAAGGATCCGGCCAACGCCGACGAGTGGATCGAGGTCTACGCCAGCGGCGGCGGCTGCAACCTCCACTCCTGCGTCATCGAGACCTGGATCGGCGACGAGTCCTCCCCCCGCGACACCGACGTCATCAACGCCGCCGGCGAGAGCCTCGCGCTGACCCCCGGCGACCACGTCGTGCTGGCCCGGGGCACCTCGGCCGACCGCGAGGCCGGGGGCATCACCTGGACCGACCAGGACGGCGCCGACGTCTCGGCCGCCTACCTCTACGACTACGGCGTCTACCTGCGCAGCGAGGCGGGCGAGGTGCGGGTGGTCTGCGACGGCGAGACCATCGACAGCGCGCCCATCGACTGGGATGCCTTCACCGATCTGACGGGCGCCTGCCCCGACGGCTGGTGCTCGGTCAACCTCCACCCCGCCTACATGGACGCCACGGCCAACGACGACCTCGCCAACTGGTGTGTGCCGCCGGCCGACGGCAACCTCTACTCCCACACCGACCCGAACGCCGAGACCTACCAGCTGGTCAGCACCGTGGGCAAGCCCAACGAGTGCCCCAGCTTCGCCTGGCCCGCCGAGGGCGAGGCGGCCTTTGTCGAGCTCATGGGCACCCCCCAGGGCACCGACGAGTGGTTCGAGCTCTACAACGCCACCGACCGCGAGCTCGAGCTGACCCTCTGCACCCTGCGCCGCACGAAGTTCGACTACGACGAGGAGTCCGGCGAGTACGGGCCCGCCTCCGTGGCCGAGTGGCTCATCGGCGAGGACGGGGTCGAGGTCTTCGTGCCGCCCCTCGAGGCCCAGCTCTTCGTCAAGGACGACTGCCTCGTGCCCGACGCGGCCCTCGCCGACTCCGGCGCCCCCGCCGAGGACGAGAGCAGCCCCACCGACTGCTCCTATGGCGAGGTCATCTACGGCAGCGTGAGCTTCACCTCCGACGGCGACGAGCAGTTCGAGCTCGTCTGCCCGAAGGCCGAGGGGGGCGAGGTGGTGGTCGACACCATCGCCTTCAACCTCGCCGCCCAGGGCATCCGCGACGGCCACAGCCTCCAGCTCGACAAGGCCGTGCTGGGCGACGCGGCCACGGCCAACGACGACGAGAACAACTGGTGCGAGGCCGCCTTCAGCCAGGAGTTCTACAAGGCCGACGACGAGGACTGCAACTACGGCACCCCCGGCGAGCTGGGCGAGTGCCTCACCGACCAGCTCAACCCGCCGGCCGCCGTCTGCCGCTGCAGCACGACCTCGTGGCGCGGCATGTGGGTGGCCTGGGCCCTGCCCCTGCTCGTGCTGGTGCGACGCCGCCGCGACTGAGCCCCCCCCCCAAGCGCTGCACCGTCCGCCCCCGCCCGGCCCCGCTGCCGTGGCGGGGGCGCAACTTCTTGGGACACCCCACCAAGACGCCGTGAAACAGGCCATTCTCGCGGTCGCGGGGCAGCGAGGCCGGCCCGGAGTGGGCGCCCCTGGCGATCCCCCTCCCTTCTCCTCTTGGTGGTGCGCCCGCCCCGTGCCATCCTGGGGGATCGAAGCCCCCTGGAGCCAGCCATGCGCATCCCCCTGCCCCTCATCGCCTTGCTCGCCGGCTGCTACCCCGAGGTGCCCTACAAGCCGGGCGGGGTGGCCGGCGGCGAGGTCTCGGCCGACGCGGATCCCCTCGGCACCGACAGCGAGGACGGTGGCGGGGGCGACGGCACGGACGGGACCGACGGAAGCGACGGAAGCGACGGCACCGACGGCCCCGACGGCGGGGACGGCACCGACGGCGGGGACGGAAGCGACGG
>CAXQUZ010000054.1:0-8478 GCA_964226865.1 Myxococcota bacterium | reverse complement strand
CTATTTTAGGATTTAAAGCAGGTGTCTTTCATGTATTGACTAAAGAAAACTCAGGCATTGTTGATTTCGACATCCGGCGCAGCTTCCTCCAGCTGCTCGACCAGGCCACCAAGGGCGACATGGCGGGCGTCTTCCAGAAGGCCCGCACCCTCCAGGGCGCCGGGGGCGGCGGGCCGAGCCCCCTCGCCGCCATCACGGGCCCCTACCTGGAGAAGGCCCAGGCGGCGCTGGAGAAGGCGGTCGCCGAGGGCCCGGGCTCGCGGGAGTGGTCGAACGCCGAGCGCTTCGCCAGCACGGCCCAGGTGCTGTCACCGGGTGCCGTCCCGCCCCTGCTGCTCCTTGCCGAGATCTCCCTGGCCCAGGGCGATCTCTCCGGGTCCCAGAGCTGGTTCGAGCAGGCGCGGGAGCTCGACCCCGAGTCGGCGGCCGCCCTCACCGGACTGGCCCGGGTCGCCCGGGCCCGCAAGGATCCGCGCACCGCCGAGATGCTGCTCCGCAAGGCGGTCTCGGTCGCCCCCCGCGAGTGGCGCCACTGGCAGAACCTGGGCACCTTCCTCATGGAGCAGGACAAGCCCACCGAGGCCGAGGAGGCCCTCGAGCGCGCGGTCGGCCTCGCCAGCGGCGCCCACCCGGCCCCGAACCTCGCGCTCGCCGAGCTGCTGCTCGAGCAGGGGCGCCCGTCTGCCGCCCTCGTCCACGCCCAGCGGGCCCTGGTCATCGCCCCCACCGGCTACGGCCACTACCTGCACGGGCGGGCGCTCTACGACATGGACCAGATCGACGAGGCCGAAGACGACTTCCGCCAGGCCATTCTCGCCCAGCCCGACCTCGTCGCGGCCCGGGGCGCGCTCGGCACCATCCGGGCCCAGAAGGGCGACCTCGAGGCCGCCGCCACGCAGTTCCAGGCCGTGCTCCAGCTCGACCCGGGCAACGTGCAGGCCCGCGAGAACCTCGATCGTGTGCGCGCCGCCCTCGACCGCCGGGCACCGCCCGCTCCCCGGCCCTGAGCGCCGCCCGCCCCGCAGAGTAAGCTGCGAGCCGCTGCGCCCCGTGCGCCCCACCCTCGACCGCCGAGGCCCCCATGGCGTCCCGCCGCATCGCCGTCTGGAAGCGCCTGCTCTTCGCCGGCGCCACCTCCCTCGGCCTCTGGCTCGGCGCCGAGGCGGTGGTGACGGTGCTCTACGCCGCCGAGATCCGCGCCTGGAGCTCGCCGCCCCCGTCGCCCCAGAAGGGCGTGAGCGTGCTGGTGGGCAACCCCTACCTGATCTACGAGTACCCCCCGGGCGAGCACTTCGAGCGCGGGGTGAAGGTCAGCATCAACAGCCTGGGCATGCGCGGCCCCGAGCCGGAGATCCCCAAGCCCGCCGGCGTGCGCCGCCTCATCACCACGGGCGACTCGAGCGTCTTTGGCTTCGGGGTCCAGGACGACGAGGTCTTCAGCTCCGTCACGGCCGACGCCCTCGGCGACGGCGTCGAGCCCATCGTCGCCGCCGTGCCCGGCTACTCCAGCTTCCAGTCGCTCAACCTGCTGCGCATGCGGGGCCTGAAGACCGAGCCCGACCTCTTTGTCATCGGCAACATCTGGTCCGACAACAACTTCGACGCCTTCGTCGACCGCGACACCCTCGCGACCCTGACCGGCTACGAGCAGAGCGTGAAGGGCGCCGTCAAGCGCATCTTCGCCAAGAGCGCCATCTACCGGGTGGCGGACTGGAAGCTGCGGGTGCGGGACCGGATGCGCTCGGTCGAGAAGATCGGCTGGCAGACCTCGAGCCAGGACCGGGGCCAGATCGGCCTGCGGCGCGTGGCCATCCAGGACTACGCCGACAACCTCGAACACCTCATCAACATCGCCGACAGCGTGGACGGCGACGCGGTCTTCCTCATCCTCGCCAACAACGAGGACCTGGGACCGGGCGGCGACAAGGGCGCCGCGATGAAGGCCTGGACGCCCTACCGCCAGGTCATGCGCGACACGGCCGCCCGCCACGGCGCGCCGGTGCTCGACATCCCCGCCCTGTTCCGCACCTCGGGGCTCTCGAAGTCCGAGCTCTTCCTCGATCAGATGCACCCCACCGCCACGGGCCACCGGATCATCGGCGAGGCGCTGGCCGCGCTGCTCCAAGAAGAGGGCTGGGCGGGCGGCGACCGCATGATGGGCGACGGCCCCGGCGGCCCGGTGCCCGCCTACACCGACCCCTTCCTCAAGGGCCAGGCCGCCCACGACAGCGACGCGGCTGTCGGCGGCCCACCGACCGGTGGCCCCAGCGACAGCGTGCGCATCGAGGGACGGGTGAAGGCCGACCGCTTCGAGAGCGGCGTCATCCACCTCGACGTCTATGCCCCCGGCGACGGCAACCCCACCGTGCTCAACACCATCAAGCTCAGCGGGCCGGGCCCCTTCGTGATGCCGGTGGGCGCCGCCCAGCCGGTGGTCCTGCGGGCCTACCTCGACACCGAGAACGACGGACCAGACGCCGATGACGAGGCCTTCGACCTCGGCGGCCACGTCTTTCGGCTCGACCAGGGACCGGCCCAGGGGGTCGTCATCGACCTGGACGCGGGCACCGTGCGCTGAGCTCGGGGCGCCGCCGCTGCGGCCTCAGAGCACGAGGCGCACACCCTCGAGGGCCCGCAGCCCGGCATAGACCTCGCGCAGCTGGTCGGCGCTGTCGGTCACGAGGGTGAGCCGGTGGACAGCGTAGTTGCCCTTGGCGCTGGCCTTGGTCTCGACCCGCTCGACCACACGGCCGGTGATGCGCTCGGCCCGGGAGAGGCAGCGATCGCGCAGGGGGTGGCCCGCCTCGCACATCACGCGGAGCGTCATGCGGGCGGGGAACTCGACGAGGTCTTCGAAGCGGGGTTCAGCCATGCCCCACCGCTAGCACGGCGGGCGCCCGGGGGCATGCCGGAGCTCAGGGCGCCTCGGCCGCCGGCGCCACCGCCAGGGGCTCGGTGGCCGCCCCGTGCCAGGTGGGCTGGGACCAGCTGCTGCGGAGGCCCAGCTCGTCGCGGGCCAGCACGACCAGGATGTTCTCGCCCTCGTCGAGGGTCGGCGAGGCCGTGAAGGGCAGCCGGCTGGCTCCGTCGCCGCCCCGGTAGAAGAGCTTGGTCTTGTTGTGCCAGATGACCACGTCGCGGACGGACTGGTCGTCGGTCACGAGGCCGCTGAGCACCACCTCGGAGCCCGGGGACTCGAGCGCCGGCGCCCGCGACACGTGGATCTGGGGCGGCACCCGCCGGTGGTCGGCCAGGGGCGCGTCCGGGCGCAGCACCAGGGTCTCGGTGAGCTGGAAGTGATCGTAGAAGCCGGCCCGGTAGACCGTGGTGTGGTCGAAGCGCTCCTGGTCGCCCACCTGGAGCTCGAGGGACCAGCCCTCGTCGGGCACGGGCCCCACGAGGCCGAAGCGCAGCCGCCCGGTGGCCGTCTCGCCCACCCCGAGCCGCCGGGCACAGGTCGCCACGGGGGTGCAGTCCGGGTCGACGAGGGTGCCGAGGCGCAGCCGGCCCTGCTCGAGATCGACGGCCTTGCCGCTCTCGTTGTGGAGGCGCACCAGCAGCCGCTCGGCCGCACCCGTGCCGATGTTCTCGACCGCCACCTCCAGCTCGACGACCTCGCCAGGCTCGGGGATGCCGTCCCCGTCCCCCTTGGAGTCGCCGCTGCCGTCGTCGATGAGCCGCAGCTCATAGGCGAAGCGGGGCAGCCCCAGGCCGTCGATGGCCACCGTCTCGGGGTGGCGCAACAAGGCCTCGGTGTCGGGGTCGCGGAGCACGATCTCGACCCGGGCCCGCTCGTCCGGCGCACCGGCCGGCACCGTGATGCGGCGGCGCACCGTGCGGGAGGCCCCCGGCGCGAGGTGGCCGACGTAGAACTCGCGGAGGTCGAGCCAGGGGGTCTCGCTGTGGGTCAAGGCCGAGAGGCGGTAGAGGGGCACCGCGCCCGTGTTGGTGATGGTCAGGGCCACCTCGTCCGACGCGCCGGCCAGGAGCTTGTCTTCGCCGTCGGGCCCGACCTGGAGCGCCAGCTCGACCGACGGGCTGGCCGGGTTCTCGCCCGCCTGCCAGTCGATGCCGAGCGCGCCGAAGGCCGCCTCGATGCGCACGGCCTCTTCCTCGGCCCGGGCCCGCACGACCGGCGCGGCGCCCTTGAGGACCTGGGCCCGGCGCCCACCGGGGGCCGCCAGCAGCAGCTCCCGGGCGAAGTCGACCTCCCAGTCGCCCCGTGCAGAGGCGCCGATCTCGTCTTGGGGCTCGTCCTCGAGGTACCGCACGGTGAAGGGGGGCGCCGAGGTGTCGGCGGGCCCGTTCTCGAGGTGGCGGTCGAGGCTCGCCTCGCGGTCGATCCAGTCGCGCCAGTAGAGGCTGACCACCGGATCCGGCGCGGGGCCGTTCCCCTCCGCAGCGGGCGCCGGCCGCACCAGCGAGGACTGGAGCGCGATGTCGGGCGGGATGCCCACCGACTGGATGCTGTGGTCGCCCGGCGTCAGGTACTTTGCGACGGTCAGCTTGAGGCTGCTGTCGTCCTGGTTGTTCGGGTAGAGGTGCTGGACGGAGCCCTTGCCGAAGCTGCGCTCGCCGATGATGACGGCGCGCCCCTGGTTGCGCAGGGCGCCGGCGACGATCTCGGAGGCGCTGGCGCTGTTGCCGTCGACCAGCACGGCCATCGGGTAGTCCGGCTCGGTGCCGCTGGCCCGGGCCCGCTCCTCGTCCCGGCGCCGCCCGCCGCCCTCGACGGTCGACACGATGACGCCGTCGTCGAGGAACTTGTCGGAGATGGCCACAGCCTGGTTGAGGAAGCCGCCCGGGTTGCGGCGCAGGTCGAGGATGACGCCCTTGAGGGGCTTGCCGTTGAGCTCGCGGTGGAAGCGGGCGAGGTGATCGTCGAGCTCACGGCCGACCTTGCGGTGGAACTGGGTGACCTTGACGTAGCCGATGGCCCCCTCGAGCAGCTCGCCCTCGACGGGGTTGAGGTCGATGCGGGCCCGCACGATGGTGACCGTGAAGGGCGCCGCCAGCCCGCGCCGCTCGATGAGCATGGTCACCGGCGAGCCGACCTCGCCTCGGAGCCGCGTCACCGCGTCCTCGAGGTCCATGTTCAGGGTGGACTCCCCCTCGATGCGGAGGATGCGGTCGTCGGCCCGCAGGCCCGCCCGGTCGGCGGGGGTGCCCGGCAGGGGCTGGTCGACCACGAGCCGGCCCTCGCGCACCTCGATCTTGACCCCGAGGCCCCCGAACTCGCCCTGGTTGTCGACGCCCATCTCGCGGGCGTCCCGGGGCGGGAGCAGCACCGAGTGGGGGTCGAGGGTGGAGAGGGCGCCGTTCACGAGCGCGTACTCCAGCTCGGGCAGGGGCACGTCCTCGGAGACGTGCTCGTCGAGGATGGCCGCCACCCGCCGCAGGCTCGCGTAGAGCCGGTCGAGATCCTCGATGGGATCGATGAGCAGCACCGTCTCGAAGTCGCTCACCGAGACCTGGAGGCGGCGCCCGCCCGGCTCGCGGACGAAGAGCACCTCGGGCACCTTGCGCTCGACCCGGTCCAGGGCGGCCTGGAACATGCGCTCGGGGTCGATGCGGTCGCTGTCGACGTAGCGCTGCGACACGTAGTAGAGGGTGCGGTTGAGCAGGGCCAGCTCGTCGAGCCGGTAGCCTCCGCCGACGGCGAAATTGGCGGCGCTGAGGTCGATGTCGGCCGCGTGGGCCCCCTCCCCCGCAGCGCCGGAGAGCACGTGGTAGCCCGCGTAGCTGAGGGGCGCGGAGAGGCTGACCAGGAGGAGATGCTGGGCGAGCCGGTTCAGGGTGTGAGCCGGGCGGGAGGAAGAGGGGTCACGGAGCGCTCGGGATCGCGGGGCGGCAGCCTCGCCAGGGGGGCTGCGACGGCGAGGTCACCATCTTGCCACCCGGAACGGCTGGCTGCCCCCCGCGCGAGAGATCCGGAGGCACGCCCACGGCGCGGGGAGCCCGGGAGGCACGCCGGCACGGAGCACGCGGACGGACCGGACCGGTCGCGGCGGCCCCCAGACCCGCGGGCGGCGCGTGGGACTCCCTGCGGTCCCCGGACGCGGGCTCCCCAGGGGCTCCCACGCCGGACGGGCGGCCCCCTCTCTCCCCACTCTCACTCCGGGCCCTCCGCGCCCCCTGGATGGGGGTGCCCCCGTTGACGCCCCCCCGGCGGCTCCATAGACGGGCCCACCACACAGGGCTGGCTCTCTGCCCGCCACCTGTGCGCCAGGGCCGGCGGCCTCGCGCCCCCCTGGCCGGCCCTCCCGGTGCCGATCCGGCCACGGTCCTCCCGCGGCCCCCCGCCAGCGCCAGCCGGTCCTTCAGACCGCCCCCTGGCCCGGCCCCGAGCGGGCCCCACTCCCCATCGCCGGCCCTGCCTCCGCTCCGGCGGCGCGCGGCGGCCCGGTCCGCGGAGGTCGCCAGCCCCATGGCCCTCAAGATCACCTGCCCCCACTGCAGCAACCCCCGCCGCCTCTCGCAGCCCTACCCGCTGCCCGGCGCCGAGGTCCACTGCCACCACTGCGGCCGCACCCTCGCGATCTCCTACCCGCCGGGCATGGTCGAGCGCATGAAGGCCAAGGGCGTGGTCTTCCTCGAGCCGGGCGCCGTGCCCGACCCCTCGCGCATCACCGACCACCTCCCGAGCCCCGAGGCCGCCGGTCGGGCCCGCCCGAAGAGCCAGCTCCGCACCCCGGCGCCCGCGCCGCCGCGGCCCACGGGGCCCGACCCGACCGTGCCCGACCCCACGGTGCCCGACCCGACCCAGCCCGCAGGCCCCCGCGCCGGCGGCGTCGGCAGCATCGGCCCGAGCGCCGAGCGCACGCCCCCCACGAGCCTCGGCGCCACCCGTCCCCTCGCCGGCCCCGCGGCCGCCGCCAGCGGTGCCCGCCGCAGCCAGACCACCGCCCCCGCCTCCCACGGGGCCCGCAAGGCCGGCCCCCGCATCCAGAGCGCCCGCAAGGAGCCCCTGCCGCCGCCTCCCCAGAAGAAGCGCTCGCTCATCGGGCGCCTGTTCCTTGCCGTGGTGCTGCTCGGCATGCTGGCCGGCGCCGGCGGCGCGGGCGTCGTCGGCTGGGCCTTCTGGAAGTACAGCCAGGGCCTCCCCACGGTCGACGACCTCGGCAGCTACGAGCCCCCGACGGTCACCGTCATCTACGACACCAAGGGCCGGCGGCTCGGCGAGATCTACGAGAAGCGGCGCTATGTCGTGCCCCTCGAAGAGATCCCCGACCACGTCCAGAACGCCTTCATCGCGGCCGAGGACGCCAACTTCTGGACCCACGGCGGTGTCGACTACGAGGGCATCCTGCGGGCCATCGGCCGCAACCTGAGCAAGGGCCGCAAGGCCCAGGGCGCCTCGACCATCACGATGCAGGTCACGCGCAACTTCCTGCTCACCAAAGAGAAGACCTACGAGCGCAAGATCCGCGAGGTCATCCTCAGCTGGCGGCTCGAAGAGACCTTCACCAAGAAGCACATCCTCTACCTCTACCTCAACGAGATCTACCTGGGCTCCGGGGCCTACGGTGTCGAGGCGGCGGCCCGCACCTACTTCGACAAGCACGTCCAGGACCTCACCCTCGGCGAGGCAGCCATCCTCGCCGGCCTGCCCCAGCGCCCGAGCGACTACTCGCCCCACCGCCACTGGGACAAGGCCCGGGCCCGCCAGGAGTACGTGCTCGGGCAGATGAAGGCCAAGGGCTACATCAGCGATGCCCAGCACCGCGAGGCCCTCGCCCAGCCCATCGACATCATCCAGACCGACAACGAGTTCCTCAAGGCGGCGCCCTACTTCACGGAACACATCCGGCGCTACCTCGTCGACACCTACGGCTTCGACAAGATCTACAACGACGGCCTCGAGGTCCACGCCACCTGTGACCTCGACCTCCAGAAGACCGCCCGCAAGGCCGTCATCGACGGGGTCACCGCCGCCGACCAGCGGGTGGGCTGGCGCGGCCCGGTCGAGTCCCTCGCCGGCTCGGCCATCCAGACCCGCCTCGACGCCCAGGAACAGGAGCTCCGCACCGAGGTCTCGAAGAAGGTGCTGCGCGTGGCCGCGGCCGGCCAGGGCGGGGGCTACGGCGCCCTCCCCACCCGCTCCAGCCTCGAGGTGGGCCGGCGCTACTCCGCGGTGGTGCTCGAGGTCGCAAAGAAGCACGCCATCGTCGGCATCGGCGCCCACAAGCTCATCGTGCCCATCTCCTGGGCCGACTGGGCCTACGAGCCCAACCCCAAGCGCTCGTGGCGCTACCGCAGCCAGAACGACATGACCAAGGTCGTGAAGCGCGGCGACGTCGTGCTGGTCGACGTCGAGGGTCTCGACAGCCAGGAGTTCAAGAACCTCCGCGGCTACGACGCGGATGTCAACTATGGAGGACTTAACGGTGAGTATTACTGGTATCAGAAAACCAATGTATGGGAAAATGAGAAACTATTTAAATACACCCCGAGAAGCATTATCGATAGCCGGTCCAG
>CAXQUZ010000053.1:0-6702 GCA_964226865.1 Myxococcota bacterium | reverse complement strand
CCCATTAGCTTTGCAGCTGCTAGTAAGATTCCTACTGCAATGATAACTTCAATGAAGCCTGCTTCTGCTGCCATTATCTAAGATTTTTAGGATTACGTCATATAAGCCAAATCTAGTAAAATTTTTTGTATTGATTTCTATGCAATTTTCAATTTATTAATAAAAACGCCCTTGTTTTTACTGATTCTGCCGATTTCATAAGATTTCGTCTTATGTTTTTTGAAAATTTTATGAATATTTTTGGCTTGATTCTCTGGAGCGATAATACAAAATCCTATTCCCATGTTGAATGTCTTGTACATTTCTTCATTTTTCACACCTGAATCTTCAATTAATTAGCCCTCG
This sequence comes from Myxococcota bacterium, assembly GCA_964226865.1. Classification (GTDB taxonomy): domain Bacteria; phylum Myxococcota_A; class UBA796; order UBA796; family UBA2385; genus CAXQUZ01. Next base: position 6,357 of record CAXQUZ010000053.1, on the reverse strand, counting down.
CGGAGGGCCGCCAGCGCAGCGCCGCCGGCGCCGAGCTGCTCGCCCCGCTCCTCGACGACCCCGACCCGGGGGTGCGCCAGGCCGCCGCCGAGGCCCTGGGCCAGTGCCCCGAGTCCGAGCGGCTGCTCCTCAGCGCCCTCAACCGCGAGCCCCAGGCCCCCATCCGGGCCGCGATGCTGGTCGCGCTCGGCCGCCAGGGCCGCGCCGCCAGCCTGCGGGTGCTCACCGACGCCCTCGAGACCCCCGGCGGCCTGCTGGATCCCGCGCCCGAGGCCGCCGCCGCCGCCCACGCCATCGGGCGCATGGCCCTCCGCGGCATCGACGGGGTCGACCGGCCCGAGGTCGTGGGCGGCCTGCTCGACCAGCTCCAGCGGCCGGATCTCCTGCTCCGCCAGCAGGTGGCCTTCGCGCTCGCGCGGCTCCGCCCGACCAGCCTGCCGCCGGCCCAGGAGGCGCTGCTCTTCGCCGCCGCGGTCGACGAGGCCGACGCCCCGACCCGGGCCATGCTCGTCCGGGCGGCCGGGGCCGTCCAGGGGGCCCCCGAGGCGGTGGCTGCCGTGCTCGCCGCCGCCGCGGCCCACCCCGACGTGGGGCTGCGCATCGCCGCGCTCCGGGCGGGCGCCGGGGCCGGCTGGACCGGGGTGGTCGGGCTGCTCTTCGACACCGAGCCCGCCGTGCGCCTCCAGGCCATCGAGGCCGTGGGCCAGGTCTCGGGCATCGACCACCGGGGCATCCTCCTGCCCATCGTCGACGCCGGCGCCACCACCGCCGCCGCCGAGGCCCTGAGCCACTCCCACGACACCGCCGTGCTCGAGGCCGCCGCCGCCGTCCAGGCCCTCGTCGCCGCCGGGGTGCGCCTGCCGCCCGCCCGGGTCACCGAGCTGGTCGCGCCCGCCGCCCCGACGCCCGTCCGGGTCGCCGCCGTCGGCGCCCTGCGCTCCCCACCCCGCCTCGCCGCCCTGGCCGTCGAAGACGGGGAGCTGCCCGTGCGCACCGCCGCCGCGGCCGTGCTCGCCAGTCGGGTCGGCGGCGACCGCTCTCCGCCCCCCGGGGTCTTCCTGCCCCTGCTCGAGGCCTACGACGAGCAGGTCGTGGCCATCGCCGCCGACGCCCTGGCCACCGCGCTGGCCGACGACGACATCGAGCCGGTCCAGGGCACCCGGGCCGCCCTGCTCACCGCCCTGCGCCAGTCGGAGGCCGCCGATCCCGTCGCCGCCATCCTGCGCGCCCTCGAGGCCGGCTACGTCCGCAACCCGCCCCCCCGCGGCAAGAAGGCCCCCCCTGCCCTGCGCGCGGCGCTCCCGGCGCTCGGTGCCCACCCGGCCCAGCCCGTCCGGGCCGCCGCCGCCCCCCTCGCCGCGCGCTTCGGCATCGCCCTGGACCCGGCGCCGAGCCCCCGCAGCATCGTGTCGCTCGACGGGGTCGAGGCCGTGCGCTCGGCCCGCATCCGCACCACCCGCGGGGACGTGCTCGTCGCCCTCGACCCGGAGCTCGCCCCCCTCACGGTCGCGAACTTCGCCCAGCTCGCCGAGAGTGGCTTCTACGACGGCGTGATCTTCCACCGCGTGGTCGCCGACTTCGTCGTCCAGGCCGGCGATCCCCGCGGCGACGGCATGGGCGGCCCCGCCTGGACCATCCCCGACGAGGTGAGCGCCCGCCCCTATGCCGAGGGCACCCTGGGCATGGCGCTGGCGGGCCCCGACACCGGCGGCAGCCAGTGGTTCATCACCCTCTCGCCCCAGCCCCACCTCGACGGCGACTACACGGTCTTCGGCCACGTGCTCCAGGGCATGCACCTGCTCCAGGGCGCCCACGAGGGGCTGCGCATCCGCCGCATCGAGATCGAGCGGGCGCCGAGCGAGAGCTGAGGCGGAATTCCTCGCGGGCGGGGTGACACGGAGCCACGCGGCCGGTGTTGCACCGGTCACCGAAGGAGCTCCTGTGACGCACCCCACCCGCCTGCTCGCCGCCCTCCTCCTCACCTTCGCCCCGCCGGCCATCGCCCAGGATGCCGCCCCGGACGCGGCGGCGACGGGACCGGACTGCACCTGCGACAGCACGCTCACCGTCATTCTCGGCGACGACGACGACGGCGACGACCACCCGGCCAGCGGCGGCTGGGGCGCCCCGACCTGGACCTGGATGCCCACCGCCGACGGCACGGCCACCCTCGACGGCGGCCGGGGCGCCTGGGTCATCGACCACAAGTGGGCCATCGGCGGCCACGGCCAGGGCGGCCAGGGGCTGGACGGCGGCCGGATCCACTACGGCGGCCTCTTCGTCGACCGCATCATCGCCCCCGAGAAGCCCGTCCACCTCGTGCTGACCGGCGCCTGGGGCATGGGCAGCATGCGGGCGGCCCCCGTCACCCGCACCACCCCGTCGACGGGCCTCGTCGACAGCGGCGCCACCACGACCACCACCCGCGCCCAGCCCCAGGGCATCCAGGTCTTCCAGGGCGGCATCTACGCCGAGGCGGCCCCGCTGCGGTGGGTGCGGGTGGCCGCCGGACCGGTCTGGCGCACGGTGGCCCGGGGCGAGACCGCGCCCTTCGAGATCGTCGAGCATGCCGTCGGCGCCGAGGTGCTGGTCAAGTTCGGCCGCTTCTGAGCACCCGGTCCACCACCGCCAGGGCGCCCGCCACCATGGCCGCCGTGGAGAAGTCCCGGCAGACCCGCGCCGCCCCCCGGGCCCGCCGCTCGGCCGAGATGTTCCGGGCCGCCAGGATGCCCTCGACCAGGGCATCCACATCACCTGGCTCGACGAGGACGCCGTCGTCCTGGACGACCTCGGGGATGCCGCCGACCCGGCTGGCGACCACCGGGCGGCCGAGCATCATGGCCTCAACCACGGCCATGCCGAGCCCCTCGCTCCGGGAGGGCTGGACGAAGACCGCACAGCCCCGCAGCAGACCGCCCACGTCCTCCCGCTGGCCCAGGCTGCGGAGGGGGGGCGGGTGGACCGGGCCGGGACCCGCCACGCCGGCCTCCACCCCGGGCCAGGCGCCCGCACGCAGGCGGGTGACCGCCGCGGCCAGCAGATCGTGGCCCTTGTGGGGGACGTGGGCGCCGAGCGCGAGCAGGGCCGGGGCGTCGGCCGCGGCGGGGCCGGTCGGGGGGTTGGTGCCGCCGTGCACGACGGTGACCGGACCGAAGCCCTGGTTCCGGAGCACCCGCGCCACCGCCGCCGAGCAGGCCACGAAGTGCGCGGGGCGCCGGTACTTCCAGCGGCTGAGCAGGCCGCGGCCCGGCACCGCGTCGACCCAGCGGTGCACGATCAGCGGCGTCGAGAGCAGGGCGCAGTTGCCGTGGGCGTGGCTGGTGTGGGCGACGTGGACGCGGGCCCCACAGCGGGCGATGCGCGCCGCCGCCCGGGCAGAGGCGCCCGCGGGCACGGCCACCCGCGCGACCCCCGCCCGCCCCAGCTCGGCCCACAGCCGCCCCGCGGGCGGACAGGCCACGGCCACGTCCCGCCCGGCCGCCGCCTGGCCCAGGACGAGGCGCAGCAGCAGCTGTTGGCCCCCGCGCCACTCGGTCGCGCTGTCGACGTGCAGGATCTCCACCGGCTCCCCTCCGCGGTGCGCGGGATAGTCGACCCGTCCGCTGTTGTCTCCCCCACTCCGGAGCCGCCTGTGTTGCTGCTGACCCTTGGCCTGGGCCTTCCCCTCGCCCACGCGGCCGAGCTGTCCATTCCCCACGAGCGCTACGAGCTCGACAATGGCCTCGACGTCGTCCTCCACGTCGACCACTCCCTGCCCCAGGTCGTGGTCAACCTCTGGTACGAGGTGGGCGCCAAGGACGAGGTCGCGGGCCGCACGGGCTTCGCCCACCTCTTCGAGCACCTCATGTTCATGGGCACCACCCGGCTGCCCGGCTCGGGCTTCGACGATCAGATGGAGGCCCACGGCGGCTGGAACAACGCCTGGACCAGCGAGGACGCCACCGACTACTACGACGTGGGGCCCGCCGAGCTGCTGCCGACGCTGCTCTGGATGGAGGCCGACCGCATGGACGGCCTCGCCGGCGCCATGACCGAAGAGAAGGTCGACAAGCAGCGGGACGTGGTGCGCAACGAGCGCCGCCAGTCCTACGAAGACAGCCCCTACGGCGTCATGTGGCTCGCCCTGCCGACCATCCTCTACCCAGCGGGCCACCCCTACGCCCACACCGTCATCGGCAGCCACGAAGACCTCGAGGCCGCCGGCCTGGCCGATGTCGTGGCCTTCTTCGACACCTGGTACACCCCCGACAACGCCAGCCTGGTGGTCGCCGGCGACTTCGAGCCCGCCGAGATCAAGCCGCTCATCGCCCAGCTCTTCGGCGGCCTCGCCCGCGGCAGCGCCCCCGAGCGGGCGGCCCCGGCCCCCGTCGACCAGCCCCAGGCGGCCCTCACCGAGCTCACCGACGACGTGCAGCTGCCCCGCAGCTGGATGTTCTGGCACAGCCCCGCGGCGATGGCCCCCGGCGACGCCGAGCTCGACATCCTCGCCGCCGTGATGGGCGGCAGCCGCGCGAGCCGCCTCTACACCCGCCTCGTCGTCGAGGAAGAGCTGGCCACCGACGTCTCCTGCTTCCAGTGGAGCCAGCGCCTCGGCAGCGTCTTCGGCATCTCGCTGACGCCGGCCGAGGGGGTCGCCCTCGACAAGCTCGAGGCCATCGCCCAGGAAGAGCTCGACCGCCTCGCGGCCGAGGGCCCGACCGAAGACGAGCTGCTGCGCGCCCGCAACGCCTACCAGTACAGCTTCCTGGCCCAGCTCGAGAGCCTCCAGGCCCGGGCCTCGATGCTCAACCGCTACAACAGCCTCACCGGCGACACCGACCACGCCGCCGCCGATCTGGCCCGCTACCTCGAGGCCGACGCGGCCGGCATCACCGCCGCCGCGGCCCGCCTCACCCCCGCGCGCCGGGCCATCGTCCGGGTCCACCCCGCGCCGGAGGAGAACTGATGCCCGCCCCGACCCTGCGCCTGCGCCCCCTGCTGGGCCTCCTCCTGGGCCTCGCGGCCTGCGGTCCCAAGGCGCCGCCCGCCGCGCCCACCGCGGGCATTCCCGACCAGCCCCCCGTGCCCGCGGCCGCCGCGCCCTTCGTGCCGCCCGTGCCCGCGGTCCACACCACCCCGGCCGGCCGCAGCCTCTGGACCATCGCCCGCAGCGATCTGCCGCTGGTGAGCCTGCGCGTGGTCGTGCCCGGCGGCGCCACCACCGACCCAGCCGCCCACCCCGGGCTCACGGCGATGGCCGACGAGATGCTGCTCCGGGGCGCCGGAGAGCGGGACGCCGCGGCCTTCTCGGCCGAGGCCGAGCGCCGGGCCATCGAGCTGCACGTCTGGACGGGCCGCCGGGCCACGGTGCTCGAGGCCGAGTGCACCGCCGACCAGCTCGACGCCGCCCTCGACCTGCTCGCCGCCGCTGTCCAGCAGCCCCGCTTCGACGAAGACGAGGTCGCCCGGCTGCTCGACCAGCAGCGCGCGGCCATCCAGGAGGGCCTCGACAACCCGCGCGCCGTCGCCAGCGAGCTGGGCTGGACCCTCTGGTTCGGCGCCGACCACCCCTACGGCCACCCGACGGGCGGCACCCTCGCCGGACTCGAAGGCCTCGACGCGGCCCAGCTCCGGGCCAGCTGGGAGGCCCGGGTCGCCCAGGGCGCCCGCTTCGCTGCCGTCGGGGCCGTCGACGCCGAGGCCCTCGCCGCCGCCATCGACGCCCGCATGGACGCCCTGCCGGCCGCGGAGACCGATCTGGGCCTGCCGCCCCCCGGTGCCGCGGTCGTCGGCGGGCGGCCCGGTCGCTACCTCATCGACCAGCCCGGCGCGGCCCAGAGCGTGCTCCGGGTCACCCTCCCCGCCCCGTCTGCCGGCGATCCCCGGGCCCCGGCGACCGCGCTCGGCATGTTCGTGCTCGGCGGCTCCTTCACCTCGCGGCTGAACCGGCTGCTGCGCGAGGAGAAGGGCTACACCTACGGCGCCCGGGCCTGGCCCCAGAACGGCCCCGACTACGGCATGATCGTTGCCTCCACCAATGTCTTCGTCGACCAGACCGGCCCGGCCCTGGCCGACCTGCTCCGGCTCATCGACGAGGCCCGGACGGGGATCAGCGACAAGGAGCTGGCCAAGGCCCAGTCGGGCACCCGCACCGAGGCCATCGAGACCGCCGCCGCCCGCAGCAGCCTCGCCGACGAGCTCGTGCGCATCCAGCTCGACGGGCGGCCCGCCGACACCGCCGCCCGGGACGCCCGCGCCCTCGCCGCCACCGACCGGAGCACGGTCGACGCCCTGCTTGCCGAGATCGACCTCGACAAGGCCATGATCGTCGTGGTCGGCGACCTCGCGACCATCCGCAGCGAGGTCGAGGCCGCCGCG
>CAXQUZ010000052.1:0-5689 GCA_964226865.1 Myxococcota bacterium | reverse complement strand
CTTCGAGTAGCTGAAGTTGCGGTCGATGAAGGGCTTGAAGACCGGATCGATGGGCTGCCACTGGAGGTAGAGCGAGTCGCCGATCTTGTCGAGCAGGCGGTCGGCGCTGTAGCCACCGAGCGAGCCCTTCTCGACGAAGCACATCACCATGCTGCCCAGCACGCCGGCGTTGGCGAAGCAGCCCACGCCGTCGATGGACGACTCCTGCGAGAAGGGGTTCGTCTCGGGGTCGATGGTGCGGATGATGTAGTTGGTGAGCAGGTTCGCCGCGATGTTCATGCTCGTGTCATCGCCGCAGTAGCCGTGGGGCAGCGACCAGGCCGCGACCGCCGTGGGGCTGTCGACCATGCCCTTGATGCGCAGGGTCTCACCGCTGTAGAGCGGGGGGGGCTCGGCGCGGTTCGAGCAGTCGATGCGGGGCTTGGGCGGGGTCTCCCAGCTGGCCTTGAGGTGGGCCTCGAGCTTGGGCATCCACTGGAGCATGAACTCGTTGCGCTCGGCGGCACCGGTCAGCTTCTTGTAGGCCTCGGCGTCTTCCGGAGCCATGAGGAGGTGCTCGACCCCCTCGAAGGACTGGAAGATCATCCGCATGGCGCCGTTGTTCTGCAGATCGAAGTCACCGACGATGGCCATCGTGGCGTACTCGGGCCGGTAGTTCTCCCGGACGAAGCGCTGCACCGAGTCGAGGTCGATGTTCTTGATGGTGTCGTGGTCGCCGATGGTCGAGTTCTGGTAGGGGTGGTCCGGCGGGTAGAGGAGCTGGCCGATCTCCTTGAAGGCCGTGCGGACCGCGGCGTTGCCGTTGGCGCCGGACTCGTAGCCCATGCGCAGCTCGTTCCGGACGATGGCCTTCTCGGCCTCGATGTCTTCGGCCGTGACGTTGCGCACGCCGTTGTCCATGCGCATGGCCTCGATGCGCAGCAGGGGCACGGCGGCGTCGACCGGGGCGACGGTCAGGTAGACCGTGGCGTCCTGGTTGGTGAAGGCGTTGAGGTTGCCGCCGAGCTGGTTGATGACGTCCCAGTTCTTGGGCAGGTCGCCGTGCTTGGCGCGGAAGGCGAGGTGCTCGACGGCGTGGGCGATGCCCTCGACGCTCTCGCCCTTGCTGTTCACCCCGTCGTGGATCGAGCCGCGGTCGAACCAGTTGGTCACCGTGACGATGGGCTGGGTGTGGTCGACCTGGAAGAGCACGCGCAGGCCGCTGGGGAAGCGGAAGTCCTGGGTGTCGATGGAGTACTCGTCCAGCTTCAGCTTGAAGTCGGCCTTCGGGAAGTCGGCCGCCATCGCCGGGGACGGAGCGAGCGCCAGCGCCGTGAGAAGGGGAAGGAGCATGTGCCGTCTCTCCTGGTTGGATGCGGGTCCCGTCGCGTTGCGGACGTGCCGCGGACAGGCAGATGGGGGCCCACCGGGCAGGCAGGCAGGAACGGGAAGATCGGAGCGGAAGGGGAGCCGGGGATCTGCTTGGTGGCCAGCGGAGCTCGCGCTGTTCACATCGGCCCGGGGTGCGGGGGGATCACGGGATCGCGCACGCCGGTCGGGCAGGGCCGGGAAAGGGGTGGGAAGATGGACGAACAGGCCTATCCTGTCAAGCGCCGGAAGAGCACCTGGCAGCGGGGGCGCCGTCCATCGGGCAAGAGGCCCTGTATCCGGTGGGGGCAGGGGCCGGGAGGCGGGGGGGCCTCAGTCCGGCGCGTCGGGGGACGCGGGGGGGGCCGCTGCGCCGAAGAGGGCCCGCAGGGCGGCCTGGGCCCGGCGGAGCTGGTCGAGCTGGCGGCGCAGGAGGGCACGGCGGGCGGCGGACCAGGCGAGGGCCTCGGGCGCTGCAGCGGCGCGGGCGGCCGCGTCGAGCGCGTCGAGGGCCGGGACCAGCACGGTGGTGGCCATGCGCTCGGCGCCTGTGGTCGCCCACCAGGCCGCCGGCTCCGCCGCCCCCGCCTCGGCCCGGGCCCAGGCCTGGGCCCCGGTCTGCGGGCCCCGGGCGTGGTCGCGCCGCCAGTCCGACCAGTCGTTGTGGAGCTGGTGGACCCGGCTGGTGGCCGCCACGAGGGCCGCCCAGGCCGGGGGCAGCTCGGCGGCAGTGCCCGGAGGGCTGCCGAGGAGGTGGAGGGCCAGCAGGGGGATGCGCACGGCACCGGTCTTCTCGGGGGCGAGGACCCACAGGCGCGCGCAGAGCGGGCCCGGATCCAGGGCGGCCCCGGCGAGCTGGGCCTCGGCGACCGCGGCGTCGGCGGCGCGGTGCCACCACCGGCGCGCGGGCGCCCAGAACGCCGACCCGGGCCCCAGCAGCCGGCGGTGGGGCTCCCAGAAGCGGCTGTGGAGCAGGCCGAGCAAGGGCACCAGGGCCCGGTCGGCCGGGGCGCCCTCGTCGACGACCTGGTCGGTGATGCGGATGGCCCAGTAGCCGGCGATGTTCGAGCCGAGAATGCTCTCGTGGACGTCGTCTTCGATGGTGTCGGCCGCGAGCCAGTGCCCGAGCTGGACGGTGGGGAAGGCGGCGGCGTCGAGGAAGTAGGCCGCCCGGTCGCCCCCAGGAGACAGGGCCGCGCTCCGGGCGCGCCAGGCGGGGCCGAGGCTGGGCAGGTCGGCGTCGACGGCGGCGTCGAGCGCGGCGTGGGCCCGGGCGAGGGCGGCGCGCAGAGCCGGGGGGTGCGAGGGGGCGGTCACGGGCGCTCCGTTGGGGGGGCCTAAGCTCGGGAGGCCCTGGTGCCGTAGCGCGGAGAGCGGGCCGGGGCCGAGGCTGCCGGCGCCCGCTCCCCTGCGCCCCCTGTCCCCTGGAGACCCGATGCGCGCTGGTACCGTCGTCCTCGCTGCTGCGACCTGGGCGGTCGTGGCCGGGGCGCGTGATGCGACTGCGCACCACGCCCCATCCCCCGAGCTGCCCGCTGCCCCGGGCGCCCCCCCGCTGCTCGCCGCCCACGCCCCGCCGAGCGACGCGGCCGCCGCGGGCCTGCGGCTGCTCGAGGCGGCCGACCGCGCCGTCGAGACGGCCAGCGCGGCCCGGACCGCCGCCAGTCCCGCGCGCCAGGCGGCCGCCGCCCGGCTGGACGGGCTGCCCCGCCACTTCGCCCGCCACGCCGACCGCCGTCGCAGCATCTGAGTCCCCACCGGCACTGCGCTCTGGCGCCCCCGCCCGGACTCAGTCGAGGTAGCCGAGCGCCTGGAGGGCCGCCCGGGTCTCGTCGGCGATGCCCGTGGCCTCGGCCCCCGTGACCGCCGGGGTCTCGACCAGCAGTGCGCCCGCGGCGATGACCGCGGGCCCGCCGCCGAGGGCCTTGCGCCCGACCCCCACCGTGAAGCGGCGCCCCGCCTGGTCCACGGTGGCCGTGCTGCGCCGGCCCGGCCCGAGCACCCAGAGCACCCCGACCCCCCGGTCGCCCGGGCGCACCGTGACCGTGTGGCCGTCGTCGGAGACCACCACCGTCGCGACCTCGTCGGGCAGCACCGGCGGCACCTCGCCCCACTCCTGGTTGGTGCGGCGCACCCGGGCCGCCTCGGGGTCGATGACCCCGGCCCCCGCCACCGGATCCGCGAAGTGCAGGGTGAAGGGCAGGCGCGCGTCCCGGAGGTGGATGCGCCAGCCGAGGCCGCCCTGGCCGCCGGTGGCCGCGACGAGGCGCGCGACCCAGGCCGCCCGGGCGGCGTCGTCGAGGGTGGCGGCCCGGTTGCGCTGCTCGCCGGGGTCGTCGGCGAGCCCGTAGAGCTCCTCCTTGCCGTCGCTCGTGTGGAGCACGTACTTCTGGCCCTGGTGGACGACCCCCCAGGCCTCGGGGCCGAACATGAAGTGGCCGAGCGGCAGGTCGCGGGCGGCGAGGCGGCGCTCCAGGGCCGCGGCCCCCGGGGCGCCCGGGCCTCCGTCGGTGCCACTGCCAACATCGGGAATGAGCGGGCCCAGGTCCTGGCCGTCGGTCGCCTCGGGCCCGAGGGCGGGCAGCCCCACGAAGCCCCGCCCGGTGGGCACCACGTCGGCCAGCGAGGTCGGGGCCGCCACCGCCACCCGTGCGCCGAGGCCGCCGGGGGGCCGCACCCAGAGCAGGGCCCGGGTGAGCTCGTCGTAGAGGGCGTGGTTGTGTTCGAAGCCGCCGTGGTCCCAGTGCTCCTCGCCGTGGTCGCTGGCCACCACAAGCAGGGTGTCGCCCGGGAGCTGGTCGAGGGCCTGGAGGAAGCGGCCGAGCTCGTGGTCGAGGTAGCGCAGCTCTTCGGTGTAGCGGGCCTGGATCTCGGTCTTCATGGCCGCGGTGAGGATGCCCTTGCGCTGGTCGTCGGCGATGGTCCAGCGGTTGAAGCGGGCGGGCACCCGGCTCGCCTCGGGGCCGTCCGAGAGGGCCCCCCAGAACGGGGCCGGCGCCCGGTAGAAGACGTGGGGATCCATGAGGTGGAGGAACAGGAAGGCGTCCTCGGCGGCGTGGCCGTCGAGCCAGGCCAGGGCCCGGTCGACCTGGGCCGCGGCGTCGTCGGAGTCGTGGAAGTGCCAGTCGCCGCTGCCGGCGGGGAAGCCGAGCGCCGCGCTGAGGTGGACATTGGCCGAGAAGCCCGCGGTGGTGAAGCCCGCCTCGTGGAGCTGGGTGGCCAGCAGCGGTCCGGGGGCCCGGCCGGGCCAGCGCCCCGTGAGCAGGGTGCGGAAGCTCGGCCGGGTGCGCGGGGCCGGCGCCCAGGTGCGGTCGAAGGTGGCGGACTGGTCGGCGAGCTGGTCGAGCACGGGGGTGGGGGAGGGGACCGCACCGCTCGCCCCGAGGCGGTCGACCCGGAGGGTGTCGATGCCCACCAGCACGACCCGCCGGGGGCGTGCCGGGGACGCGGGCGGGGCCTCCGCCGCGGGCACGAGGGCGGGCTCGGCGAAGCAGAGGCTGTCGCCGGCCGGATCGCCCAGGGGATCGGCCGCGAAGCGCAGGCTGTGGGCGCCCGGGGGCAGGGCGAGCTGGGTGTCGACCCAGTCCTGGCCGCTCTCGACGGTCTGCTCCCACAGCAGGCTGTCGTCGAGGTGGACCGTGGCGTGGGCCCGGCCGTGGGTCGATCGGTCGTAGCTGTCGGGGATGCCGAGGCCGAGCCGCAGCGCCGTGCCGGCGGGGACGTCGAGCTGCCACTGCACGGCGCCCCCGCCCGGCACGAGCACACAGGCCCGGGTGCGGTCGGCGAGGGTGCCGCGCCAGCGGGCGTGTGCGGCGGGGGAGAGGCCGTGGGCGCCCCGGGGGTCGCGGCGCGCGGCCTCGGCGGCCAGGTCGGCGCTCCAGAAGACCGGCGGGTCGGCGGCCGTCGGGGCCCCGCTGCCGGTCGCGAGGTAGAGCCGGCCCTTGTCGACCTGCCAGCCGGGGCCCGTGCCGCTGGCCGCGAGGCGGGGCTGGTAGGGCAGGGGCTGGCCGCCGAGGGTGAGCTGGGTGCCGGCCGGGGCCTGGGTGAGCCCCTGGAGCCGCAGCCGCACGGGGCTGTCGCGCACCCACACCCCGGGCCGGTGGGCGGTCCAGCCCTCGGCCAGCACGGTCCGCCCCGGGGTGGGGGGGGCGTCCCGGCGGGCAGGCGGCCGGCGGATCTCGGCCTCGCCGAGGGCATCGCGCAGGTCCTGGACCTGGGGGCCGGGCGTGGAGAATGGCGTGCCGCTGGGGGTTGTGGTGGCCAGCTGGGGCGTCGGGGGCAGGGCCGGGGGCGCCGGTCGACAGCCGGCGAGGGGGGCCAGCAGGGCAAGGGAGCAGAGCAG
>CAXQUZ010000051.1:0-17179 GCA_964226865.1 Myxococcota bacterium | reverse complement strand
AAATTGTATAGAACTCATTTTAATTATATCTTTTTCTTTAAGTCGCCATTTGATATCTGGTCTCCTACTAAGCACTCCAGTTCCAGAACATGGAACATCAATTAAAATCTTTAGGTCGCGCGAGAGGGTGGCCTGGGTGCAGCGCACGCCGGACGACTCCAACAGACTGGCGAGCTGATCCTGGCTCGACACCACCTCTTCTTGGAGGAGGCGGCGGATCAGGGCACGGCGGCGTCTCTTGTCGGCCACGGCTTGCCTCGGGCAGGTCGCCAGGGGAGTCTGGCGGGCCGCGTCTCCGCGCATGGGGAGCGGCGGCGCGAGGCTATACGCAGCACTGCATCTTCATGCAAGATCCTGCATGAAGATTGATTGAAACGGGGCGGCAACAATCGCGGAGATGGTGCACGCGCCCGGTCATGACCGGCGACCGCTCAGGCGGAGCGGCGCTCGCGAAGAATGCGGTCGACCTCGGGGTACACCCGGTAGTGGGTGATGACCTCGCCGAAGGTGTTCTTCCACTGGCGCACACGCTCGCGGCTCACGCCGAACTCGTTGGCGATGGTCTGGCCGCTCTCGCCGGCCGCGAGGAGCTCGAGGAGGCGGCGGAAGCGGGTCCGGCCATAGGACTTGATGAAGTTACGGGCCACGCGCTCGCGCGACTTCGGGCTGGCAACGGCCATGGGAACGGTCTCCGAAAGACAGCACACGCGCGGGTCGGTCCGGGGGCACGGGGGCCGGGAACACGGGGAAGGGACGCATGCACAGAGTGAGGTGGGGTCTCGAGATCGGGGACCGGCCCGGAGGGACCGTTCCACGCTGCGGGCGCGCACTCCCGAGGGAGGGCACGGGCAGCGATCCCGAGTCGACAGCAGTCCACGCGCAGCGTTCGGACGTGACCACCGGGCACGCCCTGCCTCGACGGGAGGCGGGAACCCGAGCGCCCACCACGAGGGGGGGCCGCACCGGGGCGCGAAGCTCAGAGAACACAGCTCTCGTCGAGGTTCGCGTGGACTGTCGGGCGGGCGCTGCCCTCCCGACGCTCCGACTGTAGGGTCTTTCCATTGACACGTCAATCAAATGGGGAACACCGCGACGTTCCACGACACATGGATCCCCTTGATTGCGTCAGGATCGACAATGGCGATCCTCCGGCGATCGTCCCCCGATCCCCTGATGAGCCCGACACAGCCGGCGATCCGCGCCGTGGAACCCCCGGGGAACCCACCCCAGGGCCGGCGGAATGCACCGGGCGCCGGGGGTGTCTTGGGTGGATCCCGTCACGGATCCGCCACAGGATCCCCACCCATGGCCCACGCCCACCGGCCCGGGTCCAAGGATCCACCGGCCCCGGGGCCCCGTGCGCCCCCCGCCGCGGCCCGCAGGCACGGGCCCTCCCCTCCCCTGGCGCGCCCGGTCGGCTACGCTTCCCCGCCACGCGCGAGGAGCCCCATGCCCATGTCCCCCGTCCCCCCCGGTCCCCGCCACACCCGCATCGTCACGACGATCGGCCCGGCCACCCGGGCCCCCGAGGCGCTCCGGGCGCTGTTCCAGGCCGGCGCCAACGTCGCCCGGGTCAACTGCTCCCACGCCACGGCCGAGGCCATCCGGGCCGACGTGGCGCGCATCCGGCGGGCGGCGATGGAGCTCGACCGCAACGTGGCCATCCTCCTCGACCTCCAGGGGCCGAAGATCCGCACGGGCAAGGTGCCCACGCCCCTCGAGCTCGCGACCGGTGACCTGCTCACGGTGGTGATGGACACCGAGCTCGTCGCCCACGGCAGCCGGGTCGGCACCACCTGGCCCACCATGGCCGAGGACGTGGCCGAGGGCGAGCCCGTGCTCTTCGCCGACGGCGCCCTCTCCGGCACGGTCGTGGCCGTGCGCCCGGCCACCGAGGCCGGCCCCGGCGAGGTCGACATCCGCATCGAGGACGGCGGCGCCCTGGGCAGCCACAAGGGCATCAACCTGCCCGCCTCGAACATCCAGGCCCCGGCCCTCACCGAGAAGGACATCGCCGACCTCGAGGTCGGGGTGGCCGCCGGCGTCGACTACGTGGCCCTGTCCTTCGTGCGCCACGCCGCCGACTGCCAGCTGCTGCGCCGCCACCTCGAGCGGCTCGGCGAGGGCGACATGCCGATCATCGCCAAGATCGAGAAGCCCCAGGCGGTCGCCAACATCGAGGAGATCCTCGGCGAGGTGCAGGGCATCATGGTGGCCCGGGGCGATCTCGGCGTCGAGATCCCCTTCGAGCAGGTCCCCGACGTCCAGAAGACCCTCATCGCCAAGGCCAACCAGGCCGGCGCCCTGGTCATCACGGCCACCCAGATGCTCGACAGCATGGAGCGCAACCCGCGCCCGACCCGCGCCGAGATCACCGACGTGGCCAACGCCATCCTCGACGGCACCGACGCGGTCATGCTCTCGGGCGAGACCAGCGTGGGCCGCTACCCGAACGAGGCGGTGCGCACGATGGACCGCATCGCCCGCCGGGTCGAGTCGAGCAGCTGGTTCCGCCACCCCGAGCTCGACGAGCTGCCCGGCGGCTCCCAGGCCGAGAGCACGGTGCTGCGGGCCGCCAGCTACGCCGTGCGCGAGGGGGCCCGGTCGCTGGTGGTCTTCACCTGGTCGGGCAACACGGCCATCAAGTCGTGCAAGAGCCGGCCGGCCCACGGCATCTTCGCCATCACCCACGACCAGAAGGTCGCCGACCGCCTCAGCCTCGCCTGGGGGGTCACGGCGGTGAAGATCCCGCTCATCCGGGGCACCGACGAGCTCATCGCCGCCGGCGAGCGGGCCCTGCTGGAGCGGGGCCTCGTGCAGCACGGCGACGAGGTGGTCGTGCTCGCCGGGCGGGTGCCGATGCGGGGGGCCACCAACATGATGAAGATCGAGGTGGTCGACGGGCGCTCGACCCTCTGAGGGCAAGCGCCGGGGCGCGCCTCAGCCGGCCCACGACATCCGGGCGCCCTGGCCCGCCACCGCCCGGCCGAGGGCCTCGGAGAGGGCGGCCGCCACCATGATGGCCGCCTCGAGCTGCCAGGGCTGGAACCGCACGGCCGGCCGGGAGAGCTCGAGCAGGCCGCGCAGGCTGTGGGTCTGGAGGTCGATGATGGGCACGCAGAGCACGGCGTTGGCCGCCTCGCCCGTGACCAGCTCGACCGGCTGGAGCCCGCCGGTGGCACCGGGGGCGTTGACCATCACGGCGATGCCCGAGCCCGCGACGAAGCGGCCGAGACCGGCGCGATCGGCCCCCGTGCCCGGCACGGCACCGTCGGGGATGCCGCGGGTGGCGGCCACCGAGAAGGCGCCGCCCCGGGACTCGCCCAGCAGCACGGCACCGCGCTCGGCGGCGATGAAGCGCCGGAGGATGTCGAGGGCGGTGCGGGCGGCCGTCTCGCTGTCGGCGGCCGCGTCGAGGGCCCCGATGGCGACCTCGATGCGCCCGACGAGGGCGTCCTCGGCCGCTCCGACGAGGTCGA
The DNA here is from genome assembly GCA_964226865.1 of Myxococcota bacterium. GTDB lineage: Bacteria > Myxococcota_A > UBA796 > UBA796 > UBA2385 > CAXQUZ01. Next base: position 13,700 of record CAXQUZ010000051.1, on the reverse strand, counting down.
AGGCCGGGGCCCCGCCGCCCCAGCTCACGTCGAGCTGGGCGGTCTCGAGCTCGTCCGAGACGGGCAGGGCCTCGGAGACCTGCTCGTGGCAGTCGGCGCCGAAGGGCCGGCTGAGCTGGGGGTCGCCGAGGTTGTGGTAGGGCATGTCCTCGTTGAGGATCTGCGGGCGGTCGCTGCCGGCGAGGCGCTGCCAGCGGTGGCTGGTCCAGGCGGCGTCCTGGCGCTGGACCCGCAGCTGGAGCTCGTCGTCGATGTCCTGCACCACCACGACGCCCGCGGCGCCGATGTCGGCGCGCAGGCCGAGGGGCTGCCAGCCCGCGAGCTGGTGGGACAGGGCGGCGGACAGGGCGTCCCACCACTGCCCGTCGATCTCGGCGGCACGCCACTCATCGCTGACCACTTGCCAGGTCTGGGCCATGGTCTCTCCTGGGAGTCTCGGGCCAGCGTGCCCCACGGGCCGCCGGCGGTTCCCTCAGAGAGACGGATGCGCGGCCCCCGGAGAAGAGGGGGGGGGCGGCCCTTCCGGCGCGAGCCCGAGCTCTCCGTCGAAGGGGAGGATGACGGGGGTGGCGCCCGCCGCGCGCACCTCGTCCCGGAAGCCCGGCAGGTCGACCCCGGGCAGCAGCCGCGGCGGCGCCCCCCAGGGGGTGGTGAAGAGGTCCCAGTGGCAGGCCACGACGTAGCGGGGCTGCAGCAGCTCGATGGCCCGCCGCACGAAGCCCGGGCGGCTGGCCCGGCCGATGGCGCAGAGGCAGGCCACGTCGGCCTTGGTGCCCTCGAGCTCTTGATCGATGAAGTCGGCCGAGTCGACGTGCACGACCGTCAGCCCACCGAGCTCGATGACCCAGTTCAGCACGAGGCCGTGGCGCAGGTCGAAGACCCGCGGCGGCCACGGGGGCGGCGCGGGGATGGTGCCGGGCAGGGTCACCCGGCCGAAGTAGACCCGCCCGTGGCGCGAGGGCAGGCCCCGCACGGCGCCGGGACCGCTGGGGATGCGGGTGCGGCCGCGGGTCTCGACGAGCTGATCCGCGGGCAGGCCCGCCGCCCGGGCGACGTTGCAGGCGTCGGGCGAGCCGATGAAGCGGGCGCCGGTGCGGGCGCAGAGGGCCGGCGCATCGAGCACGTGATCGTGGTGGGCGTGGCCCACGAGCACGTCGTCGGCGTGGGGCAGGCACCGGGCGAGCAGGGCCTCGTCGGGCACGAGGCACCCGAAGGCCGTCTGGAGCACACCGGGCCGGCTCAGGTAGGGGTCGACGACGATGGTGTGCTGGTTGTGGGAGAAGACGAAGCCGGCCGTGCCCAGGTAGCGCATGCGCAGGGTGGGCGCGTCGGCCGCGATGCCCGAGAGGTCGGTGTAGAGGGCCGGGTCGACCGGCGAGAGCAGGCGGTGGATCATCGACCCTCCGGGGGGCGGGGGCCCCAGGGTGGCACACGGGGGGGACGGGCGGGGGGCTCAGGGCTCCGCAGCGGCCGGGGCCGCGAGGGCCGCCGCCACCAGGGCGGTCGCCGGCTCGGGGCGCTCGGAGGCGAGGACCCAGGGGGTGCCGTCGGGCCCGCGGCTGAGGCTGATGTAGAGGGGCGGCGAGAAGGGCGCCGCCGGACCGGCCGCCACGAGCACGACGTGGCGCGGCATGGGCTGGAGATCGGCGGGCGCGAGCAGGCGGCCGCTGCGGCAGGGCGGCCGGCCCTTGCCCGTCTCGGGCGGGTCGTCGGCGGCGAGGCGGGCCCGCCCCAGCACGACCCGGTCGGCGCCCTGGGCCCGGGCGGTCGCCAGCAGGGCCGGCGGCATGGGCACGTCGATGGACCGCCGCCCCCGGCTGGGCTGGCCGTCGAGCAGAGCACAGTCGGCGTCGAGCTCCACCAGATCCGCCCAGCCCAGGGCCGGATCGCGCAGGGCCCGGGCGCCGAGCCAGGCCACCCCGGGCGCCTCCGCGTCCACCTTCGAGAGCCCCGCCTCGTCTTGGACCCCGTAGACCGCCGCCGCCGTGCCCGCCCGCAGGGCCGCCCCGCCCATCGCCGCCCGCCAGGCCGCACTCTCGGGATCGGGGCGCTGGCGCAGCAGGGCCAGCCCGTCGCCCGGCCGCATCAGCACATTGGCGAGGGCATCGCCCAGCAGCCGGTCGAGGACGGCGTCTTGCCCCTGCCAGGCGCTGGCGTGGCTGGCGGCCGCCGAGACCGCCGCCACGTCGACGGTGGCCCGATCGGCCAGCAGGCCGGCGAGCGCGTCCCGGGCCGCGGCCCCCTCGGCCGGCAGCCCCCCGCCGGAGGTGCAGCCCGAGAGCGCAAGAATGGCCGCCAGAAGGGCATGTTCAGCAGTCGATGGCACCGAGAGAGCTCCGGCGCGGACCGGGACCGGGGGGCCCGCGCGGCAGCAGGATAGCCTGCCCCGCCCCGCCCCCGAGGACGCCATGTCGCCAGCCCCCGCTCCCGCCGCCCTGCCCTCCACCGATGCCGTCGAGGCGGTGCCGGGCCCCGCCGGCGCGCCGGTGCTGCTCTGCTGCGAGCACGCCTCGGCCCGGGTGCCCGCGCCCTGGTCGGTCCACCCCGAGGACGCCCCCTGGATGGCCACCCACTGGGCCATCGACCTCGGCGCCCGGGCCCTCACCCTCGACCTCGCGGCCCGCCTCGGGGCGCCGGCGCTGCTCGCCCGCTTCAGCCGCCTGCTCTGCGACGCCAACCGGCCGCCCGCGGCGCCCGACCTCGCGCGCGCCGAGGTCGAGGGCCACCGCCTCCACCTCAACCGGGGCATCGACGCCGCCGAGCGGGCCCGCCGGGTCGCGCGCTTCCACACCCCCTACCACGCCGCCCTCGACGCCCAGCTCGCCCCGGATCCCCCCCAGCTGCTGTTCAGCGTCCACACCTTCACCCCGCGCTACCTCGACGAGGTGCGCACGGTCCAGCTCGGCGTGCTCTTCGACCTCCACGACGCCCTCGGGGCCCGCTTCGCCGCGCTGCTCGCCCCGGCCGGCCTCGAGACCGCCTGCAACGCCCCCTGGTCCGGCAAGGCCGGCCTCGCCTACAGCCCCGACCGCCACGGCCGGGCCGCCGGCGTGCCCTACCTCGAGCTCGAGGTGCGCAACGACCTGCTGGCCACCCCCGACCAGGTCGCCCGCATCGGCACCGTCGTCGCCGACGCCCTCCGCGCCCTCCTCCCCGAGGTGGCGGCGCTGCGGTGATGCCCCGCTTGGGCTCCTGTCACAGAACCGTGAGACATCCGGTGACATTCGCCGTCATTGCCCACGTTCTCGTCATTTCCGCGGCCTGACACCGCTGCAAACAACGGGTCAACAAGGCCCTGCCCCCCCCCATCGGTCATGGCCCTTGGGCGAGGGATGCAGTACAAACGGGGCTCCCGCACCCCCCCGTGTCGGGCCGTCCACGCACGGCCCCCCGCGTGAGTGCCCCCCTCCCCCACCTGCCCAGGAGCGCCGACATGGCCCACTGGCTCGTCACCCAGGGAGACCGCCAGTTCAAGGCGGCAGACCTGGAAGAGCTCAAGAAGCTCGCCGTCGACGGCCGGATCGGTCGAGGCGACATGATCCAGCCCCCCGGAGCCAGCGACTGGCTCTACGCGTCCGAGCTCCCTGAGCTCAACGGCCTGCTCCAGGCCTCCAGCGCCGGGCTCGACGACGATCTCGACATTCCCCGCCGCGGCGCCCCCACGGGCGTCATCGCCATCCTGCTGCTCGCGATTGCCGCGGGCGGTGGCTACGCGATGTACCACTTCGGCACCCAGCTCCAGGAGACCAACCTCGACGTGCTGAGCGAGGTCACCCTCTCCGAGATGCTGGTGACGGCCGACAGCGCCACCATCCGCAAGGAGCCCGAGTCGGGCGCGGCCGGCGTCGGCGCGGTCGAGAAGAACGCCAAGGTCCAGCTCATCGCCAAGCGCCGCGGCTTCTACCGGGTGCGCTCTGCGGGCGGTGCCGAGGGCTGGGTGGGCGTCGACGAGGTCGTGCCCGCCTACTACTTCACCGACTCCGAGACCCGCGAAGACTACGACCCGCTCTACAACCCCGACAAGTACGTCTTCGTCAAGAACGCCGGCTGGATGCTGATGCCGCCCCGCAAGGGCAGCGACGCCAAGATCACCAGCTTCACCTTCCTGCTCCAGAACAAGTCCAAGTTCGACATGGAAGGCATCGTGCTGCTGGCGACGGTCAAGGACAAGGCGGGCAAGGTGCTCGAGACGCGCGAGATCCCCATCGAGGGCACCCTCAAGCGCTACGACAACACCATGGTGGGCACCCTCGCCCCCGACCCGAAGACCGACCCCGACGGCAGCCCCCGGGCCATGACCGAGCACTCCTTCCAGCAGCTGCTCAAGGACGACGCCGACCTCCAGCTCCGCTGGTCGGACGGGGTCGAGGTCGAGATGGAGTCCGAGGGCACCGAGGCCAGCATCGACCTGCTCGAGGTCCGGGCCATCCCGAAGAAGCTCGACTGAGCACCGGTCGCCGCCCCCGCGGCCCCCCCCCCCCCGACGCACCGAGGCCGGCAGGACATCCACCCTGCCGGCCTCGCGTTGCTCTTGGTCCCCGGTCACAGGGCCCCGGTCACAGGGCCCCGGTCACAGGGCCTCGGTCGCTGGCAGGGCGCGCCCCCGGCGGGACGCCCCCCGGCGCTGCGCTCACCAGCTCAGCTCGATCCAGCCGCCCGGCGAGAAGGTGTCGTAGGGGTAGCCCCAGCCGTCCGGGAAGTGGTCGCAGTAGTAGGTCGGCGGGCCGCACCAGCCGGCGCCGAAGCCGAGGGTGAGGCTGTCTTCGGCGAGGTCGAGGTCGTCCAGCGCCACGGTGAGCAGCACGGAGCGGTCGCTCTCGAAGGTGAAGCCCAGCTCGCCGATCTCGGTGAAGCCGCTGCTGCCGTAGCCATCGAGCGAGGCGTCGCCCGCCAGCAGCACGAAGCGGAAGTAGGACCACAGGGCCGCCGGCGAGGTGGCCCAGGCCTCGATGAAGAGCGTCGAGCTGTCGAAGGGCACCGCCGAGACCAGCCGCAGCTGGAGCTCGTCCTCGACCACCCGGTACTCGCCATAGGTGAAGTCGAGGGAGTCGCCGAGCAGGTCGCCCGGGTCGTCGGGCTCGTTGCCGATGCGCTGCCACGGCGGCTCGCCCAGCACCAGCGAGAGCTGACTGGTGTAGGTGCGGAGCTCGTCGTCGATGACGAGGTCGAGCACGAGGGTGTCGCCGGCGCTGCCGCTGTCGACCACCAGCTCGAAGTCGGCGTCGGCGTCCTGGCCGGGGGCCAGCAGCGAGATGGAGTCGGTGTCGTCGAGGAAGGTCGCCGCGACGGTCGAGCTCGCCGCCACCGAGGCCGTCACCGTGGCCCGGCCGTTCGTGGGCAGGTCACCGGCGTTCGCGAGCCGCAGCTCGATGTCGGCGGTCTCGCCCCCGTCGAGGATGCCGTCGCGGCCGTCGTCGCGGATCTCGGTGCCCACCACCTCGATGACGGGCCAGGGCACGGGGATGGAGGCCGGCACGGTCCAGCTGTCGGCGCCGTCGCTCAGCTCGACGTGCAGCGCCACGTCCCGGGAGTCGACGTGGGCCGCCGAGACCGAGAGGGTGGCCGCGTCGAGCAGCAGCACCTCGGCGGCGGTCCACTGGTCGGCGTCGACCTCGACGGTCTCGCCCCCGGTGATGGTGAGGGTGGGGCTGTCGGAGACGATGGTGGCCGTCACGGGCCCGGCCGAGTCGGTGCCCCGGTTGGCGATGGTCAGGACGAGCGGCACCCCGGTGTCGCCCGGGGCGAGGCTGCCGGGCGAGAGGCTGGTCAGCTCGGGCAGGGGCGGCGGCGGCACGTAGAAGACCGCCGGCGTCGAGGCCGAGAAGGGCCCGGTCGAGGCCACACCGCCCGACAGCTCGCCGCCCACCTCGATCTGGAAGCGGTCGACCGTGCCGGGGCTGGTGCTGCCGACCTTGAGGTACCAGCGGTTCTCGCCGGCCACCGGGGGCAGCAGGGTGTGCCAGGGGGTGAGGTCGATCGACCAGGATGCCGTCGGCGACAGCATGTTGCCCAGCTCGACCGGCACCTCCAGCTCGGGCGCGGCCGGGTCGCCCACCCCGAGGCTGACGTCGATGGTGCCCGCCGTCTCAAAGCTCATGTCGATGAGCGCGAGGCTCTGCTGGCCGATGAGGATGGCGTCGGAGAAGGTCCAGTCGTTGGTGCCGTCGGTCACGGCCAGCTCGACCGGCAGGTAGCGGTTGGTGACCAGGTCAGGGTCGAGCTCGACGGTGTAGGAGACGCTGGCCTCGCCGAGCGGCGCGATGTCGGGGACGTCCTGGGTGGGGTCGAGCACGGTGCCGCCCCCCTCGGGCAGCGACATGGTGGCCGAGAGGCCCGTGCCCGCCGCGGCCGTGCTGTTCACCAGGTCCCAGGTGACCGTGAGGCTGTCGCCGGGGCCCACGGGGCTGTCGGCCGTCACCGTGGCGGCCAGATCGGGGGCGCGCAGCTCGACCCGCACGTCGTCGATGCCCCAGTCGTCGGCGTAGGTGCCGACATAGCGCCAGGCCACCCAGACCTGGGGCTCGCCCACCCAGTCGGTGAGGTCGACCACCTTCGAGCGGCCCCACTCCCGCCCCGGGGCGTCGAGGGCCTCGACCACCGCAACATAGGCGTCGGAGGCCGGGTCGGGCCCCTCGGTCGAGACGTAGAGGCCGTGGGTGCCCATGCCCGCGGTGTTCGCGCCCGACTCCTGCCAGGTGACCTGGACCGAGTCGAGGGTCGTGAAGTCGAGGGGCGGGCTGATGAGCCAGTCGTCCATCTCGGGGGCCGAGGCGGCACCGCGGCTGTGGAAGGCCGAGGCGGCGCCCGAGGCCGCGTCGAGGGTGCTGAGCTGCCAGGTGTAGTAGTTGAAGGCGAGGCTCGGCGTGCCCCAGGCCATCGTGAACAGCGAGGTCTGGCCGTCGCTGAGCTCGAAGTCTTCGATGAAGGGCAGGGTCTGGGTCGCCGGCAGCACCGAGAGGGCGTAGGGGTCGGCCTGGGCGGCGACGGGGGCCGTGGCCTCGACGCCGAGGGTGTCGGTGGCCCGGATGTAGTACTCCAGGCCCGGGGCGTAGGGCCCGAGGGTGGCCACGTAGTCGCCGTCTTCGGAGAGCGTCATCTCCTTGCGGTCCCAGAACTCGACGCCCACCGTGTGGTAGACGACGTCGACCAGGGCCACGCCGTCCGGGTCGCTCACGGTGGCCCGCAGCTCGACGGGGGTGCCCTCGACCAGGGTGCCCACCGGGGGGCTGTGGTCGATGCGGGGGGCCGAGAGGGCGTCGGCGGTGTCTTCACCCTCGCCGTCCTTGCCCGCACAGGCGGCGAGCAGGCCCAGCAGCAGCAGCGCGCGGGGAGCGGTCATCGGCTCACCTCCAGCAGGCACTCGGCGGCCCGGCCCAGGTCGTCGCCGAGCTCGAGGCGGGGCGAGGAGCCGGCGGCCATGCGGGCGCCGTCGTCGTCGATGTAGAGCCAGCAGTAGGTGATGCACTGGTAGGTGAAGACCTGGCCGAACTCGTCGGTGATGGGGTTGCAGGTGTAGCCGCCGGGGCAGTCGGCCTCGCTGGCGCACTCCATGCCGCAGAAGCGCCCGTAGCCGCCGCCCAGGTTGATGCAGAGATCGCCGTCGCCACCGCACTGGTTGTCGTTGGTGCAGGGCTCGCAGTAGCTGCCGCCGGCGTCGTAGCAGTCGCCGGCCACCGGGTCACAGAACTCGTTGAAGCCGCAGTCGAGGGTCGTGCTGCGGCAGCCGCCCGCCGTGCAGGTGTTGCTGGCGATGTTGCAGGTGTCGCCCGGGTAGCAGTCGTCGCCGGACTGGCAGCCGCCCTCGCAGCGACCGTCGTCGCCGCAGTAGGCCTCCATGCCGCAGTCGGCGTTGTTGCTGCAGAGCTTGCGGATGCACTCGCCGTCGACGCAGTCGGCGAAGTCGGGGCAGGACGTCTCTTCGTCGCACTCCCCGACCGACTTGGAGCCACCACAGGCCCCGAGGACCAGGACCAGCGCCGCCATCGACAGGGGCGCGGTGCGAAGGGGGGTCATCGGCTGGACTCCTCGGTGGCGGTCTGCTCGGCCGTGCCCGCGAGCACCTGGTACTCGGCCACGATGTAGTACTCGCTGGGCGGCACCTGCTCGGCGGTGAAGACGAGGGCGTTCTTCTCGATGTCGTAGGAGAAGTCGGTGTCGCGGTGGAGCTGGCGCACGAAGCTGTTGTCGTCGGTGTCGGCGTAGAGGCCCACCTGGAGGGTCTCGAGGTTGCAGGGCTGGGTCAGCTCGAAGACCAGGTCGAGGCCGCTCACCAGCAGCCCGAGCTCGCTGGCGATGGGCGAGAAGTCCTCGTCGCAGATGCTCTCGATGGCCCCGTCGGTGCGGCTGGCGAGGTCGACGTAGCGGGCGCCGTAGGTGGCGACGCCGTTGTCGGACTCGCAGGAGGGCTGGCCCTCGTAGGCGGGCACCTCGCGGCCCGCGACCGCGCTGAAGTTCAGGATGCCGTGGTCGCGGTAGGCCTCTTCGCCCTTGAGGGTGGCGAAGAACTCCCAGTAGTCGTTGGTCGCGTCGCGGGAGTAGTCGTTCTCGTCCGAGACGAAGACCACCGAGAGGTTGGCGTCGTCCCGCAGCAGCCCGGCGTTGTGGCCGGCGAGCAGCTCGGGAGAGAAGGCCGCCCGGGCCGCGTCGAGGCCCATCTCGATGCCCGAGCCCGTGATGCCCACGGCCACGTTCTCGGAGAAGATGTCGCCCGCCCCGTCGGTCGTCGCGGTGATGACGCGCTCGTCGTTGTTCAGGGAGAAGCCCTCGGCCGCCGCCACGTCGACGGGGGCCCCGCCGTTGGCCGCGGTGTCGGCGCTGCGGCCGATGACCAGGGTGGACCCGGCGGCGAGGGTCGTGCCCTCGGGCAGCACGAAGAGGTTGCGGCCGGCGTCGACCAGCGAGAAGCCGCCGAGGTCGAGATCTTCGTCGACCATGCTGGTCAGCTCGACCCACTCGCCCAGGCTGTCGGAGACCGCCGCCGGGTCGGAGAGGAACTCGGTGATGATGACGTCGCCGACCCCCACCGTCGCGGCCGACGCGCCGCCGTCGTCCCCGCTGCCCCCGTCGTCCCCGCCGTCGTCGCCGCCGTCCCCGCTGCCCCCGTCGTCGCCGCCGCCCGTGTCGGGGGCGCCGGTGTCGGGCGGCGGAGCGGGCGCGGCCGTGCGGGCGGCCCCGCAGCTCTCGTTGGCGGCCCCGGGGCTGCCGAGGTCGCCGGCACCGAAGGCCGCCGTGGCCGGGCACCAGTTCGCGAAGATGTCGTTGTCGCTGGCCGACCGGGCCGCCGGGTCGAGCTGCATGGCGACGCCGGGAACGATGCCCCAGTCGCTGTCGTAGGCCACCCGGTCGAGGGTGCGGCCGCCCGCGTCCACCAGCTCGATCTCGTCGTCGCCGCCGACCAGCCGGCCCTGGTGGTCTTCGGAGTACATGTCGGTGGTGACCACGCCGATCTGCCAGTCGACGTCGATGTCGTCGAAGGCCGAGATGAAGGCGGAGAAGTTTGCGGCGAGCTTGTTCTGCTCCTCGGCCATCGAGCAGGAGTTGTCGATGACCATCAGCACGTCGACGGTGTTGCGCCGGCGCTGCTGGAAGACGTCGGTCGTCGTCTTCTGGGTGTAGGAGTAGTCGGAGCAGGCTCCGAGCAGGCCGAGGAGCAGCAGGCCGCGGCCCGCCCCCCCGCCGCGGATGCCTGGGGGCTTGGCGTCAACCACCGCTCACCTCGTCGCTCGCGCTTGCGTACTGGTCGCCGCTGATCTCGGCGTCGAGGCCCTCGACGGCGAAGTTCAGCAGGGTGTCGGCCACGAAGGGGGCCTGGGCCTTCCAGGGGAAGGCGCTGTAGACGACGCGGCCCTCGTCGGCCTCGAAGCCCATGAGCAGGGGCACGTCCCGGAGGGTGACCGCGCCCTGGCCCTCGGTGTCGCGCACCTCGACGTCGCCGGCGATGTAGACCTCGACGGTCGGGTCGACGCTGGCCACCACCGTCCAGGCAGAGAAGCCGCCAAAGCCGAGCTGGAGCACGTTCTGGCCCAGCAGGTCGGCGAGCCCCGGGTCGAGCACCTCGGCGGTCACCGTCGTCGAGACCCCGGCCTGGGCGGCGTCCCAGCCGTCGGTCTCGGCGTAGAAGTCGATCTTGTCGGGCCAGTTGGCCTCGACCAGATCGTAGGCCCAGTCGGTCACCACGAGGGTGTTGCGGGCGCCCATGTACTGGCTGAGGTTGGCCGAGACGCGCGGGTCGACCAGGAAGGCGTCGTCCGAGGCCACCCCGTTGTAGACATAGGCGCCGAAGCCCCGGGTGCCCGAGTTGACCAAGATGGCGTCGTACTGGTTCATCAGCGGGTAGCCGTCTTCGTCCACCCCCGTGAACAGCTCCTCGACCTTGGGGTTCACGATGGTCGGGTCGAAGTCGTCGGGCTCGTAGATGGGGGTGCGGATGTAGCCCTCGAAGACCGTGTGGGGCATGTCGGCCCGGATGAGGGTCTCTTCGAGGCGGTCGAAGTCGCCAGCGGTCACCGCGATCTGGTCGATCGAGATGCTCTTGACGTTGTTCTCGTTCTTGCAGGCCGAGCCGAGCAGCAGGGCCCCGACGAGCAGGCGGCGGGTGGGCATCATGCGCTCCGGACTACTCGAGGACCATCTGCTGGACGAGGTAGATGTAGGACTGGGCCTGGTTCTCCTGGTAGATGCTGTCGGGCAGGCCGAACTCCGGGCCGCTGATGGCGCTGTAGGTGTAGACCGGCACGATGCCCGGCGCGAACATGCTCATCTCGGCGGCGGTCAGGGTGTGCTCGCCGTCGTCCCAGGGGGTGCCGCCGCCCCAGCCGCTGCCGCCCTCGATGCTGAGGGGGCCCGGCGCGTCGCTGTTGAAGATGGTCATGACGAAGATGGCGTCGGGGTAGGTGCGGGCGGGGGTCCAGCGGAAGACGAAGTCCTCGGCCCGGTTGTGGGTGTAGTTGCCCCACAGCTCGGGGAAGGTCCACTCCCAGTCGGAGGGCACCGTGGGAATGACGTCCTCGAGCAGGTACTCGCCGAGGCCGTCGGCCTGGCCCTGGGTGTGGAGGTCGTAGACCTGGTCGGGCACGTAGTCGTCGATGGTGGCGTCGGCATCGACGTAGTAGACGATGCCCGACTCGGCGTCGTAGGTCTTCTCGAGGGTGACCGTGTTGGCCTCGGACTCGAACCAGACGAAGTCGCCGGCGGGCACGGTCACGGGCATCGGGCAGTCGTAGGGGCCGTTGCCGACCTCGCCGCCGCCGCCCGAGCTCACGGCGCCCGTGACGCTGGTGCCGTCGTAGCCCGAGGGCTCCTCGCCGACCGGGGTCGGGGGGGTGCTGGGGCAGGCGCCCGCCATGACGCAGTCGAGGTCGCCGCAGTCGACCCAGCCGTCGCCGGCGTTGTCCTGCTCGTCGCCGCACTCGGTCTCGGGGATGGGACAGGGCGGGTCGAGGGGGATGAAGAAGATGACCTGGGCGTTGACCCGCTCGAAGAGCTCGCCCGTCTCGTTGTCGCGCTGGCGGACCACGTTGAAGTCGAGGTCGATGGCCACGTCGCGCACGTCCCAGGCCCCAGCGACCACCTCGAAGGCGTCGGGGATGGCCACCCCCTCGTCGCCGATGGTGATCTGGACCTCGCGCATGCCGAGGGCCGCGGCGTTCGACAGGGTCATGCGGCCGTAGAGGTTCTCGGCGTCGAGCACGGTCACGCTGTCGATGATGATGTCGGGGTTGGTGCCGAAGCGGTCGATGAAGCTGAGCCGGGGGGTGCCGCTGAGGAAGTCGGTGCCCCGGGAGCGGATCGTGAACTCGACCGTGTCGCCCTGCTCGGCGAGGGTGGGCTCGAAGGTGGCGGCGAGGGCCACGCGGTCGACGAGGAAGCCGTCGTAGTCGACCACCCGGGCACCGGCGCCGTTGTCGACGACCACGTTGCGGGGACCGGGCACCGTGTCGACGTCGATGGAGACCCGGGCCTGGGCCAGCGAGCCCGTGAGCACGGTGAACTCTTCGACCTCGATGCCGTCGCCGAAGTCGGGCCAGGTGACGCCGGACTCCCAGGCGGTGTTGCTGCCCTTGAGGTCGACCACGAGGGTCTCGCCCATGCGGGCCTGGGGCGGCAGCACCTCGAAGCTCTCGGCAATCACATCGAAGCCGTCGGGCACGGTGTGGGCGATGCTGCCGACCTGGACCACGACGTCGCGCTGGCCGAGGGCCGCGTCGTCGGCGACCTGGATCGTCGCCCGGGCGTGCCAGCCGTCGTCGCCGTCGACCCGGAGCACCTCGATGCCCTCCCCGAAGTCGGCGCTGACCTCGCTGGTGAAGTCGAAGGCCGAGGCGGTGGCCGTGAGATCCAGCTCGAGCTCGACCCCCTGGCCGCCGGTCGGCGGGTAGACCGAGAGGCTGGGCTTGCCGGACGCGGCGGCGGCGCCCGTGTCGCTGCCCTTGTCGCCCTTGCAGCCGATGGCGGGCAGCACCAGGCCGCCACAGAGCACGGCCAGCCCCAGTGCGCGGGCCAGCGATGGGGGCGGAGGGGGCGCAGTCATCGGGACCTCGGGCGTCAGCGGGGGGCGGACCCACCGGCAGCGGCGGGCCCCACCGGACCGGATGCGGCGGCGGCGGCCGGAGCCCATGGCCCCCGGGACCCCGGACCGCGCCGCACAGGGGCTTCGCAGGCGGGACGGGGGGATGGTGCCGGCCGGGCCCGTGCCGCATTCGGGACGGGAGCGGCGAGAGTATAGCCGCGACAAGACGGCGCCGGCAATCGCGGCCACGGCGCTCCCCGGGCCGCCATCCGCCGGGTCGCGGTCCCCCGCGCGCGCCCCGGGGAATGCGGGACCGGCCCCAGGGGATGGGCCCATCACTTGCGGGGCCCCCCACCGAGGGGGTAAGTCCCGCTCCATCCACCTCGGGGCCACGGCTCCGCCCGCCCGATCGCGCGCACCGCCGCCCCGGCGACCGCCCCGCGCGCTGCCCGGCCGGCCGCCGCCGTGTGCTCCTGGGCCCCGTCTCGGGCCGCGCTCTCCAGCACCGCCCCGTCGCCTGCGCCCGGGCTCTGCCGGGTGCCCCCCCGAACCGCATCGGGCGGCCCCGCCGCTCCGCTCTCCCTACTCCCCGCACCTGCGAGAAGCCGAAATGTCCATGCCCCGTGCCCTCGTCGCCAGCCTCGTCCTGCTGGGCGGCTGCGCCACCGCCGAAGAGGTCCAGGCCCTCGACCAGAAGGTCGCCGAGCTCGAGAAGAAGGTCGAGACCCTCGAGAAGCGTCCCGCCGGTGCCGCCGGTGCCGCCGCTGTCGATCCCAAGCTCGAGGAGGCCGCCCAGGCCCTCTACAAGGAGATCGACGGCCTCGTCCGCGAGGGCGACATGGCCGGCGCCCAGGCGAAGATGAAGGAGCTGAGCACCAAGTACGCCGCCACCACCACCTTCAAGCGCGCCCGCAAGCTCGCCACCGAGCTCGAGGTGGTCGGCAAGGCCGTGCCCGACAACTGGAACACCATGGTCGAGACCTGGTACCAGGGCGAGGGCGCCATCGACCTCAAGCAGGGCGCCACGCTCATGGTCTTCTGGGAGGTCTGGTGCCCCCACTGCAAGCGCGAGGTGCCGAAGCTGATGGAGACCCACTCCACCTGGTCCGGCAAGGGCATGAACGTGGTCGGCTTCACCCGCATCACGAAGTCCGCCACCGAGGAGAAGGTGCTCGACTTCATGAAGGAGCAG
>CAXQUZ010000050.1:0-12224 GCA_964226865.1 Myxococcota bacterium | reverse complement strand
CTCCACGACGCTCTTCCGATCTCTACGCCGCGGCGGCGGCCCGCTACCAGGCCCTGCTCGACCAGTACCCGAGCGACGTCGAGATGCGCACCGGCCTCGGCTGGGCCCTGCTCAAAGACGGCCAGGTCGCCGCCGCCCAGGAGGCCTTCGCCGCCGTGCTCGCCATCGCCCCCAACCACGCCTCGGCGGCCCAGGGGCTGGCGGCGGCCCGCTGAGCCTGGGCGCCCTCAGGCCGGGGGCCCCGGGGGCGGAGGCGCGGGAAGCCGTGCGAGAAAGCGCACCAGCAGGCCAGAGTCGATGATCCCTTCGACCATCGCGGTCGCCATCGTGACCCCGAAGACCCAGGCCGGCTTGTCGTCCGGCACCCACAGCACCAGCAGCGCCAGCAGGCCCACCCGCAGCACGGCGGCGGCGGCGGGCTGGATGGCCTGGCCGGCGGCCTGGAGCACGAAGGTCGGCAGGATCGACAGGGCCACGCTCAGGCCGAGCCAGCTCGACCAGTGGAAGTAGGTGACCGCAACGGGCAGCCAGGCCGGGTCCTTGATGAAGAGCAGCCCCGCCTGGCCGCCGCCGACGTAGAGGCCGACGCTCATGAGCAGCCCGTAGGCGGTGGCCGTGCCCAGGGCGCCCAGGGCCGCGGCCCGCACCCGGTCGGAGCGTCCGGCGCCGAGGTTCTGGCCCACGATGGCCGAGGTGGCCGCGCTGATGGCGATGATGGGCAGGAATGCCTGCTGGATGACCCGGAAGCCCCCGCCCGCGGCGGCCGTCCAGGCGGGGCCGTGGGGCTTGACCTTCCACATCACGAGGCCCAGCACGGCCGAGATGAGGAAGAACTGGAGCCCCGCCGGCAGCCCCCGCAGGGCCAGCTCTCGCAGCAGGTGGGGGTCCCGCCCGGGGGCCACCCAGCGCAGGCCCCGGGGGCCCTGGTCGCGGGTGAAGCGCCGGAGGTAGATGGCCAGGGGCACGATCTGGCTGATGACGGTCGCCAGCGCCGCGCCGCGGATGCCCAGGGCCGGCACGGGACCCAGCCCGAAGATGAGCAGGGGATCGAGCAGGATGTTGCCCAAGACGCCGATGATCATGACCTTCACGGGGGTCATGAAGTCGCCGCTGGCCCGCAGCGCGTCGCCGAAGACGACGAGCAGCAGCTGGAAGAGGAAGGTGACGGCGCTCACCCGGAAGTAGGCCACCCCCTCGGCGTAGGCGGCGGGGTCTTCGGTGAAGGCCGAGACGTAGGTGTGGGCGCTGGCGAAGGCGACGAGGGCCGCCAGGGCGCCGATGGCCGCGGCGACCGCGCTGTAGCGGGTGAAGACCCGCCGGGCCTCGGGGATGTCTTGCGCGCCGTAGAGCTGGCTCACCCGGGCGAGCAGGGTCGTGCCCACCACCTTGGCCATGGCCAGCACGAGGAAGAAGGCCTGGAAGGACACCGCGAGGCCCGCCACCGAGGCCTCGCCGAGCTGGCGCACGTAGCCGAGGTCGACGAGGGCGTAGACGGACTGGAGCCCCATCGCCCCGACCACGGGCAGGGCCAGGGTCCAGATGTGGCGCGGGATGGAGCCTTGGGTGAGGTCGCGGGCGCGGATGGCGGTCTCGGGGCCGGGGGGGGCGGCGTCCGTACCTGTGGAGCCCGGGGGGCGCCACTGCCCGGGGGGCCCGCCCGGGAAATTGCCTGCAAGTGGTCGATCTGAGCGACAGAGGGGCCCCCTGCGTCGACGCGGGCACCCACCGAGGAGACCCGATGCCCCCGACCCCCACCGTCCCTGCCCCCCTGCGCCCCCTCGTCCTCCTGCTCGCAGCGGGCTGTCTCGGCCCGGTCGGCCCCCAGCGCCGGGCGGCGGCCCCCCACGCCGGCAGCCCCGACGACCAAGCGGCCCCCGGCCAGTCGGCCTGTGCGGCGGCGACCCGGGCCTGGCCCGAGAGCCCGTCCCTCGACCGCCGCATCCGGGCGGCGATGGAGCGGGGGCGGCTGCCCGCGGTGGGGGCCTGTGTGGTGAAGGACGGCGACATCGCCTGGTGCGGCGCCTACGGGCGCACCGCCGTGGACGGGGGCCAGCCCGTGACCACCGACACCCCCTTCCTCTGGGCCTCGGTCTCGAAGCTGGTGACGGCCACGGCGGCCGTGGTGGCCGACGAGCGGGGCATGCTCGACCTGGACCAGGACGTGGCCGAGGTCTGGGGGCTGCCCATCGTCCACCCCGACCACCCCGACACCCCCATCCGCACCCGCCAGCTGCTCGCCCACGTCGGGGGCATCGACGACAACGACGCGGCCATGGATGGCTACGAAGACGACAACCGGCCGCCGGCCCTCTCTCTCGACGCCCTCGTGCCCCGCTACTTCGTCGCGGGCGGCGCCGACCACAGCCCCCGCCGCAACTTCACCGGCGCCGCCCCGGGCCGCCGCTTCCGCTACAGCAACATGGGCTCGGCCCTGGCCGGTGCCACCGTGGGCGCCGCCGTCGGCCAGCCCTTCGACGCCCACGTCGAGGCCGGGCTCTTCGATGCCCTCGGCATGGACCACAGCGCCTGGAACCTCGGCCGCGCGCCCCACGACACCCTGCCCCTCGACACCCTCGCCGAGCCCCACTCCTGGCGGGGCGGCGCCTGGGTCGCCAACGGCCACGCGACCTACGCCGACTACCCCAACGGCGGGCTCCGCAGCAGCGTGCACGACATGGCCTGCTTTCTGGCCATGGCCGCCCGCGGGGGCACCCTCTACGGCACCCGCATCCTCGAGACCGACACCCTGCACGCCATGATGGCCCCGGCCTACCCGGCCGCCGACCGCGACCAGGCCCTCGGCTGGGCCTACACCGACCTCGGCGACCGCCAGCTCTGGATCGGCCACGACGGCGCCGAGGACGGCGTCGCCTCCGAGCTCTACCTCACCCAGGACGGGCGGCTGGGCTTCGTGCTCGTGGCCAGCGGCGACTGGCGCAACGAGCAGGCCATGCTCGACATCGAAGACGCCGTGGTGGCCTTCGGGCGGCGCCTCTGAGCCGGCGCCGGGCCCGCAGCCTGGCGTGGCCCCGGGGCCGGGGCCCCCGGGCGCCCACCGGCGGGCTATGGCGCGGGCATGCGACCCCAGACCATCGACTACCTCGGCGGCTACCCCGAGCGGATCCGCGACGAGGCCGCCGCGCTCCAGGCGGAGGGGCGGCTGCTCCCGCTGCTGCGGGCCCGCTACCCCGAGCCGAATGAGGTGCGCGACAATGCCGCGCTGGTGGCGTATGTCAAGGCCATGAAGAGCGAGTATATGAAGAGCTCGCCGCCGCTCGGCAAGATCCGCTACTGCGACAAGATCAGCACGGTCCACCGGGCCCTCGGCCTCCACACATTCGCCGTGCGGGTCCAGGGCAACAAGCTCAAGCGGCGCAACGAGCTGCGGGTGGGCAGCGTCTTCAAGGACCTGCCCGCCACCTTCCTGCGCATGATCGTGGCCCACGAGCTGGCCCACCTGCGCCACAAGGACCACGACAAGGCCTTCTACCAGCTCTGTCGCCACATGGATCCCGACTACGGCCGCCACGAGCTGGACCTGCGGCGCTGGCTGTTTGCGACGGGCGGCAAGCCGGGCGCTGGGGCGGGCTGAGCCGCTGGCCCAAGCGGGCTGGCGCATTTGCGGCATTCCTCCTTGTGGTGCGGCCGCCCAGCTGCTAGGGTCGCGGGGCATCCCCCCCCATTGTCGTCCTGCGGGGCCCCCCGTGTGTCTGCACGGGGTCGGCCTTGTCGTGCGGGCTCCCCGGCGCTTGTGTTGGGGGGCGGCGGGGATGGGTGGGCGTCGACATCTCTTGTGTCTCGCCGCCTGTGTGCAGTCATCGGTGTGTGGCGGGGACGGTGCGCAACCCATGGGGCGCGGCGTCGGCGTCGCATGCCGTCCGCCCCGAGGAGTCTCCCATGCTCGACGCCCAAGCCATTGCTCGCCTGCGCTCCCATCCCCGCGCCCTCCGGGCCGCCCGCGCGCCCAACCCCGACGCCGAGGCCCTCGGGCCGCTCGGCGCCCTCCCGGGGCTGTGGCGCAGCCTGCCCGGCCGCGGCTGGAACCTCATCGCCCTGCCCTTTGCCGGTGCCACCAACGCCGACGGCCGCGACTTTCGCTTGCTGATGAACCAGTTCGACGAGACCCTCGACTTTCAGCTCGTCGACACCGGGGTGCCGAACCGGGGCATCGCGGGCGCGCCCCCCCAGGAGGCCGACCAGATCCTCGCGGCGCTCAACTACCTCCAGAAGGTGACCCAGCTCGTCGCCGAGGACGAGCCGGTGAGCGGCGACGCCGGCGCCCCCGACACCCCCATCCACCAAGAGCCCGGCCTCTGGCTCCACATGATCAACCAGACCACCGACCAGCTCGACATCGCGCGCCTCGCCACCATTCCCCACGGTGACGCCGTGCTGGCCCTCGGCACGAGCCGCGAGGCGCCGGGTGGCCCCGAGATCCCGGCCCTCTCGGGGCTGCCGGTGGGCGGCCCGACCGATCTGGACGACCCCTAGCTCCAGCCCTACAAGCACTTCCACGACGCGCCCTTCCGGGGCCTCTTCGACCCGACCCAGGCCAACGCCCTGCTGCGCGCCGCCAACGCCGGCGTCGACTTCGTGCGCACCGTGACCCTCGAGGTGACCACCACGGCGGCCTCTGGCGGCATCCACAACATCCCCTTCGTCGTGAAGCAGGCCAACGCCGTCGAGATGCAGTCGACCTTCTGGCTGTCGACCACCAGGAAGGCCGACGGCAGCCTGGGCAAGCGGCTGCAGTACTCCCAGCTCGTGATGCTCGACTTCGCCGGCCTGAAGTGGCCCCACATCAGCATCGACACCCTCGTGCCCGACACGGAGGACGGGGAGGACGCGGGCGAAGGCTGAGCCCCCCGGGGCAGGGGGCGGGCCCTCAGCCCTCCGCCCTCAGCCCGCGGGCGCAGGATGGGGGACGGTGTCGGGACGCCGGAGCCCCCGGCGCGCCCGGCGGCGGGCCCAGAAGGGGGCGTCGGCCCAGCGGCGCTCCTGGTCGTAGAGCTGGGCCCGCTGGGCGAGGTAGGCCCGGTAGGCGAGCACGCTCGTGCGCACGTGGTCCGCGATGGCGGCCTCGGTGCCCGTGGCGAGGGCCTCGGCCGCCCGCAGGCCGTCCTGCAGCGCCGAGGTGATGCCCCGGGAGCTCAGGGGGTCGTGGCTTGCGGCGGCGTCGCCCACGGCCAGCCAGCCCGGGCCCCCGGGCGGGGCCGTCAGCGCCGAGGGGGCCATCTCGGCGGTCGGCGCCGCGTCGGGGGCGGGGCCCGGGGCCAGGCGGGGGGCGAGGTGGGTGGTGGCCTGGAGCAGCCGCCACCAGCCGGCGGCGCTCTGGGCCGCGAGGGCGCGCACCCGGTCGGCGTCGGTGGCCAGGGCGACCGTCCAGCGCCCGCCGGGCAGCCCCGCGGCGAACCACCAGCCCTCGGGGCGGGCCTCGAGCAGGGTCTGACCCGGCGGGGCTGCGAGGGGGGGCAGGGTGGCGGCGAGGTAGACGAGCTGGTCGTGGGCGAGGCGCAGGGCCCCGAGCTGGCGGGCGACGGCGGCCCGGGGGCCCGTGGCGTCGACCACTGCCCGGGCCCGGAGGGTGCGGCCGTCGTCGAGGGTGACCTCCCAGTGGGTGTTCCGGGAGGGGCCGCCCCGGACCGTGGCGACCCGGTGGCCGCCGATCCAGCGGGCCCCGGCGGACCGGGCGGCCGCGGCCATCCACCGGTCGAAGCGGGGACGGTCGAGGTGCCAGCCCCGGCCGAGGGGGTGGAGGAAGTGGTCGTTGCGGCCGAGGGCGGGGCTGCCCCAGCAGGCGGCGCTGCCGGGAGAGGCGAGGTGGGCCTCGGCGAGGAAGGCGTCGGCGAGGCCGAGCAGCCGCAAGAGCTGGAGGGCGTCCGGGGGCAGGGTCTCGCCGCCCACGGGCCGCGACCGGGGCGGGTCGTGGGCCTCGACCACCACCACCCGGCCGAGCCCCGCCCGGCAGAGCGCCCGGGCCGTCGCGCAGCCCGCCACGCCGCCACCCGCGATGATGGCGTCGTGGACGGGGGTCTCGACGGGGGGCCTCAGCTCTGCTCCGGGCTGCGGGCGGTGCCGTTGCCGCCCATGAAGGGCCAGGCGTGGGGGGCCGCCAGCTCGGCGGGCCGGTCGCCCAGCTGGCTCTCGACCTCGAGGTACCAGTCGTCCTCGTAGAGCCCCCCGCGGCCGTCGTCGATGTTGGTGGCCTGGATGATGACGCCGATGTCTTGCCAGTGCACGAGCATGTCGTTGTACTTCCAGAAGCGCCCGGCGTTGGCCAGGTCGGCGCCGTCGCTCGGGCTGTTGCGACCGGGCATCGTGCCGGGCCCGCGCACGCTGTAGCGCTGGGCGGGCAGGGTGGGCGCCGCGCCCGGGGCCGGGGCGACCACGTCCTGGGCCGCGTAGACCGAGACGGGGCGCTGGGCCGGCCACGACCAGTAGAGCGTGTTGCTCTCGAGCGGGTTGGGGGCCGTCTGGTGGATGGCGCAGGAGTTGTAGTCGGCGTGCCAGGGCAGGGCCATGAACTTGCTGATGTCGCCGGGCTCGAGGCCCGCTGCGGCGTTGTCGCTGGCGGGCTGCCAGCCGAAGCCCAGCCCCGGGATCTGGGGGGCCTCCGGGTCGCCCGAGGGCTGGCCTGCTCGGGCGTAGTCGAGGGGCTTCTCGTGGACCCGGAAGGGCCCGCAGCCCGCGGCGCGCCAGTCGCTGCGGTAGAGGCTGGTCTCGCGCACGATGAAGGTGAGGTCGATGCCCGGGCTGAAGCGCCCGCCGAGGCAGTTCTGGAGGGTCGCCCGGTCGAGGTACTCGCCGTGGCCCAGGGGCGCGGCGGGGGCGTCGGGCGAGAAGGCGCCGGCGGCCCAGCGCTCGAGCAGGAAGTACTGGGTGCGGCTGAGGCTGAGGAAGGGCTTGCCCGCGTCGCCCAGCGACAGGGGCATCAGGGGCGCCCCGACCTGGTCCTCGTCGGGCACGTTGGGGTTGCGGATGAAGGCGAGGTTGGCGAGGACGGTGTCGTCCGGGTCGTCGTCGGGCCCGATGTTGCCGACCGCCTCGTGGGCCGCGATGGCGAAGCGCGGCAGGTAGGTGTTCCACATCTGCTGGGCCGTGGCCTTGAAGATGGGCTGGAGCTGGTCGGGAAAGGAGGGGCGGTAGTCGGCGACATAGGCGCCGTCCTGCCAGAGCGCCGGCTCGAGGTCGAGCTCGCGCACCCAGGTGTCGTAGATGTCGTCCCAGAGGCTCACGACGTTGAGGGTCTGGGGCGCGTAGGCCGGATCGGTGGTGACCACCCAGGCCCCGTGCACGGCGACCGCTGGCCCGCCGTCCTCGAAGACCAGCCAGGCCCGCACGGGCCCGTCCGAGGTGTCGTCGAACCACTGGTCGTTGTTGACCGGATCGGTGATCTCGATGCTGTTCCGGGCGTTGGTGTTCGCCCGGCTGCGGTCGGTGGCCCAGGCGACCGCGCGGCCGTGGCCGCCGGTCACGATGAGCCGGCCCTGGTCGTCGGTGGCGAGGGCGCCGAGGGTGTCGATGGGGCCCTGGGGCTCGAAGAGCTGGCTGGCGTCGAAGCCGTCCCGGGGGAAGGACTTGGGGTAGTCTTCGAGAACGGCCTCAGCCAGACCATTCTTGGTGGTCTTGACGATGGTCGCGGGGGTCGGCTGGTCGAAGGCCACCGGGGCCGCGCTGCGGCCGCGCACGGTGCGGGGGCCGGGGTCGATGACCAGCTTGCGCAGCCGGCGCAGGTTGGCGGGGTTGAGTCCCTCCTGCTTGTTGCGGAGCTGGAGCTGGCCCAGCTCGGGCTGCTGGTAGGCCTTGATGCCCCAGTCATCGGGCGACTGGTACCAGTTGGCCTTCTTGTTGGCGACGTGGACGGACCAGACGATGTCGGCCACCACGCGGCCGCCGACCACGCTGCCGATGACCACCTCCTCGCCGCCCTGGGCGGGCCAGGCCCCGGCCTGGTCTGGGGGGTACTGGAAGATGCGGAAGCGGGCGGCCTGGCGCTTGACGCGGCCCTCGCGGTCGCGCAGCTCGCTGGCCTGGATGGTCTCGGACTCGGTGCCCGGGCGCACGGGCAGACCGCCGGTGGGGGTGGTGCTGCCGTCGGGCTGCGGCAGGGCGGCGATGGACTCGGGGGCCAGGTAGTGGTCGGGGCTGTTGCCGACGCGGGCGATGCCGATGGCGGGGTGGACCCGCAGGATGGGGGAACCAGACATGGGAACTCCGGGGGCTGCGGGTCAGGAGAAGGTGGGGAGAACGCCGTGCTTCCAGCAGCTGACGATGTCGCCGCCGACCTGGAACATGATGGGGCTGAACTCACCGGGCCGGCCGTTGAACTCGTCCTCCAGGATCTGGCAGAGGGTGGCGAAGTTGCGCTGGAGCCGGGCCTGGGCCTTCGCGCCGGCCGCCGGGTCGTGGCCGTCGACGGGCCAGGTCTCGGGCAGGGGCTGGCCCCGGAGGTAGACGAACTTCTCGAAGTGGTCGGCCTGGGGCCGCAGGTCGTCGGCCTGGTTCTGGAGCCGGGGCGGGATGAAGCCGCGGGTGGCCTCCTCGCCGTCGGTGACCGCCGGGCCGCGGGTCTTCATGCGGCCCTCGCCCTGGGTCACGATGGCCTTGAGCATGCGCAGCACCTGGGGCAGCCCGGCCGCGCCGTCTGCGGTCACCGTGGCGGTGGGCATGTCGGGGTAGAAGTTGGAGAAGACATCGACCTGGTTGCGGTTGCCCACGATGTCGGCGGCCCGCTGGCAGCAGCCCAGCTCGAGCGAGGCGTAGAAGTCGCCGATGCTGCGGTACTCCGGGGCGGGGCCCGCCGTCGTGTCGTCGGCGAGGTCGGGCCGCTCGATGAGACACATCGTGTTGAGGTGGGCCAGGTCGAGGGGGCCGATGTCGGTGGCATGGGGCTGGTAGGGGGCGTTGTCGGGGCTGTCGTCCGGGCCGAAGGAGATGTGGGGCACGGGGCCGCCGTAGACGGGCGGCGGCAGCTGGACGTCGACGCCGAAGGCGCTGGCCACGTTCGCGGCGAGTTGGAGGTGGAGCATCTCCTGGTTGACCACCGTGCGGATGAGCCGCACCGCCTCGGTGGACTTGTCGCGCACGCTGAACATGGCGGCCATGTAGAAGGGAATGGTGTAGAGCTCGATCTCGACGGCCCACTGGAGGTGGGCATGGAGCTCGGCCTGGGACCAGCGGTCGCCCACGGGGCGCTTGGGGCGGCGCGCGGCCAGCGAGCGCCGGGCGGCCCGTGGGGGGAACGGCGGCGCGGCCGGCGGGGAACTCGTCGAGACGGACGGCATGGGGACTCCTCTGGGGCAAGGGCACGCCCGCCCGGGGCCGCAGGGGCCACGGAACGGGAACACAGCGGCGCCCGCAACAGGAGCAGGCACGACACAAGGCAACACGACAATGGGGGGGGCTCGGACCCGGCCGCATTGCAGCATGCGCGACCGAGTGCGGGCAAGCCTGGCCGCCCGGGGATCTGCGGGGGACAGGGCCCCAGATCGCCGAGAGTGACCGGGTTGTCGGGGGTTGTTCTTGTGTTGTGGCCCGAATGGGCTGGTGGGGGCGCGGTGGGGCCGGCGCGGAGCAGGCCCCGCCCGCCCCGGCGCCCGCCCCCGCCTCAGATGGGCGGCGGCTGGGGGGCGGGGATGCGGGCCCCCCGGGCGCCCTCGACCTGGCCGAAGCGCGGCGCCCCCGTGTTCCAGTCGGCCACCGCCCGGTCGAGCTCGGGGCGGCTGCGGAACACCCAGTTCCACCAGACCAGCACCTCCTCGTCGAGGGGGCGGCCGCCGATCAGCAGCAGCCGGGCCCCGTCCGCGCTCTCGGCGGCGAGGTGGTCGCGTCCCCGGCCCAGGTAGAGCAGGGTGCCCGGGGCCAGGGGAGTGGCGGCGACGGTGGCGCTGCCCTCGAGCACGACGACGGCGTGCTCGAAGTCGGGGTCGAGGGGCACGGTGGCCGCGCCCGCTCCCGAGAAGTGCAGGTCGGCGCCCACGAGGGGGGAGGCGGTCTCGACCTGGCCCTCGTGGCCCGCGAGGCGGCCGGCGATGAGGGTGGCCGCAGCGTCGCCGAGGGCAAAGCGCGGCGGCGCCGGGTCGTGGGTGAAGGCCGGGGGCTGGTGGCGGGCCGCGTCGGGCAGGGCCACCCAGAGCTGGACGCCGTGGACGATGTCGCCGGGGGCGTTCTCGCCGTCTTCGGAGTGGCTGATGCCCCGGCCGGCCGTCATCCAGTTGACCTGGCCGGCGGTGATGCGCTGGTTCGTGCCCAGGCTGTCGCGGTGGCGGATGGTGCCGGAGATGAGCCAGGTGACCGTCTGGAGGCCGATGTGGGGGTGGGGGCCGACCGCGAGGTCTTCGGCGCCCGCCGGGTGGGGACCGAAGTGGTCGACGAAGCACCACGGGCCCACGAGCCGGCGCTTGGGGTGGGGCAGCAGCCGCCGGACGGCGCCGCCCGGGCCGACAGAGGCCTGGCGGGCCTTGGTGGTCTCGGCCACGGGGCCGGCGGCAGGGGGCGTCGGGACGGGGAAGCGGTGGCGCATGGGAGGCTCCGGGCTGCCCCGGGACTGTAGCAGCATGCACAGCCTTTGCATCGTGTTGCATGCAGTTTGCATCGGGTTTTGTGCACGGCCGCCCCGGCGGCGCCGCTCCCGTGGGGCCCGGCCCTGGACACGGGCGGCGCCGGGGCGCTAGACCTGCGGCGCTGCCGGCCCTGCGTCCTGCGCGCCGCCGGCATCCCGTCCCCCTCCCGGCCGGAGTGCGCCCATGTCCCCGCCGCCTCTCCGCCCCATCGGGGTCTACGACTCGGGCTTCGGGGGCCTGACGGTGCTGCGCCACGTGCACGCCCGGCTGCCCCGCCACCCGACGGTCTACCTGGGCGACTCGGGCCGGGCGCCCTACGGCGGCCGCGACCCCCACACCATCCTCGACTTCGCCGAGCAGGCCGTCGAGCGGCTCTTCGACGAGGGCTGTCGCCTCGTGGTGGTGGCCTGCCACACGGTGAGCTGTGTGGGGCTGCGCCACCTCCAGCGGCGCTACTGCGGCCCGGGCCGCGACCGCCGGGTGCTCGGGGTGGCAATCCCGGGCGCCGAGGTGGCCGTGCAGCAGAGCGCCGGCCACATCGGGCTGCTGGCCACCGCCGCCACCGTCGGCTCGGGCACCTACGCCGTCGAGGTGGCCAAGCTCGGGCCCCACCGGCTCTCGGCCCGGGCGGCCGGGCTGCTGGCGCCCCTGGTCGAGGAGGGCTGGGAAGACACGGCCATCGCCCGGGACGCCCTGCGCCGCTACCTTGCCGACCTGCCGGGCATCGACACCCTGCTGCTGGGCTGCACCCACTACCCCCTGCTGCGCGCCGCCCTCGACGAGGTGGCGCCCCCGGGGCTGCGGGTGCTCGACCCGGGGCCCTTCGTCGCGGACCGGCTGGTCGACTGGCTCGGCCGCCACCCGGGCTTCGCCGCCCCCGTGGACGGCGGGGCGCCGGTGCCCCACCGGGTGCTGTGCACGGGGGATCCGGCCCGCTTCGCCGCCCACGGGGCCCGCTTCCTCGGGGCGCCGCTGCCGCCGGTGGAGGCCATCGCCGAGGTCGGGGGCCGCCTCGCCCCGCGGGCGCCCGGACCGCCCCCGCGGGGCCAGCTCGTGCGCTGAAGCGGCCGGGGCCCCCTGCGTGGTGCAGGGAGCCCCGGTATCGGTTGTGCTTCGGTCTATCAGAACACTGATGAGTGCAGTGTCTTCGGGCCGGTCTCAGGCCGAGGCGCGCATGCCCTCGTCGCTGTTCGACAGCGAGTGGGAGACCTCGGAGAGGGTGGCGGCGACCTGCTTGATGTCGGCCATGGACTGGGCGCTGTTGCGGATGGTGGCGTCGATGGCGACCATGGCGTCGGCGACCTGGGAGACACCCTCGCCCTGCTGGCGGCTGGCCATGGCGATCTGCTTGCTCGAGCGCTCGGTCTCGCCGACGGCGGCGCCGAGGGTGCCCATGACCGCGCCGGCGCGCTGGACGAGCTCCTGGCCCTCGTCGACCTTGGCGATACCGTCCTCGGTGGCGACCACCGCGGCCGTGGTGGCGCCGCGGATGTCGGAGAGGAGCTGGCGCACCTGGCGGGTGGCCTGCTTGGACTGCTCGGCGAGGTCGCGCATCTCGTTGGCGACGACGCTGAAGCTGCGGCCGAACTCGCCGGCCCGGGCGGCCTCGATGCTGGCGTTGAGGGCGAGCAGCTTGGACTGCTCGGCGATCTCGTTGACCGT
>CAXQUZ010000049.1:0-10881 GCA_964226865.1 Myxococcota bacterium | reverse complement strand
GTCGAGACCCTCGACCGCTACGTCGCCGATCTGCGCGCCGCCGCCCCCCGCTGGGCCGCGCTGCCTGCGGCGACCCGGGCCGCCCTGCTGCGGGCCTGCATGCAGACCACGCTGGCGGTGGCCGACGAGTGGGCCGAGATCGCCCGGCGCCTCAAGGGCTACGCCCCGGGCAGCAACGGCCACGGCGAGGAGTACCTCGGCGGCACCCTGCCCGTGATGCGCAACCTGCGCCTCTACGCCGAGGCCCTCGAGGCCGACGGCCAGCCCCGGCTGCCCAAGACCTGGGCCCGCCCCGACGGCCAGTGGGTCGCCCGGGTCTTCCCCCAGAACCTGCTCGACCGCGCCCTCTTCACGGGGGTGAGCTGCGACATCTGGATCCAGCCGGGCCAGACCCCGACCCAGGGCCACATCTACCGCGAGAAGGCGGCGGGCCGGGGCGGCCAGGGCGGCGTCTGTGTGGTGCTGGGCGCGGGCAACCAGTCCTCCATCCCGCCGATGGACGTGCTCTACAAGCTGGTCGTCGACGACGAGGTCTGTGTGCTCAAGATGAACCCGGTCAACGAGGCCCTCGGCCCCGTCATCGCCCGGGCCCTCCAGCCCCTCGTCGACGCCGGCTACCTGCGGGTGGCCTACGGCGGCATCCCCGAGGGCGCCCACCTCACCGACCACCCCGGCGTCGACTCGATCCACATCACGGGCTCGGCCTTCGCCCACGACGCCATCGTCTGGGGGGTGGGCGACGAGGGCGCCCAGAACAAGGCCGCCGGCACCCCCCGCAACGCCAAGCCCATCAGCTCCGAGCTGGGCTGTGTGTCGCCCGTGCTCGTCGTGCCCGGCGAGTGGACCCCCGAAGAGCTCGACCACCACGCCCGCCAGGTGGCGAGCATGCTGGCCTACAACTGCGGCTTCAACTGCAACGGCGCCCGGCTCATCGTCACGGCCCGGGGCTGGGCCCTGCGCGAGCGCTTCGAGGCCCTGGTGCGCGAGAAGCTGGCCGCCACCCCGGCCCGCCACGCCTACTACCCGACCGCCCAGAAGACCTGGGAGCGCTTCGTCGCCGCCTACCCCGGCGCCACGACCCTCGGCGAGGGCCCCCACCCCGAGGGCACCCTGCCCTGGACCATCCTCGAGGGGGTCTCGGCCGAGAAGGGCGGCTACGCGCTCGAGAACGAGCCGTGGTGCGGCATCTTCAGCTTCGTCGAGCTCGAGGCCAGCACGGCCGCCGCGTTCCTCGCGGCCGCTGTGCCCTTCGCCAACGACGACTGCTGGGGCACCCTGTCGATCAACCTGCTCATCGACCCGCGCACCGAGAAGGCGCTGGGCGACGCGGTCGACCGGGCCATCGCCGATCTGCGCTACGGCGCCATCGCCATCAACTGCTGGTCGGGCCTCAACTACGGCCTCGTCAACGCGACCTGGGGCGCCTTCCCGGGCCACACGGCCGACGACATCCAGTCGGGCACGGGTGTGGTCCACAATGGCCTGCTCATCGACTATCCCGAGAAGAGCGTCGTGCGCGCGCCCTTCCTGATGAAGCCCACCCCGGCCTGGTTCACCGACCACCAGAACAACCTCGAGCTGGGCCGCCGCATGACGGCCTTCGAGGCGGCCCCCAGCTGGCTCAAGGTGCCCGGGGTGGCGGCGGCGGCCTTCCAGGGCTGAGCGCCGGGCTTCAGGCGGCGGTCGCGCCCGCGTCGGGCAGCCGGCCGCCGTCGATCATCTGCTGGAACATCTCGGTCATGGTCTCGTCCAGCGGCCGGTAGCGCATGCCCAGGGCCTCGACCGACTTGCGGTTGTCGGCGACCCAGGGCAGCCCCACGTTCCGGGAGACGAAGCGGCGGGTGAGGGCCGCGTTGACGAAGGGCCCCACCAGCCACAGCAGCCACTTGGGCAGGGTGCCCGTGGGGATGGGGTAGTGGGCGCCGTAGCGGGGCAGCAGGGCCTGGGCCATGGCCGGGAAGCTCGTGTTGGTGCCGACGATGACGTGGCGGCCCTCGGCCTCGGGCAGGAAGGCCGCCCGGAGGTGGGCCTGGGCGAGGTCGCGCACGTCGACCATGCCGATGTGGATGTCGGGGGCACCCATGCGCAGGGTGCCGTCGCCCATCTGGAGCAGCAGGTTCACGCTCTCCGAGCTGTGGTGGGGGTGGATGCCCGGGCCCATCACCATGGCCGGGTTGAGCACGACGAGGCGCCAGCGGTCCTGGGCCTCGGCCAGCTCCCAGGCGGCCCGCTCGGCGACGGTCTTCGAGAGGCTGTAGGGGTTGTGATCGAGGGAGGAGCTGGTGTTCCAGACGCTCTCGTCGAAGACGCCCCGGGGGGTGTGGGCGAGGTCGGCGCTGTCGCCGAAGATGGCGGCGCAGCTGCTCGTGAGCACGACCCGCTCGACGCTGGGGCAGCGGTTCGCCGCCGAGAGCACGTGGACCGTGCCCTTGCGGGCCGGGTCGACGAGCTGGGTCTGGGCGTCGCGCACGTCGGTCACGAAGGGCGAGGCGATGTGGAAGACCACGGCACAGCCGGCCATGGCGGCGTCGAAGCTCTCCGGGTCGAGCAGGTCGGCGGCAAAGAAGCGGAGCTGGCCCGGCAGGGTGGCCGCGAGGGCCCGCAGGGGGGCGAGGCGCTCGGCGCGCGAGGGGTCGCGCACGGTGGCGTGCACGGTGAGGCCGGCGGCGAGCAGCGCGTGGACGACCTGGCCGGCGACGTAGCCGGTGGCGCCCGTGACGAGCACCGGGCGGTCGGTGGGGAGGGACAGGGCGGGGGGCACGGGGGACGTCGACATCGCGGGGCTCCGGGTGGGGCGGGGAGACGGCGATGTAGTGCCGGCCGGGGGCCGCGGCGCTTGCACAGCGCGCCAGCCCGCTCGCACGGAGCGCCAGCCTCGCGCCGGGCCACTTGTGGGGAGTCGGCAATGCCCGGGGGTGGGCACGGGTCGGGCCGCGCCGGGGCGTGATAGGCCGCGCGCCGCCGCGACGGCGTCCCCCCCCGCCTGGTCCCCGGAGGCTGCCGATGCCTGCTGCACCCGCTGGAGCCCCGGCCGTCGGCGGGCCCCGGGGCTGGGTGGCCATCGCCCTGTGTGCCGCCGCCGTGCTGATCTTCCAGGTGGCCATCACCCGGCTGCTCTCGGTGGTGCTCTGGTACCACTTCGCCTTCCTGAGCATCTCGCTGGCCATGCTGGCCGTGGGCGCGCCGGGGGTGTGGTTCGCCCTGCGACCGCCGGGCCCGCGCACCCTGGGCCGCAGCCTCGGGGCGGCGGCGCTGCTGCTGCCCCTCTCGGTGGTGGGCATCGTCCAGCTCGGCGGGCGGCTGCCCCGGGGGGCGGGCCTGGTGGACGATCTCGCCAGCCTCTTCCCGGCGGGGGTGCTGGCCATCGTGCTGATGGTGCTGGCGCCCCTGCTGGCCCTGGGCACGGCGGTCTGTGCGCTGCTGCTCGCCGCCGACGGCCGCCGCATCGGGCGCATGTACGGGGCCGATCTGCTCGGGGCGACGGCGGGCGCCCTGGCGGTCGTGCCGCTGCTCTGGCTCGTGCCCACCCCGGCCCTCGTCGTGCTGACGGCCCTGCTGCCCCTCGGGGCCGCCCTGGCCCTGCGTGCCCTCTCGCCGGTCTTCGTCGGTGCCGTGGTGGTGGGTGTTCTCGGGCTTGTTGCCGAGGGCTCGGCCACCACCCTGCGCTACACGAAGACCTATGCCGAGCGCACGGCGCCGCTGGTCGAGCGCTGGACCCCGACGGCCCGGCTGACGGTCTTCTCGACCCCCTGGTTCCAGGACGACCCGACCGCGGCCTTCGGCTGGGGCATGGGCAGCACCCACACCCCCGCGCCGGTCGACCAGCTCTGGCTCGAGCAGGACGGCTCGGCGGGCACCCCCATCACCCGGCTCGGCGCCGGCCCCCACACCCTCGACCACCTCGACCACGACGTCACCAGCGTCGGCTACCAGCTCCGGCCGCCCCGGCGGGCCTGTGTCATCGGCGGCGGCGGCGGCCGCGACCTGCTCACGGCCCTGCGCGCCGGTGCCGAGGTGGTCGACGCCGTCGAGCTGAACCCCGCCACCATCGCGCTGGTCAGCGAGGAGCTCGGCGCCTTCTCGGGCGACCCCTACCACCGGCCCGGGGTCACGGCGGTGGCCAGCGAGGGGCGGGCCTTCCTCACCCGGTCGCCCGGCGGCTATGACCTGCTCCAGATCTCTCTCATCGACTCGTGGGAGGCGACCGCGGCCGGGGCCTATGCCCTCTCCGAGAACCACCTCTACACCGAAGAGGCCTTCGCGCTCTACTGGGACCGGCTCTCGCCCACGGGGCTGCTGTCGGTGAGCCGCTGGTACCGGGGCGACCGGCTGCTCGAGGGCATGCGGCTGGCGCTGCTCGGCCGGGCGGCCCTGGTCGCCGCCGGGGTGGCCCGCCCCGACGACCACCTGGCCCTGGTCGAGGCGGGGGCCATCGTCACCCTGCTCGTCTCGAAGACCCCCTGGACGGCCGACGACCTCGCCCGGCTCGACGAGATCGACCGCGAGCGGGGCTTTGTGCGCCACTGGCCCCGCCACCCGGGCACCCCGCCGGGCTCGGTGCTGGCCCAGGTGCTCGAGGACGGCCCGGCGGCGCTCGAGGCCCACGGGCTCGACCTCTCGCCGCCCACCGACGACCGCCCCTTCTTCTTCCAGTCCGTGCCCCTCTTCGGGCGCATCGACCCGGCCGTGCTCGAGACCGTCTCGACCAACGAGCACGCCGTGCTCGTGCTGCGCTGGATGCTGGCCATCCTCGGCGGGCTCACGGGGCTGCTCTTCTTCCTGCCAGTGGCCCTCGGGCCCCGGCTGCGGGCCGACGCGCCGGACTTCTGGCGGGGCAGCGCCTACTTCCTGGGCATCGGCGTGGCCTTCATGCTGGTCGAGTCGGGCTGGATCCAGCGCTTCATCCTGTTCCTCGGCCACCCGAGCTACGCGACCACCGTGGTCATCGCCGCGCTGCTGCTCGGGGCGGGCGCCGGCGCGGTGGCCTCGGGGCGGGTGGCCCTCGGCCGGCTCCAGGCCCTCGCGCCCGTGCTCGGGCTCGTGCTGGGGCTGACCAACCTCGCCCTCGGCCCGCTCTTCTCGGTGGCCCTGGGGCTGCCCCTGGCGGCGCGGGTGGCGATCTCGGTGGCCCTGCTGGTGCCCTGCGGGCTGGTCATGGGCTTCGCCTTTCCGGCGGGCATGGCGCGCTTCGGCGACGGGGCCAAGGCCTGGTTCTGGGCCCTCAACGGGGCCGCGAGCGTGCTGGCGACCGTGCTCTCGCTGGTGCTGGCGATGGTGGTGGGCTTCAACAATGTCGTGATGGTCGGCGTTGTCGGCTATCTTCTCGCGGCGCTGGCCCTCCGTCCGGGCCGGGCGCCGTGAGCGCGGGCCCGGGCCTGGGCGCCCGCCTCGCCTTCCAGCTCAAGGCCAGCCGGCCGGGGCTGTGGTTCCCGACCCTGTGGCTCTACCTGCTGCCGCTGGCGGGCGGCGGCATCGACCCCGCACGGCCGGGCTTCTGGGCGGGGCTGCTGTGGTGCAGCTTCCCGCTCAACCACCTCGTCTACGGCTGGAACGACTGCGTCGACGCCGAGACCGACCGGCGCAACCCCCGCAAGGACTCGTGGCTCTTCGGCGCCCGGGGCAGCGACGCCGAGCTCGCCCGCCTGCCCGGGGGCATCCTCGCCGTGCAGCTCGCGACCCTGCCGGTGCTGCTGTGGCTCGGCGGGACGGCCGTCTTGGGGCTGTTCGCGGCCATCCTGCTCGTGCTCTTCGCCTACAACCACCCGGTGCACGGGCTGCGGGGCCGGCCCCCCGGCGACCTCGCCAGCCAGGCGGGCTACCTGCTCGTGGTGCCCCTCTCGGCCGTGCTCAACGGCGTGGCCCTGCCCGCGGCGGGGGTGCTGGCCTACCTGGCCCTGTTCTGTGCCCAGGCCCAGCTCATCGGCGAGGTCATGGACATCGCCCCCGACCGGGCCGCCGGCCGCCGCACCACGGCCACCGTGCTCGGCGCCCGGGCCAGCAAGTGGCTCATCATCGCCGTGGTCTGTGGCGAGATCGCACTGCTGGCAGGCCCGCTGGGCGACCCCGCCTTCGCCGCGGGCATGGGCCTCTTCCTCGGCTGGCTGCTGGTCGACCAGCTCGTGCTCTTCCGGGACGGCCGCTACAGCCCGGCCCAGATGCGGCTCTTCGGCCTCGGCGGCAACCTCGCGGCGCTGGCGAGCATGGCCTGGGTCTTCGCCGCGGGGGGCCTCGGCCGCTGAGCGCCCCCCGGGCGGGCCTCAGCAGAGGTTGCGCGCGAGCTCGTCGTGGAAGCGCGGGTCGGCGATCGAGAGCAGCAGCTCCTGGCGCTCGCGCAGGGAGCGGCCGTAGAGGTTCACGGCGCCGTGCTCGGTGACCACCCAGTGCACGTCGGCGCGGGTGGTGACCACGCCGGCGCCCTTCATCAGGCAGGGCACGATGCGCGAGACCGTGCCGTTCCGGGCCGTGCTCGGGAAGGCCATGATGGGCACCCCGCCCTTCGAGCGGGCCGCGGCCCGGATGAAGTCGAGCTGGCCGCCGACCCCCGAGTAGATGCGCGGCCCGACCGAGTCGGCGTTGATCTGGCCGGTGATGTCGATGCTGAGCGCGCTGTTGATGGCGACCAGCCGGTCGTTGTCGGAGGCCACCAGCAGGTCGTTGCTGTAGTTGCAGGGGTGGGCCTCGACCCGGGGGTTCTCGTGGACCCAGCCGTAGAGCTCGGCGCTGCCGAGGATGAAGGTGGTCACGACCTTGCGGCGCTGGCGCGACTTGCGCACCCCCGTGATGATGCCCGCGTCGACGGCCTTCATGACGCCGTCGGAGATCATCTCGGAGTGGACGCCGAGGTCTCTGTGGCCGTCGAGCAGCCCGACGACGGCGTTGGGGATGCCGCCGATGCCGAGCTGGAGGGTCGCGCCGTCGGGGATGAGCGGCACGATGTGCTGGGCGATGCGGCGCTCGGTCTCGGTGGGCGGCGGCGGCAGCAGCTCGGGCAGGGCGGCCGAGGCCTCGACGATGGCGTCGACCTCGTCGACGTGGAGGTAGCTGTTGCCGTGGACCCGGGGCATGCGCGGGTTGACCTGGACGATGACCCGCTCGGCGGTCTCGGCGGCGGCGAGGCTGGCCATGACCTCGACGCCCAGCGACATCAGGCCGTGCTGGTCCGGGGGCGAGACCATGAGCAGGGCCGCGTCGAGGCCCCGGGGATCCGACTGGATGAGCCGGGGGATCTCGGAGAGGTGGCAGGGCACGTAGTCGGCGGCGCCCGCGTTGACGGCGGGCCGGTCGGCGGGGCCCACGAACCAGGCGTGGTGGCGGATGCGGCCCCCGGTCCGGTCGGCGTGGAAGGGGTCGTCGCCGAGCAGCAGCACGTGGGCCACCGTGACGTGGTCCAGCTCGCGGGCCCGGTCCATGAGGGCATCCGCGAGAACACGCGGTGTTGCGGCATTCCCACCGAGATAGACCCGGGCGCCCGAGGGCAGGGGGGCGACGGCCTCGGCGGCCGTGCAGAGCTTGCTCCGGTAGGTCGGACCCCAGCGCATGGTGTCTCCAGAGGGTGCAGGGGGGGGCGGGCCCGCTAACCCTCCGCCGGGGGCCCAGAGCTGACCGGGGGCAGGACGGGGCGGGGGCCTGGGCCGGGGGAAGCTGCCGCGGCCGGGGGCCGGCCTCAGTCGACGCCGTTGAGCCGGTCGACCACACCGAAGAGGTCGCCCTGGTCGTAGTGGTCGACGCCCAGGAAGTTGACCGCCCGGCCCCACTCCTCGGCGCACTGGCGGGCCCGGGCCTCGAGCACGGCCGGGTCGTTGGCCTCGGCGGCGAGGGCGGCGGCCGGCAGGGGGCCCAGCCAGTGGTTGACCAGGAACAGGGGGTTCTCGGCCGCGCCCCGGTTCTGCTCGCAGCTGAACTCGTCGAGGCTGTTGAAGGAGTAGGGGGTGTCGACCCAGAGGTCCCAGGCGCCGTGGATGCCTTCGCCGTCGCTGTTCCCGGACTCGAGGCCGACCACGAGGGGGGTGCCGGCGTCGATGAGCTGGCGCAGGGTCGGGTCGGCGCCCTCCGTCCAGCGGTAGAGCCGGGTGCCGAGGCCCGCGTCGTCGAGGGCCGCGCGGCTGTCGGCGAGGGGAATGGCGTCTTGGAAGATGATCTGGACGACCTCGCGGGGGTGGGCGTCGAGGAAGTCGCGGATCTCGCCCAGGCCCTCGGCCAGGGGCTGGGCGCCGAGCTCACAGCTGCCGTGGCAGAGCCAGAGGCCGTCCTCCCAGGCGTGGGTGTCGAGCATCAGCGCCCGGATGCCCGCGTCGAGCTGGGGGCCGATGCCGTCGGGCTGGTTCGGGCCGAGCCACTCGTCGGCGGCGCTCGACATGCTGTTGTGGGTGCCGGGGAAGGTCACGGCCGACAGCGCCCGGTCGCAGAGGATGTCGTGGCCGTTGCAGCCCGTGTTCGGCACCTCTCCCGAGTCGGTGGGGAAGGCGCCGGCGGGCTTGGCGCCCGGGCGGCAGGCGGCGAGGAGGAGGGGGCTGAGCCAGAGGATGCGCATGGCCCCAGGGTAGCCCGGGCGGGGCCGTGCCGGGGCGGGGGCCGGGGCCGGGCAGGACGGGCGCACCGGTCGGGGTAGGCTTGGGCATGCCACCACCGGTGTGCGCAGACCTTGCCCTCCAGTCCAGGATTCTCCATGAGTGCCAGCACTGTCCGCCCCGTTCCCGATCGCGTCCGCGCCGGCTCGACGAGCCCGATCCAGTCGATGGACGACTGGCGGCGGGAGTGGCTGCGCTCGCGGAACGACCCCGACAGCTTCTGGCTGGCCGAGACCCGGCGGCGCCTGCGCTGGCGCGAGGCCCCCGAGCAGGGGCTGGTGGGCGACTACACGACCGTGCGCGACGGCCCCTTCACCTGGTTCGCCGACGGCCGGCTCAACATCACCGAGACCATCCTCGAGAAGAACGTCGAGGAGCGCCCCGACAAGGTGGCCCTGCTCTGGGAGGGCGACGAGCCGGGCGACGTCCGCAAGATCACTTACCGTGAGCTCTCGGCCCAGGTCCAGCGGGCGGCCAATGCCCTCAAGAGCCTCGGCATCCACAAGGGCGAGCGGGTCATCATCTACATGGGCATGGTGCCCGAGGCGGCCGTGGCCATGCTCGCCTGCGCCCGCATCGGCGCGGTCCACAGCGTGGTCTTCGGCGGCTTCTCGGCCGAGGCCCTGCGCGACCGCATCCGCGACTGCGGGGCCGAGCTCATCATCACCCAGGACGAGGGCCTGCGGGGCCAGCGCACGGTGCCCCTGAAAGAGACCGCCGACGCCGCGGTCGAGGGCGAGCACGGGGTGAAGAAGATGCTGGTCGTCCAGCGCACCGGCGGCGCCGTGCCCTGGGTCGAGGGCCGCGACCACTGGTGGCACGAGGTGGTGCCCGGCGCCAGCGACGACTGCCCCGCCACGGTGCTCGATGCCGAGGATGCCCTGTTCATCCTCTACACCAGCGGCTCGACCGGCCGGCCCAAGGGCGTCGTCCACACCTGCGGCGGCTACCTCACCTACGCCAGCTACACCCACCAGGTGGTCTTCGACCTGCGCGAAGACGACGTCTACGCCTGCGTTGCCGACATCGGCTGGATCACGGGCCACAGCTACATCGTCTACGGCCCCCTCGCGAACGGCGCGACGAGCCTGATGTTCGAGTCGACGCCGCTCTACCCCAACGCCGGCCGCTACTGGGACATGGTCGAGCGCCACGGCATCACCATCTTCTACACGGCGCCCACGGCCATCCGGGCCCTCGCCGCCCAGGGCGATGACCACGTCCGGCGCCACGACCGGTCGAGCCTGCGGGTGCTGGGCACGGTGGGCGAGCCCATCAACCCCGAGGCCTGGGACTGGTACTACGACGTGGTCGGCGAGGGCCGGTGCAACATCGTCGACACCTGGTGGCAGACCGAGACCGGCGGCATCATGATCTCGCCGGTCGCCCCCGCCACCCCGACGGCCCCGGGCGCCGCGACCCTGCCCATGCCCGGCATCTTCCCCGTGCTCGTCGACACCGACAACCGGGTCATCCGCGGCCCCAGCCAGGGCCACCTCTGCATCGACCACCCCTGGCCGGGCCAGGCCCGCACGGTCTGGGGCGACCACGACCGCTACGTGGTGACCTACTTTGCCACCTATGCCGGGCGCTACTTCACGGGCGACGGCTGCCGGCGCAACGCCAGCGGCTACCACTGGATCACCGGCCGGGTCGACGACGTGCTCAACGTCAGCGGCCACCGCATGGGCACGGCCGAGCTCGAGAGCGCCCTGGTCAGCGCCGAGACGGTTGCCGAGGCCGCCATCGTCGGCTTCCCCCACCCCATCAAGGGCCAGGGGGTCTGCGCCTACATCGTGCTCCAGCCCGAGGTCTCGGCCGACGACCCGGGCGCCAGTGCCGAGGCCCTGAACGCCGTGCTCCGCGAGCGCATCGGGCCCGTGGCCCGGGCCGACCGGATGATGGTGGTGCCCGGGCTGCCCAAGACCCGCTCGGGCAAGGTCATGCGCCGCATCCTGCGCAAGGTGGCCGAGGGCGACATCAGCCGGCTGGGCGACACCTCGACCCTGGCCGAGCCGAGCGTGGTGGACGCCATCATCGACATCGCGGGCCTCTCGCGCTGAGGGCCCCGGGGCGCTCAGACCCGGGCCAGCTCGAGGAAGGCCCGGGTCGGCCGGCTGGGCTCGCGGTCGGCCCGGGTGCAGAGGGCGAGGCTGCGGCGCAGGGTGGCGCCGTCGGCCGGGCCCAGCCCCGTGCCCGCGGGCAGGGCGAAGCGCGAGACGAAGGCGGCCCCGATGCCCTGGGCCACCATCTGCTTGATGGACTCGATGCTGCGCAGCTCCATCGCGAGCTGGACCTCGACCCCGGCCGCCTC
>CAXQUZ010000048.1:0-6061 GCA_964226865.1 Myxococcota bacterium | reverse complement strand
GTTCAGACGTGTGCTCTTCCGATCTCTCATGGTGGCGAGGAAGCGGTGGCGGGCGCGGGCAGCCTCTTCGGCGGCCGCCCGGGCTGCGGACTCGGACTTGTGGAGGCGCCGCAGGGCCTCGTTGTCGGTGGCCAGCTCGCGGGCCCGCAGGGCATCGGCCTCGTCGAGGTGGTCGGAGACCAGCTGGCGCACGCTCGCGCCGAGGCTCGCGCCGCTGGCGGCCACCTGGCTGTGGAGCCCCCGCTCGACCACCTGGGCGGCGGCCTCCGGCTCGCCGGCGGCGATGAGGGCCCGCACCTGCAGCCCCATGATCAGCGCGGCCCGGGGCAGGTGGACCGCCGACGCGAGCTCGTCGTGGGCGGCGGCGACGTGGGCCAGGGCCGCCTCGGGCGCCCCCTGGGCGAGGGCCACGAGGCCCCGGACATAGGGCAGCAGGGCCCGGTCGGCCTGGAGGCCCAGGTGGGGGTGGTCGACGAGGGCGTCGACGGCCTCGAGAGCGGACTCCTCGTCGCCGCCGCGGGCGTCGAGAATGGCGCTGAACAGCTGATAGAGGGCCAGTGCCCGACCGTCGGGCTCGCCCCCGGCCTCGAGCAGCAGGGCGAAGCGGGCCGCGGCGACCTGGGCCTGGCCCTCGTCGCCCCGCTCGACCGCGAGCACGAGGGTCGCCGCCGTGACCTCGGCCCGGCGCCGGGACGCCCCCGAGATGAGCGCGGGGGTGCGGGCGTCGGCGAGCATCTCGCGGGCCCCGTCGTGGTCGCCCACCGACGAGAGCACATAGGCGAGGTTGAGCCGCGCCTTGCCCGCATACGAGGCGATGCCCGCCGCCGTGGCCTGGCGCAGCATGCGCAGGAAGACCGCGACCGCCCGGATGGGGTCGCCGTGGAAGAGGCGCCAGGTGCCCTCGAGCTGGAGCACGGCGAGGCGGGTGGCGGGCCAGTGGGCGCCGCCATCGACGGCCATCGCCTCGTCGAGCAGCGTCCGGGCCGCCGCGGGCGAGCCGCGAAAGAGCTCGTGGGCGGCGAGACACATCAACACATGGGCGCGCATCCGCTCGCGGCCCGCGCTCCGGAGCCCGGGCAGCTCGCCGCGCCGGGTGTCGGCGGCCGCCGTCCGCGCCCCGGGGGACAGCTCATCTGCACACAGCCGCCAGCCGAGCCGCTCGAGTGGTTCCACGTGTCCTCCCTGTGCGGGGCCCTCTCCACCAGACCGCAGCCGCGGCCACTGCACCGCGCAGATCCAGCGGGCGCTGATCCAAGTCAGTCCCCCAACCCCGGGCGCTGCGGGCCCCCTCCCCCCACCCGACCACCTCGCCGCCCGCCGCCGGGCGCACAGAGCCAACCCGGGCCTTCCACGCTCGCCCCCCCGCCCCACCGCGCCCCCCGGCGCCCGCGCGCGGCCCGGGCCGGGTTCAGGGATCCCCCGCCGCAGCCGATGGCCGGAGGGAGCTCTCGGGGCATCGCTCCGATCCCCAGGCGGTCGCGCCCCCGGGGCCGCCGCACCGCCGTGCCGCGCCCGCCCCCGGCACGCCGACCCCGCGCCTCCGGAGGCCCGCTTGATCACCGCCCCCCCGCGGTCTGCCGCCGCCCCCCTGCACGTGCGCGTGCTCGACGACTCGCGCCTCGTGCGCCGCCGGCTGCGCAGCTTCCTCGAAGACGCCGCCCTCCACGTCGAGGAGGCCGCCGACAACCACCAGGCCATGGGCCACATCCTCCGCCAGGCCCACGGCGCCGAGCCGGTCGACCTGCTCATCCAAGACAAGGATCGCCCCGCCGGGGGCGGCGGCATCCAGATGGTCAAGGGGCTGCGCGGGCTCTACGGCCCCCGGGCGGCCCCCGCGAGCGCCCTGCGGCTGCGGGCCCTGCCCATCGCCGTGCTCTCGGCCGACCACGGCGACTGGACGGCCGAGCTGCACCGGCGGGCCCCCGACGCGGCCCTGCTGCCGAAGCCCATCGACGAGAGCACCCTGCTGCGCGCCGTTGTCAGCGTCCTCGGCAGCCTCCGGGACCGGGTGTTGGAGGACCTCCAGGCCAGCGGCCGCCTCGTGCACTACGCCGACCGCTGGCAGGTGGGCGGCCCCGACGCCGTCGACACGGCCCTCTGCCAGGGCAGCCGCGGCCACCTCGAGGCCATGCTCGACCGGCTGACGGTCCAGGTCGCCCGCATCAGCACCGTGGCCAGCGGCGTCGAGGCCGCCCGCGCCGCGAGCTGAGGGCCCCCCGCCGCACGCGCTTCAGGGGCAGGTGCGGTTGCTGCTGCCCGGGCTGCCGAGGTCGTCCGAGCCGGCGATGGCGCTGGTGGCCGCGCACCACACCCCGACCGCGTCGTTGGCGCTCGGGTTGCGCGCCCGGGGGTCGAGCTGGACGGCCACCCCGGCCGTGGTCGAGATGCTGGCGTGGTCGGGCACCCGGTCGAAGACGACGAGGCCGTCCTCGCCGGTGTGGCTGATGGTGAGGTGGTCGCCGTCGTTGTTGAGACCGAGCGCGCCATAGAAGCCGTCGGCGGCGAAGGCATAGGCCCACGAGCCGCCCGAGCCGGCGCCGAGCACCGCGTGGCTGGCCGCCGGCACGACCACCGAGCCCGACAGGGTGCGCGCGACGCCGTCGGCGTCTTCGAGCACGAGCCCGGCGAGATCGACCGAGACCCCGGCGGCGTTGTAGATCTCGACCCACTCGTTGGCGGCATCCGAGCCGACCGTGGGGTTGGCCATCAGCTCGGTGATGACGAGATCCCCCACGACCAGCTCGCCGATGCAGCGATCGGCCGTGATGCAGTGGCTCTCGCGGCCGCGCAGGTCTTCCCGCCACCGCGGCAGCAGCTTGTGGGCCCCGTAGCCGTAGTAGAGCGGACCGATGATGGTGGCGAAGGTGTCGCCCAGCTCGGCCTCGGCCTCGTAGAGCAGGTCGTCGACCCGCAGCCCCCCGGCCAGCTCGAACTCGTTGTAGCCCAGGTCGACGTCGGAGACGGTCACGTCGTGGACCTCGACGAGCACCCCCTCCCAGGGCTCGGCCGTGGCCGGATCTGCCAGCTCGGCCACGGTCAGCACCGCCGGCTCCGGCAGGTCGACCACGTCGAGAAACACGATGTCGCCGCCGTCGTGGAGGATGATCTGGGTCTGGGAGGCGTCGGCGGCCGTGGTGTACTCGCCGACCTCGCCGGTGACCATCACCCGCTCGCCCTCGAAGGGCGGCCGCCAGGCGCCCGTGAGGTAGCCCGAGTAGACCCAGATGCCGCTGTGGGGGCCGCCGGCGGGATCTTGGAGGAAGAAGCCGAAGGGCGCCGCCGGACCGGTGGCCACAAGAGGCCCCAGCTCGAGGAGGGTGCCCGGCGCCACGCGGCCCTGCTGGACGTCGTAGACCGTCCACTCCGGCGCGCTGGGGTCGCCGGTGTCGCCGTCCCCGCCGCCGTCATCGCCGCCGTCTTCGCCGTCCGCCGTCCCGCCGCCGGTGTCGTCCCCCGTGCCGTCGCCGGCCCCGCCGCTGCCGGCATCCGCGTCCCCGTCTTGGCCGTCGCCTGCGGCATCTTGGGCCTCGGGCGCACCGCTCTTGCTGTCGTCGATCTGGAGCTCCCCGGCACAGCCCCCGGCGACCGCTGCGAGGCAGCCGGCGAACAGGAGGCGGCGAGCGGGCGAGAGCAGAGCGGGGAAGCCGGTCAGGGGCGCATCCGGGTGCCGGGGCCGGGCGCGGCGCGGGGGGCCGTCGCCGCATTCGATGGCAGTGGCCCGAAAAAGGCAAGCGACAGGCTGGTGTCGCGGGTACTGTCGTTCTTGGTGCGGCGGCCAATCCCCTGAAGTCGACATGACGTGCATCTGTGCAATTGGAGCAGACCCGTTGCGGAGCGGGACTGTTCGCTGGCGGAGGCCGACCCGGGTGGTTCCGGGCCAGGGGTGCGGGAGTGTGGGGCGGACCCGGGCTGGGTGCCCGATGCCGCCCTGGTCGCCATGGGCGACCCCCAGGTCCACGGGGACCTGAGCGCCGAGCAGCGGCGCCTGACGCGCCTCCCGCCCCCGTCCCCCTGTGCGGGCCGACCCCCACGCGGGGACGGGGCGGTGGACTGCGCGCCCCATCAGGGGGCGCCGGGCGCGTCTTCGAGCACGGTCGTCCACCGGGTCTCGGTCGCGAGGGCCCCCGGCTTGCCGTCGGGGCGGGTCAGCACCGCCTCGCGGGCGCTGTGGCCCCGGCTGTCGACCCGCGCGGGCAGCACCGTGCCGTGCATCACCGCCACGCGGCCCTCGCCCCGGAGGCTCCGGCGCTGGAGGCCGGTCGCCGCGGGCGGGTCGGGGGCGAGCAGGCCCTCGGTCTGGCCGCTGAGCACCATGCCCTGGTCGTCTCGCGACATCAGCAGCCAGGTGGTGCGGCGGGTCTCGGTGCCCTCGGGCTGGTCGAGGGTCTCGGTCACCGTCCACTGGGCGCCGACGCCGACAGGCTCGTCGGGGAGCACGGCGTGGCTGGCCGAGAAGGCCGCGACCATGCTCTGGAGCTGGGCTGCCGCCTCGGGCGAGAGGCCGGTGGTGTCGACCCCGAGCCCGTGCACCCGGCCGCGGTCGTCGAGGGTCCAGCGGGCCTGGCGCCCCTCGAGGCCGGCCGGCGCGGGCGCGCCCTCCCGGGTCTGGGGGCCGAGCACGAGGGCGTAGGTCGAGAGGCCCGCCGGATCGGCCCCGTCGTGGACCACCGTGGCGCTGCGGCGCTCGGAGAGCTGGCGCGGCGGCAGGGCGGCGCCGTCCTGGCGCAGGACCACGGTGAAGTCGGAGGCGACCTGGACCCTGCGCTCGGCCCCCGGTGCCGGGGCCACGAGGCGCAGCGGGGCGAGGGGAGGATCGCCGGGGCGCACCAGGGCGACCGTGGGCAGCGGCTGGGGGGCGAGGGCGGGCGCACCGGCGCCCGGGGCCGGTCCCGCGCTGGGGGCGGACTCGGTGTCGCAGGCGGAGGCGGCGCCCAGGGCCAGGACGAGGGCCAGCCGAGCGGCGGGGCGGGCCAGGGGGCGCAGCGGGGCGGGGGGCAGCATGGGGGCTCCTCGGGCGTCCAGGCTGGCTCGGCCCTATGCCCGGACCGGCGGCCGGTCCAAGGGCGGGCGCGTGACGGCCGGGCGCCCGTCACGGGAGGGGCCGCATTGGGCACGGGCGGCGGACGCAATAGGGCGGGGCCACACGCAGCGGAGGCCGCATGCTCGTGCAGCGAAAGATGGACTGGTGGCGGGTGGTGTTCACCTTCAGGGGCAGCACCCTCGCCCGCACCTGGAAGCGGGTGCTGCTCGCCACCGGGGTGGCCGCGGGCATCACCGTCGTGCACGAGGGCCTGGGGCTCCAGCTGTTGACACTGACCACCACGCCCTTCTCACTCATCGGCGTGGCGCTCTCGATCTTCCTCGGCTTCCGGAACAACGCCAGCTACGACCGCTACTGGGAGGCCCGGAAGCTCTGGGGCCGCATGATCAACATCTCGCGGAGCTGGGCGCGCCAGGTCCACATGCTCGTGGTGCCCGCCCCGGGGGCCAGCGAGGACGAGGCCGCCGCCATCGACGCCCTGCGCGACACCCTCATCCACCGCCAGGTCGCCTATGTGCACGGGCTGCGGCTCCACCTGCGCGGCGCCACCGACTGGCGCGAGATCCGCGACCTGCTGGGGCCCGGCGAATTCGCCACCCTGGCCGACGAGAGCAACCGCCCCGCCGCCATCACCCACCAGACGGGGCTGCTGCTGGCGGAGGCCTGGCGCGCGGGCCGCGTCCACCCCCTCCACCTGCCCACCCTCGAGGCCAGCCTCACCACCATCACCGACATCCAGGGCGGCTGTGAGCGCATCCTCGCCACCCCGGTGCCCTTCGTCTACAACGTGCTGATGCACCGGATCGTGGCCCTCTACTGCATCTTCCTGCCCTTCGGCCTGGTCGACAGCCTGCACTGGGTCACGCCGCGGGCGGTGGCCGGCGTGCAGGCGGCGGCCGCGGTCGACCCGGACACGGTACGCGTAGGAGAGCTCTTCGTCCTGGGCGTGACCGTGCGTGCCGCACCGGACACCAGGGTCGCGTTCCAGCCGGTCCTGGCGCTCGACGAAATATTCGAGCA
>CAXQUZ010000047.1:0-2432 GCA_964226865.1 Myxococcota bacterium | reverse complement strand
ACCTTCTCGCGGATGGCGCGGTACTCGGGCAGGGAGCGGCCGGCCTGGCGCATGAACCAGACGGGGGGGCGGGGCAGGCGCTCGCCGGCGAGGGCGCGCAGCAGCAGGGGCGTCTCGCCCTCGGGGGTGGCGGCGAGGGCCTGGCGAGGGGGCTGGGTGGTCATCGGGCGCTCCAGAGGCAGGGCAGGGGACTAACCGCGGTGCCGCCGGGCTGGGGGGGCTACGTGGACGCATCGGAGGCAGGGGTGCGGCAGATCTGGTCTCGGCAGCGGGCAGGACGGGCGGCGGTGCTGGCCCTGCCCACGGTGGCGGCCGCCCTGGGCATGGGGCTGGCCTGGGCCCTGCCCGAAGAGAGCGTCTGGGGGCAGGCCCTCGCGGCCGTGCTCTGGACGGCGCCGCCCTGGCTGGCCCTCCTCCAGGGGCTGTGGGCCCTCGGTCTCGCCCGCCGGTGGCGCCGGTGGTGGCCCCTGGCGGGGCTGGTGGCCTGGGCCTTCTGCGGGCGCCCCCCGGCGCTGCTGCCCGCGGCCCGGCGCGCCCCTGCGCCCGAGGCCGTCCAGGTCGGCATGTTCAACGTCAACGCCTTCAGCCCCGCCCCCGCCGCCGAGCTGGAGGCCTGGGCGGGCGGGCTGGGCCTCGACGTGGTCATCCTCGTCGAGAAGCGCGGCGAGACCATCCCGGGCATGGTCCGCGCCGCCGACGACTTCGAGCCGCCCCTGGCCCGGGCCAGCCACCACTCGGCGGTCTTCTGCCGCACGGGTCTCGCCTGTGCTGCCGCGATCACGCCCCAGCACGGCTCGGCGACGATGGCCATGCCCTTCGCGCTGGTGTCGCTGCCCACGGTCGACCGCTGTGTGGTGGGCCTGCACGCCCCGCCCCAGGTGCCGAAGAACCCCACCGGCATGCGCCCCCACCTCGCCGTGCTCCGGGACAAGGTCGCGGCGGGGGCGCTGGTGGCGGACTGGGGGCCCTGTCGCATGGGCCAGGGTGTCGTCGTGACGGGCGATCTCAACCATGTGCCCCACAGCCGGCCCTGGTGGTGGCTGCGCCGGGCCGGCCTCGACGATGCCCTCGCGGGGGTGGGCATCTTCGGCCGCACCTGGCCCAGTGGCGGGGGCTGGCCCGCCCTGCCCGTGTTCCGCCTGGACCAGGTCATGGTCGGGGCGGCCGAGCTGGGGGGGCTGCGCCGGGTCCGGGTGCCGGGAAGTGACCACCAGGGATGGATCTTCGCCCTCTGGTGAGCCCGGAGAGCCCCTGTGGTAGAACAGGCCCCTGGGAGCGCCGCC
The DNA here is from genome assembly GCA_964226865.1 of Myxococcota bacterium. Lineage (GTDB taxonomy): Bacteria > Myxococcota_A > UBA796 > UBA796 > UBA2385 > CAXQUZ01. The sequence continues at coordinate 1,149 of CAXQUZ010000047.1, read as the reverse complement.
GCCTGGCTCGGCTGGGACGGTGCGGGCGCCGGCGGCGGGAAGACTGGTGCAGGCAGTGGCAGACGCCATCCGGGGCCGTGGGCTCGCGGTCGTGTCGTGGCTCGGTGGGGGTGCCCACGGGGACGTGTATGACGTGCGCGACGAGGCCACGGGCGAGCGGCTGGCCCTCAAGGTGCTGCGCGACCCCCAGAAGGGCTGGCTGGTCGGCTTCAAGCGCGAGTTTCGCTTCCTCTCGGATGTGCGCCACCCCAACCTCGTCGGCTACCACGGCCTCTGGACGGACGGGGACCGCTGGTTTCTGCTGATGGAGCGGATCGACGGGATCGAGCTCTCGTCCCTGCTGCGGGTGGCGGCCACGCCGCCGGGCTCGAACACCACCCTCGACCTGCCCACGGGCGTGGCCCCGCCCCACACCCTCGACACCCTCACCGCCGCGGCCCCGACCGGGGTGCCGGCCCCGTCCCCGGAGACCGCGGCCGAGCGGGAGGCCGCGACCCTGCCGGTCCCTGCGCCCCTGCCGCCGGCCGCCGCGGCGACGCTGCTGCCCCTGCCCCGGGTGCGCGCCATCGCCCGCGGGCTGGCCGAGGGGCTGCGGGCCCTCCACCGCACGGGCCACCTCCACCGCGATCTCAAGCCGGGCAACGTCATCCTCCGGGCCTCCGACGACCAGCCCGTGCTGCTCGACTTCGGGCTCATCACCCACCAGAGCGACGGCGCGGCCACGGTCATGGGCACCCCCCGCTACATGGCGCCAGAGTGCCTGCGGCCGCCCGTGGGCCCGGCGGCCGACTGGTACGCCTTCGGGCTGATCCTCTACGAGCTGCTCACCGGGCGGGTGCCCATCGAGGGCAGCGGCATGTCGCTGGTCCGGCTGCGGGCCTCCCTGCCGCCGCCGCCGCCCACCGAGTTCGTCGCGGGGGTGCCGGGGGACCTGGCGGCCCTCGTGGTGGGGCTGCTCCACCCCGACCCGGCGGCCCGGCCCGACGGCGACGAGGTGGCCCGGCGACTCCAGCTCGGTGCGGCCCCCGCGGAGGCCCCCTCGCTGGCGGGGCAGGCCCCCTTCGTCGGGCGCCACCACGAGCGGGCGGTGCTCGCGGCGGCGGCGGCGGCGGCGGCGGCGGGCTGCCAGGCCGTGCTGTGTGTCCAGGG
>CAXQUZ010000046.1:0-4930 GCA_964226865.1 Myxococcota bacterium | reverse complement strand
CAACCACACCTTCTTCAACCGGGAGTCGGAGCGCTTCTGGTCGCTGCGGGACCGCTACATGCCCGAGCTCGTGCGGTCGATCCGCCGCTCTGGCCAGCTCGACTTCCGCATGTGGTGCGCCGCGAGCAGCTCGGGAGAAGAGCCCTACACGCTCGCGATGGTCATCCAGGACGTGCTGGGCAGCGAGGCCTCCCGCTGGACCTCGGGCCTGCTCGCCACCGACATCTCCAACAACGCCCTGCGCAAGGCCCGGGCCGGGGTCTACCCGACCGACGCCGTGCGCACGCTGCCCGCCGCCTACCACACCCGGTGGTTCCGCGACCTGGGCAACGGCAAGAGCGAGGTGGTGCCCGAGCTCAAGGCAGAGGTGACCTACCGGCGCTTCAACCTCATGAACCAGCAGCTGCCCTTCAAGCGCGCCTTCCACGTGGTGTTCTGCCGCAACGTGATGATCTACTTCGAGGAAGACACGAAGCGCGAGCTGGTCGAGCGGATCTACCGCCACACCGCGCCCGGCGGCTACCTCTTCATCGGCCACGCCGAGAGCATCAACGGCCTCGGCACCCGCTTCCGCACGGTGCAGCCTGGCGTGTACCGGAAGGACGGCTGAGATGGCCCGCATCATCCGCGTGCTCGTGGTCGACGACTCTGCCGTCGTCCGCACCCTCCTCTCCGAGGGGCTCGGCAACGACCCCTGCATCGAGGTCGTGGGCGCCGCCAAGGACGCCTACGAGGCCCGGGACATGATCGTCCGCCTCTCGCCGGACGTCATGACCCTCGACGTCGACATGCCGCGCATGGACGGGGTCGACTTCCTGCGGCGCCTCATGCCGCAGTACCCCATCCCCGTCGTGATGGTCAGCTCCCACACCGAGCGCGGCCAGTCGACCACCCTCAACGCCCTGTCGGCCGGCGCCGTCGACTTCGTGGCCAAGCCCAGCCGCGCCCTCACCCAGGGCGTGCAGCAGATGATGCTCGAGCTGCGCACCAAGGTGAAGATCGCCAGCGCCGCCAACGTGAGCCACTGGAAGCAGCGCCGCACCCAGCAGGCGCGGCCCGACATGGCCCACAGCACCCCCATCGAGATGGTCGCCCTCGGCGCCTCCACCGGGGGCACCGAGGCCATCCGCACGGTGCTCCGGAGCCTGCCCGTGCGCACCCCCGGCATCGTCATCGTGCAGCACATGCCCGCCGGCTTCACCGCCACCTTCGCGCGCATGCTCAACGACTCGAGCCTGCTGGCCTGCAAGGAGGCCGAAGACGGCGACGTGGTCACGCCCGGTGTCGTGCTCGTCGCCCCCGCCGGCCGCCAGTGCCGGGTCAAGCGCCGGGGCGGCCAGCTGGTCATCTCGCTCGGCGAGCAGGACCGCGTCAGCGGCCACGCCCCGAGCGTCGACGTGATGATGCGCTCTGTCGCCCAGTCCGCGGGCAGGGAGAGCATCGGCGTCCTGCTCACGGGCATGGGGGCGGACGGCGCCCAAGGAATGCTCGCGATGCGCCGCAAGGGCGCGTTCACCATTGCCCAGGACGAGGCCACCAGCGTCGTCTTCGGCATGCCCAAGGAAGCCTGGCAGTGCGGTGGCGCATCGGTGCTCCGCCCCCTCGACCAGGTCGCCCAGTCCATCCTCGACGCAACCAAGGCAGACCCCAATGGCAGAGATCCTCGTCGGCATCGGTGACATCGGGGTGTCCCGGAAGCCCGGAGACACCTTGGTCACCATGGCCCTGGGCTCGTGTGTGGCGCTGGTCGCCCACGACCCCAAGTCGGGAGCGACGGGCATGGTCCACGTCGCCCTTCCCGGCAACGCCCGCGACAAAAATCGCACTCAGTCTGTCGGCTACTACGCCGATACCGGAGTGCCAGCCCTCATTCGCGAGATGTCTCGCAAGGGCGCAGATCCTCGCGGACGCGGCCTCACCCTCAAGCTGGTCGGGGGAGCCACCATCCTCACCAAGATGAACTCCTTCAACATCGGCCAGCGCAACGTCATGGCCATCAAGCGCCTGCTCTGGCGCTACGGTCTCGGCCCCATCGCGGAGGACGTCGGCGGAGAGTTCAGCCGCACCGTTCGCCTGTCGGTCGGGAGCGACCAGACCACCATCACCAGTCCGGGCCACGGAACGTGGCAGCTCTGAGCCCCCAGAACGCGCAAGCGTCCAAGAGGAACCCTCCCATGCCGAAGATTCTCATCGTCGATGACTCCGCCGTGGCGCGCCGGATCGCCACGCGCTGCATCACCATCGCCCGCACCGACGAGATCGAGTTCGTCGAGGCGGAGCACGGAAAGGATGCCCTGGAGAAGCTCAAGGCCGGCGGCTTCGACTGTGTCGTCTCCGACCTGAACATGCCCGTGATGGACGGCGAGACCCTGCTCCGCTTCCTGCGCTGCAGCCCGCGCCACTGCGAGCTGCCGGTCGTGGTCCTGAGCAGCCTCGTCAACGACTCTCTCAGCGAGCGACTCCGCGCCGCTGGGGCCCACGTGGTGCTCCGCAAGCCGACCGACCCCGGCAGCATGCGCGACGCCCTCAACACCGCCCTCGGAGCTGCCGCATGACCGCCTCCATCCCCGCCCCCGCTCTCGACGCCCACATCGACCGGGCGACCTCCGAGGTCTTCGAGCAGATGCTCTTCTGCGCCGCCCTGCCGTCACCCGACGCGCCCCTCGACTGGGACGACGGCGAGCTCTGCTGGTCGGAGATCGCGCTGATCTCGCCCGTCCAGGGCCGCATGCGCATCGCTGTGGCCCCCGACACCGCCGCCGCGCTCTGTGATCTCATGTGGGCCGGCGAGTGCGAGGACTCCGAAGCGGCCTGGCTCGGGCTGCTCGACGAGGTCGCCAACGCGGTCGGTGGGCGCCTGCTGGGCAACATCGACCCCGAGAACCCGCCCAAGCTCGGGCTGCCCACCTCGGGCCGCGGCGCCGGCGAGGGCGACCTCGAGCGCCGCACGGTCTACGAGCTGGACGACGGCAGCATCATCGGCATCCAGCTGCTCGACTGAGTCCGGGCCCGCCGCGTCTCTTCGCGGCGCAGGCCCGGCCCCGTCAGGCGGGGGCGCTCACTCGGCGAAGAGGCGCATCGACACGGCGTAGAGGCCCTCGTCCCAGGAGCCGTCCGGCTGGACGTACTTCTGCGAGTCGGTCACCTCGATGGCCAGCACGTCGCCGAGGCCCGCCAGCGGGTCGCCCTCGGCGCCGTCCCCGCCACCCAGACCACCGAGCAGGTCGGCCAGGTCGCTGCCCAGCGAGCCGAGGATGCCGCCCAGGGCACCCTCGATGCCCGACGCCAGACCCGCGACCACCTCGGCCTCGTCGGCCCCCTCGGCGGCGTAGCTGACGATGTGGCCTTCGGGCACCTTCAGGTCGATGTTGACCGTCGAGCCCGAGGCGACGATGTCGATCTCGGTGGCCAGCGAGGTCGTGAGCCAGGGGGTGCAGGAGCCGTCGCCCAGCTTGCGGTCCATCGTGAACTGCATGTCGGGCAGGTAGATGCTCGCCAGGGGGGCCGTGCCCTCGTGCATGCGGGCGACGTAGGCCTCGCCGGGGGCGATGTCGAGACACCAGCCCGAGCCCTCGGGGATCTGCTCGCCCCCGGGCAGGGCCTCGACCATGCCGCCCAGCAGGCCGCTGGCGAGGTCGAGGTAGGAGGCCAGCTCGCCGTCGAAGATGCCGACCAGCAGGTCGCTCATGGCCACCTGGATGAGGCCCTCGTGCACGGCCACCGTGGCGTGGGCGCCCTCAGCGCCAGGGGTGGTCTCGTCGGGGGTCGGCACGCCGTAGCCGGCGCTCGCGGGCACGCCGATGCCGATGCCGAGGTCGGCGCCGAGACCGAGCACCTCGGTGTAGAGGTCTTCGAGGGCGAAGCTGAGGGTGACCCCGAGCAGATCGGTCTCGCCCGCCAGGGGGCCGCCGAGCTCGATGGTGCCGAACTCGTCGCCGATGTAGCCGAGCAGCAGATCGCCGAGGGGCTCGATCACGTAGTTCAGGATGGCGTCGGTGATGGCCTCGAGGATCCAGCCGTCGAAGACCGTGATGACGAAGTCGGGCTCGTCGAGGGCGATGGTGCCCTCATCGGCCAGCTGGAGCCAGAGCAGGCCGTCGCCGTCGACCGTGGGGGTCATGGCGGTGGAGATGGAGATGACCCCGAAGGCGACCGAGAGCTCGGTGGAGAGGCCGAGGGGATCGGAGGCGATCTCGTACTCGAGCTTCACGTTGCGCAGGGCCGCGTCGACCCCGATGTCGCCGTCGCGGGCCTCGAGCACCACCTCGGTGGGGTCGTGGAAGACGCCCACGGGCCGGATGGCGAACCAGTCGGTCTCATAGGCGGGGAGCTGGGCGGCGAGCTGGTCGGCCCAGCCCGTGCCGTCGATGAGCGCGCCCACCGCGCCGCCGAGGGCATCGAAGCCCGCGGGGTGGATGCGGGCCGAGAGGCTGCCGGGCCAGTTCGGGGCCGGGTCGACGCCGGAGAAGACGGGGGTGCGCCAGGACAGGGCCTGGGCGTCGAGGGCCGCCTCGACCTCGAGCCAGCGGTAGGCGTGGTCGACCGGCACGTCGACGGAGAAGTAGCCGTCGGCGTCGACCTCGACGGGCTCGCCCTCCACGAGCAGCTGGGCCTGGACCGGCGCGACCCGGCCCGTCACCGTGGCAGGGCCGTCTCCCATGAAGGTGCCGTAGTCGGGACCGAAGACCTCGAGCTCCAGCTCGGCGCCCGTGCGGCTCGACTCGACCTTGACGTTGTAGTCGCTCTTGCAGCCGATGGTCAGCAGGGGAAGCAGCAGCAGGGTTGGGCGCATGGGGGGGTCCTGGGGAGGGCGATGGAGGCCGATGGCGCCGGGCGGGGGACGCGAGAGCGCCCCGGGCCGGGCGGGTCGGGCTGGGCACAGGACTGCGCAAGAACATGTTGCGCAGATCGGAAGAGCGTCGTGTAGGGA
>CAXQUZ010000045.1:0-3819 GCA_964226865.1 Myxococcota bacterium | reverse complement strand
AGGCCTACGGCGGGACCGTGCGCCGCTTCGAGGCGGAGCTCGCCGCGCTGGAGGCCGACGTCACGGCCTTCCAGGCGCAGGCGCTCGGCTCCGAGTGGTCGCCCTACGCCGACCGTGCGGCCGAGATCCTGTCCAACATCAAGGGCCAGTGGCTCGACCCTGCCGCAACCCAGCCCCTCGAGGGAGGGGTGGCCGGCGTGGCGTCGGTGCTGCGCGGCATCAACGTGGCCGTCACCGCCATCGGCATCGCCTGGGCGGCGGTGTCCATCGGCGAGGTGCTGCGGGCACGGAAGCTGCTGCGGAGCTGGTCGGCGGACCTGTCCGAGGGCGTGCATCCCACCAAGCGGACCGCCAAGCGAGCGGGGCTGGCCGGCGAGGTCGTGGGACGGCGGCGGTTCCGTCGACGTCGACCCCATCGTCGTCGGCGTCGACGGATGCACCGCCCCGGACCGATGCTTCCGCCGGGCGTGGAGCTCGACGAGCCCGACTTCGACGAGGGCCTGCCGCCGGACGGCCCCCCGTGGCGGCTCTCGCTGCCGGGAGGCTGACGATGTCGCTGGCATCGGCCTGGCTCGAGGACTTCCGCACCTGGGTGGACGGGCTGCTGGGCGACCGGCTGTCGGCCGCCTTGGCGCAGGTCAAGGCGGCGGTGGCGCGGGGCACGGTGGCGCAGGACGTGGCGCCGCAGGTGCAGCGGTGCGCGGCGGTTCTGGGCACGCTGCGGGCGGAGACCCAGGCCTACCTGGCCGTGGCCGCGCCCCACCATGCCGACCCCGACGTGAAGGAGCGCAGCGACCGGCTCGTGGCCATCTGGACGGAGCTGTGGGCACAGTGGAGTGACCCGGCTTGTACCCGGCCACGCGCGGCGGGTGAGCGCGTGGGGATGGCGCCGGCCTGGGCCGCCGTCGTGGTGGTCGTCGTGGGCGGGGTGGCCTACGCCGTGTCCGAGGTGGGCTCGGCGTGGGCGATCTCGACGACAGCGGATGCCGAGGTGGCCCTGGAGCAGGTGCGGCTCCAGCGGAAGGAGCTGGATGCGCGGGTCACGGCGTCGCAGGATGGGCGGACGCTGCCGCCGAGCACGCTGCCGCCGCCGGAGCTGCCGCGGAGTGGGGCGGATGCGGCGAAGGTGGTGAAGCTGGCGCTGGCGGGGCTTGGGGTGGCAGTGGGAGCTGGAATCATCATGGCCTCGTCTCGTGCGGGGCGACGCCGCCTGTGATTTCAAAAAAATAGATGGGCATCCAGTCTACTTTGCGACACGAAAGCCTGTCGTCCATCCGGCTCCCCCGTCGTAGTCCCTGTTTGTCGCCCGCAGACCGCCAGCGACGGAGACCCACGATCCACCTCGAATGACCACGAAATCCGAGTCTCCATTCCAGGCAGTCCCATCTACCGGTACACCGTCATAGGTGCGCTTGTACCTGTCTTGAACCCACTCAGAGACGTTTCCTGCCATGTCGCAGATGCCATGAGAAGTGTTGCCTTTGACCTTACTACAGACAGGCCAAGTCCGCTTCTCACCACAGCCCCATTCGCCTTGGTCGCGAGCCGGCTTTCGTCGCATCACAGCATATGCGCACGTCGCCTCCTGGTTGCCCCAGGGGTAGTTCCAATCCTTGCCACCGCTCCGTGCGGCATACTCCCATTCCGCCTCAGTCGGGAGCCGTCCTCCGACCCACTCAGCAAATGCCTTGGCTTGCCCATGGTTCACACAGTTGACCGGATGTTCATCTCGGTCCTTCCGGCCCCAATTGCAATGCCGCTCGAACTTGTCCACACGCGAGGCGGACCAGGGCTCTGTACATGCGCCAGCTTCGACGCAGCGTCGATATTGTGCCACTGTGACCTCGGTCTTCGACAGGCTGAAATCTTGTAGCGACACGGTGTGTACAGGAGCTTCATCGGGTTTAGTCGACTCTCGGCCCATCAGAAACGTGCCACCGGCGATTTGGATCCACTCAACGCCAGCCTTCCCAGTCTCGCGAGACGCAGGCCTGCGCAGTCGCGAGAGTAGATGCTCGGCTTCTCCGATATCCGCCGCGGATACCGGCATAGACTCACCAGCAAACGCGGGCCGCATCACACCGCAGACTGTGTCCACTGGTTCAGCGCCTGCCGGGATGGAGACGGTTAGGCCCTTCGCGTGTGAAACCCATTCCTCGGCAACTTCGGTACAGCGGCCACGCAAACTGTGATCCAGTTCGGTACACTTCAAGAGTTCGTCTCGAAGCCCCATCCAAGCGCTATGTAGCTTAGCGCTTGCGTCGCGTGCAGCGGCTTCTAGCCGTGCGGCTCGTGCTGAAGCCCCGCGTTCGGCGGCGACCCGCTCACATTCCTGCTCCCTAAGCTGGGCATCAATCCTCAACGGGCTAAGTGACGCGAAGTCCACTTGGACAGACGCAGCAGCGGGTGAAGGAACGATTGGTGTTCCACTCGAGGATGCCAAGTCGGCGGACCTGGTCTTGAACGCGATGGGCACATGGCCGTCAGACTCGGAGGAGCATGTCTGCGTGGAGCCAGCACCTACCTCCCCAAGAGGGACTCTCGCGTTGCCTTCGATGGTACGGCAAAGCTTCTCTTGTACTTCTGCGGACAAGGTAGCCGTGACTATGACCCACCCACCATTGCCCGGCTTTGACAGGAAGTCTCTGCACACTGTGCTGATGGCGCCGAGGTCTATCTCATCAAGCTCCTCGGTAAACGGTTTGGCAACAGTAACTTGCCGTTCCTGCCACCCATCAATACTTGTTGTCGCGATACCCAGGCGAACCTTACCGCTCCCTTTGATTCGTTGAACTAGGGTCGCATCGACCTGATACCCAAGTCGGGGCGTAGCGTCAGGAAAGCACTTCTCGGCGAAGATTCGACCATCACCGGCGATTTCAATCAAGTCGCCCACGGCATAGGGTGATGCACGAGCAGGGGTGGGCTGCCATCCCTGTTCCACCAACGCTTCGCGAAGTCCCGGCACAGAACCTACGATACTGTCCGGGGCCGCAACGGGGTTGCTTGGTTCACTGCGTTTGCCTGCATGGGCATAGGCCCCGATCCCGACAAGAAATGCTGCGTAGTGTGCCCGCCTGTGCATGGCCGTGCCCTTGTAGCTCAGATCGAAAACATCGTTCGCGGGGTGTGGTCCCCGTCGGCGAAGTTATCCGGTGGAGCGCGCTTTGTCAGAGCATGGCCTCTGTCGACGCCAGTTGGTGGTTGCGGCCCATACAGGACGAACCCCCGGCCTGGGTCCGTCCCCATGTCCAAGGCGCTCCTGCTGTTCAGCGGCGGCCTCGTCAGCCTCGCCGGCCTCGCGGCCCTCTTCTCGATGGCCTTCGGCGATGCCGAGGACACCCCGTCCCCGTCGCCCACACCAGCCATCCCGCCGCCCTCGCCCGACTGGGCCACCCGCCCGTCCACCCGGGCCGCCCGCCTCCAGGCCGACGCCGAGCGCACCCCCGACACCGAGCAGCGTTGGTCCGACGTCGACAAGCTCGCTGCCGTCGACGCCCGCGTCCGGCTCCCCGAGCTCCTCGGTCGCCTCCGCGCCCGTGGCTTCCAACCCCGCATCGCCTTCACCTGGCGGGCGCTGGCCACCCAGGACGACCTGCTCGCCCAGAAGCGGTCCTCCGTCAATGGCAAATCACCCAGAGCTAGAACAAGCTGTTGATGATATTGTCAACGAATCAATTACACATGACGAGGCAGGTAAAATTTTAGATATCAATTTAGATAATCTAAAACAACCTGAAACAATTAAAAAGAGAGTTAGAGAAGAATTTGACGGCATATTAAGTATGTTAAACTTCAATAATCTCGGTGATGATTTAT
>CAXQUZ010000044.1:0-4200 GCA_964226865.1 Myxococcota bacterium | reverse complement strand
CTGCTGCCCTACGTGGACGCGGCGGGGGCCGGGGCGGGCTGGGTCCAGCTCCCCACCACCCGGGGCCTCGAGCTCGGCGTCGACACCCCCGTGCGCCAGCTCTCGACCCTCGACGCCCTCGGCCTCGCCGTGGGCACGGGCGCCGCGGCCCGGGACGCCCGCCGTGCCCAGCGCCAGGGCGGGGTGGACGCGCGGCTCTACGGGGGCGCCTGGGGGCGCAGCTTCATGGGCCCGGGGACCGACTTCGTCCGGGTGCTCGACCAGGCCCTCGGCGACGGGGACCGGGTGCCCGCGGGCGAGTGGAGCGCCGCGACCCTGGCCCTGCGCCGCTGCGCCGTGGACCACGCGGCGGCCCTGGCGGCCTGTGTGGACGATCCGCGCTGTCTCGCGGCGGCGCCCGAGCGGGTGCCGGCTGGGCGACCCGCCGCCGCCCTCTCGATCTGTGGAGAGGGTGGCGGCAGGTGATCGGAATCGAACCGACCGGGCGGAGCCTCTCGACCCTCCCCACCGGCTTTGAAGGCCGGGGCCGGCACCAGCCTGGCAACACCTGCCATCGGCCGCCTAACCGCCGCGGCCGGGGCGCGCCCCTGCACGGGCGCCGCGGGCGTGGGATGCTCCGCCGCGCCGGCCTGCCCCCCGCCCGCCCCGGAGTCCGTCCATGCCGCTGCTCGCCCCGCTCTCCGGACTGCTGACGACCGTGGCCCTCGTGCCCCTGCTCTGGGGCGAGGTGCGCGGGCCCGCGTGGCTGCGCCAGGTCGCCAAGCCGCTCGCCTCGCTGGGTTTCATCGGGGTCGCCGTCGGCATGGGGGCCGCCGCCACCCCCGTGGGCCAGGCCACCCTGGTCGCCCTCGTGCTCTGCATGGTGGGCGACATCTGCCTGCTCGGGACGGCCCGGGCGCCCTTCCTCGCGGGCCTCGTGGCCTTCCTGCTGGGCCACCTCGGCTACGCCCTCGCGGCGGTGCTGCTCGGGGTCTCGGCCGGCGCCGTGGCCCTCGCCCTGCCGCCGCTGCTGGTCTTCGGGGCCCTCGTGCTGCGGTGGCTCTGGCCCCACCTGCCGGCGAAGATGAAGGGCCCCGTGCTCGCCTACATCGGCGTCATCCTCTCGATGGCCGCCACCGCCGTCGGCGCCACTGCGGCGGGCGGCGGGCCCGGCATCGCGGTCGGGGCCGTGCTCTTCGTGATCTCCGACCTCTTTGTGGCGCGCAACCGCTTCGTGGCCCCGGGGCCGACCAACCGGCTCGTGGGCCTGCCGCTGTACTACGGCGCCCAGCTCGTGCTGGCGGCGACCCTGGGCGGGAGCTGAGCGTGGGGACGGAGGCGGCGCTGCTCGCCTGGATCTGCGCGCTGACCGGGGCCCGGGCGGCCCGGCTGGACGACCGCATCCAGGGCCTCTGGGATGGCTACGGTGACGTGATGCGCGTCGTTCTCGAGGACGGGCCCGCGCCGGTGGTGGTGGCCAAGGAGGTGCGGCCGCCGCCCCGGGCCCACCCCCGCAAGCTGCGCTCCTACGCCATCGAGCAGGCCTTCTACCGCGACCACGCCCCCCGATCGGCGGCCCGCCTGCCCCGGTGCTTCGGCCTCGGGCTCCGGGGCCAGCGGCGCCTCTTCGTGCTCGAAGACCTCGGCGCGGCGGGCTTCGTGCGGCCCCTGCGCGGCGGCCGGGACGACCACCGGGCGGCAGCGCTGCGCTGGCTCGCGCGCTTCCACGCGGGCTTTCTCGGCACCCCGCCGGCCGGTCTCTGGCCCGAGGGCTCCTACTGGCACCTCGCCACCCGTCCCGACGAGCTGGCCCGCATGCGCGACGCCCGGCTGCGCGGCATGGCGCCGCTGCTCGACCGGCGCCTCGCCCAGGCCCGGTTCCGCACCCTCGTCCACGGCGACGCCAAGCCGGCGAACTTCCTGGTGGATGCGGCGGGCGGGGCCGCGGCGGCGGTCGACTTCCAGTACGTGGGCGGCGGCTGCGGCATGCGCGACGTGGTCTACTTTCTGGGAGGCGCCGACGACGCGTGGGGCCTCGACCTCTACTTCGCGGCGCTCCGGGAGGCCCTCGGCCCGCGCCCGGAGGTCGACGCTGCGGCCCTCGAGGCCGAGTGGCGCGCGCTGGCCCCGGTCGCGGCCCTCGACTTCGCCCGCTTTCTCGACGGCTGGCGCTGAGCGCTCAGGGGCCCCCGTCCTCCCAGTGGTCGCCACACCAGAGGATGCGGCTCGGGCCGGGGGCCGCCGGGGTGGCCGGGTGGAGCGGGTCGCCGGGCAGCAGGATGTCGACGCCGCCCGCGGCCCGGGGCCGGAGCCGGGGCTGGATGGGCTGGGGGCGCCGGGCGGCGGCCGCGGCGGCGAGGGCCCCGGGATCGGGGTGGGCCGCGAGCTCGGTGAGGGTGCGGAAGGTGGGCGGGGCGAGGGCGAGCCCGCCCGCGGCGTGGGCGGCGAGGGCGGCGGCGGCGCTGAGCCAGCGGGTGCGCACGGTCTCGGTGTCGTCGTGGGCGGCGTGCTCGGCCTCGGCCCGGTCGACGATGCAGAGGAAGAAGCGGGTGTCGTAGCGCTTGGGCTCGGCCTCGGGGGTGATCCACCACGACCACCACCACATGCGGTCGAGGTGGGCGACCAGCGCCGGGGCGTCGTCGAGGGTGGCCGTGCGGGCGTTGAGCCGGTCGCGCAGCGCGGGGGTGGCGGGGCCCTCGCCGAGCCAGACGCCGGCCTCCTCGAAGGTCTCGCGCACGGCGGCCACACCGAAGGCCTGGTCGGCGGCCGGCAGCCCCTGGACGGCACCGCGCACGGCCCCCCGGGCCACGGCCTGCCCGTCCGCGGCGTCGACCCGGCCCCCGGGGAAGACCCAGGCGCTCGGGAAGAAGCCGGCCCGGCGCGAGCGCTGGAGCAGCAGGATCTCGGCCGGTCCGCCGGGCGCGGCGGCGGGCCGGGCCACGATGACCGTCGCCGCGGGGCGGGCGACCGGGGGCGCCTCAGATGCCGGCATCGGCGACCTCCAGCTCGGCTTGGTACTCTGCGAGAATTGCCACCAGAGAGGGATCGTGGCGGCTTCCCGCCAGCTCCTGGAGGGTGCGCATGGCCCCCCGCACGCTCTGGCCATCGGCCCAGTCGCTGTCGGCCCGCAGGGCGTCGTAGTGGGCCGCGAGGTGGATGATGCGGCTGAAGAGGTGGGGCAGGGGCCAGCGCGCGAGGGCCGGCACCCCGCCGCCGTCGAAGTGGCGGTGCTGCTCGAGGGCGACACGGAGGCGCCGCTGCTGGGCGGGCGCGAGGGTGCTGAGGCCGAGCAGCTGGGTCACGCTCGAGACGGGGGTCGCGGCCTCGGCGGCCTCGTGGGCGGCCCGGGCGGCCTCCTCGTCGAGGTCCAGCTCGGGGTCGGTGGGCGCCTGGAAGCCCACGGGGGCCGTCAGCGCACACATGGCCAGCTCGGTGAGGCGCCCGTCGTCGAGGCCCAGGGCATAGCCGATGGCGACGGCGAGCACGGCGGTGTGGACCGGGTGGATGAGGTCGCTGGGCAGCAGCTGGCGGGGCACGGCCAGGGCCAGGGCCCGGCGGGGCGAGCTGGTCCAGAGGTCGACGATGCCCTGGGCGACCCGCTCGACCTCGACCATGCTGGCGGGGCTGATGCCGTGGCTGCGCATGCGCCGGATGCAGCGCATGCTGCGCAGGTAGATGCGCAGGGCCGCGACCGCCGGATCGGCCTCGCCGCCGGTGTCTTCGGCCCCGTGGAGGGTGCGCGGGGGCAGCACCTCGAAGCAGCGCACCCCGGCCGCCGTGAGCTCTCGGGCCACGGCCGCCAGCCCGGGCCCGCCGTCGGCCTCGAGCCCGATGATCAGCCGCACGGCCGCCATGAGCTGGGTCTCGTCGATGCCCGGCAGCAGGGCCAGGCCGCCGATGCCCCGGCTCTGGAGGAACTCGCCCAGCTCGCGGACGGCGTCCCGCAGGCCCGGGCTCGGTCGCGCGACGCGGTTTCCCACCACGACGCGATCCTGGACGATGGACCAGTCGATGCTGGCGGCCTCGCCCCGGACGGCCTCGGCGAGGTCGATGACGTTGCGCACGGTGTGGACGAGGCCGGCGTGGCCGTCGGGGTAGATGCGCGCCGTGCGCAGCAGGTGGTCGAGGCGCCCGGCGAGGTTCAGGGCGGCGGTCGCCCGGGCGCGGTCGGCTGGGGTGCTCACTGGCCACCTCCGAGAACAGCGCGCACCAGCGGGCGGA
>CAXQUZ010000043.1:0-5971 GCA_964226865.1 Myxococcota bacterium | reverse complement strand
CACAGGTCGAAGCCCGCCTGCCAGGCGCCCTGGACCAGCGCGAGCCCGAGCAGCAGCCCCCCCGCCGCCCGCGTCCAGCGCCCCGCAGCCGCCCGTCCATGACCGACGAGAATGGCCCACGGCACGGCAAAAACAGAGAGGTAGGCGAACTGGTGGGGCGCCGCGACGCCAAAGGCCAGCAGCACCGCCAGCACGGCCCCCAGGGCCCCCACCGCCGCGGCGGCCACCCGCCCCAGGGGGCCCCCTCCCCCGCCCCGGGCCGCGAGGGGCAGCGCCACCAGCCCGAGGGCGCCGAGGCGACCGACCAGCTCGGGGGCGCCCAGCCCGGGCTTCCACGGGGGCTGGGCGAAGGTGGTGTCGCTCCCCAGCCGCGCGAGAACGCCCGGCACCAGCGGAAGTCCGGCCAGGGCCAGGGCCCCGAGACCCCAGCGGCGCGCGGGGGGCGGCAGGCTGGCCACGACCACCACCCCCACGACCGCCCCGAGGGCGTGGGTCCAGGCGGCCGCCGCGGCCAGCAGCACCACGAGGGGGGCCCGTCCGGCGGCCCGCGCCGCGAAGAGACCGGCGAGGATGAGCACCAGCAAGGGATACTGGTTCACCTCGGCGCCGTACTGGACCGCCGCCGGGGCCGTGGCCAGGACGAGGGCGGCCCAGGGCCAGCGGCGGGCCAGGAGGGCGACGGCCCCCACCCCCGCTCCCACCGACAGGCCGATGGCCAGGGCCGGCACCGGCAGCCAGCGCTCGCCCAGGGCGTGCAGCAGGGGCCAGAGCGGCGGGTGGAGCCCCGTGAAGGTCGTGAGCGCCGCCCCGAGCTCGCCCGCCTCGAGGGCGTCCACCGTGGCCGCCGGGTAGCTCGCATACTGCCAGGCCACCTCGTCCCAGCGCACCAGCCCCCGGAGCAGCCGCAGCCCCAGGGCCAGCCCCACGGCACCGAGGCCGAGCCGGGACCCTGCCCGCGGGGCCACGGCGGGCATCAGTCCTGCACCTCGATGCGCACGTCCGGCCGCAGCACCCGCAGGGGCCAGACCAGCTCGCCCTCTCGTCCGTGGGGCCGGCGGCGGACCGTCACCGTCGCGCCCGGGGGCAGGGTGCGGGCCAGCTCGTGGGCCTCCCGGCGCAGGGCCGTGGCGCCCCGGGTGCTGGCGTCGTCGAAGAGGGCCCGGGCGTCGACGGGCGGAAAGGTCAGGCTCGGGTAGTCCGGCACCCCCGCCTCGGGGTCCATCACGTCGCGGTGGGCGCCCACCTGGGTGATCAGCGCCACCGTGGGCACAAGCAGCAACAGCGAGAAGACCCGGGGCAGGGCCAGGCCGGCCCAGGGCAGCAGCACCACCACCGCCCCGGCCAGGTAGCGGGGGCCCAGGCGGTCGCCGAACATCGTCGCCACGGCCAGGGGGGCCAGCAGCCCCACCACACCCGCCAGGCGGATCGACATGGGCGGGTCGGGGGCCCGCCCGCGGGCCGGCAGCCAGGCCCCCAGAAAGGCGACGGGAACGAACCAGACGCCCGCCCAGGCCGGCATGCGCACGAGGGTCTTCACCCCGGCGATGAGCATGCGCCCGCCCACGGCCGGGGTCTCGGGCGGCGCCCCGCCGTTGCCCTGCCACCAGGTGCCGAGCAGCCCCCCGCCCACCCGGGGCGCCACGAGGGGCGAGAGCCAGTCCCACACGAAGGGCAGGGCAAGCAGCATGCCGAGCCCGCCCTGGAGCCGGACGAGGAAGAGGCCCAGGGCCGGCAGGGCGACGGGCTTGATGGCCACCGAGGCCATGGCCACCGCACCGGCCCCCACGGCGAGCAGCTCGTGGTGGAGGGCGAGGGTGGCGGCGGCGACCACCACGAAGAGCGCCGGCGCGTCGCCGGCGGAGAGGGCCGAGGTGTAGACCAGCACGGGCAAGAAGGCGGCCAGCCAGCCGCCGCCGCTGCCGAGGGAGAGCTGGCGCCCATAGAGCCAGAGCAGCCCCACCGTCGCCGTGCCGCTCGCCAGCGAGAGGGCCTGGGAGCTGCCACCGAAGGCCGCGATGAGGGCGATGTGGACGGGGTAGAGGTGGCCGCCCAGCACGACGGCCGCCTCGGCGCCGGTGCCGTCCGGGCCCAAGGGTGCGCCCCCGCCGAGGGCCCAGGCGGCCCAGAGGCGCACGGCGGCCGCCACCACCAGCACCAGCGCCAGCTCGGCCCACTCGGCCGGGCGCACCGGCCCGGGGGCACCGGCGGCGGCGGACGGCGGGGCGTCGGTCATGGGGTGCTCCAGGAACGGGGCGGCCGGGGCGCGATGCGCAGCCACAGGCGCCAGGGCCGCCCGCCGCCTCCGCCCTCCTGGGCGACCGGCGTGGCCCGGTAGAGGCGCGCCATGCGGCGGGCCCGGGCGCGGAGGCCCCGGCTCGACCACTCGGTGTGCTCCGGGGCCATGCCCCACAGCCAGCAGTCTGCCGCAGGGAGCTGCCAGTGCGAAGGCAGGGGCTGGCCCGGCACCGGCGGCTCGTCGCTCACCACCGCACAGCCCTCGGGGCCGGTCGCGCCGGGCAGAAGCCGGAGCGCCGCCGGCGGGACCGGCGCGCGGGTGTGCCAGCGATCGCGCAGCTCGGCCACCTCGGCGCCCATGCCCAGCACCACCGCCAGCCCGAGGAGCGGCCCCACGGCGCGCCCCGCCCGGGCCACGGTCGCCCCCGCCAGCCCGCAGAGCAGCAGCCCCGGCACGAGCAGGTGGCGAGGGCCCAGGTCGGCGAAGCCTGCGAAGAGCAGGAAGGCCGCCCCGACCAGGAGGGCGGGGCCCGGGTGGCGGCGGGCCCCCAGCAGCCCCACCCCCACGAGAACAAACGGACCCAAGAAGTCCACCATCACGGTATTCCCAACCCACACAGCCAGCGAGCTTCCGCCCGAGGGCGCCCCGATGCCCACCAGCATCGCCGTCCCCACGGCCACCGCGCCGAGTCCCGGCGCGCCCCGGGCCAGCACCAGCGGCGCCAGCTCGGGCCGCAGGGCCGCCGCTGCCGCGCCTGCCACCAGCGCCACCCCCGGGCGGCGGGCGGCCAGCGCCAGCAGCACCAGCCCCGCGGCGGGCACGACCGGCACCATGCTCGTCGACCAGACCACCTGGGCCGGCAGCAGGGCCGCGAAGAGCCCCGCCCACAGCCCGGCCCGCCCCCCCGCCCGGCGCGCCACCGCCAGACCCAGCCCCGCCGCGGTCAGCGCGCCGGCCACCGCGGGCACGAGCAGGGCCAGACGCAGGTCTCCCGAGAGGGCCCCGAGCCCCCGCCAGAGCCAGAGCCCCGCAGGCCAGGCCTGGGGCCCCGGATCGGCCACCCGCCCCTCGGCGAAGGCCGCAAGGTAGAGCTGCTCGTGGCCGTCGAAGAGCTGGCGCAGGCTGCGCAGCCGGCCGGGATCGATCGCACGGTGGCGGGCGCCGCCCTCCCCCATCCAGGAGAAGCGCAGCCACAGCGCCCCGAGGAAGAGACCCAGGGCGCGCACTCGGAAGGACCTCGGCACGGGGCCAGCCTATGCGATGCGCCCGGCACGGGGGAGCGCGCTACCCTGCGACCGCCCCCGCCCCGGAGCCCGCCGGGCATGCCCGCCTCCCCCGCCCGCGCCCTGCCCCCCTGGGTGGGCACCGCCGCCGCCCTGGCCCTGACCCTCGCCGCGGCCCTGTTCCTCGTCCGGGGTCCCCTGGCCAGCTTCTCGGTGGCCCTCTGGGGCCCCGACCAGCCCTGGGTCCACCGCGACTTCCTGGGCGCATGGTGGCTGTTCCACGCCGCCGCCGATCCGGCCCTCGACCTCTAGCTCCAGAACCACCCGGCCGGGGCCCTGGGGCTGCGCTTCCACATCCCGAACCCCTGGGACGCCTGGCTGCTCGGGCCGTGGATCCGGCCCGATCCGGCCCACCCCGCCGTGGGCTGGTGGAACCGCATGCAGCTGGCCCACCACCTCGGAAACATCCTCGGGGTGAGCATCCTGGCCCACAGCCGCGGCCTGCGGGGACTGGCCCTGGCCGCCGCCGGGGTGCTCGCCGCGGCCTCGCCCCTGATGCTCCACGAGCTCGCCGGCGGCCGCACCCTGAGCGGGATGGTCTGGCCCGGGCTGGTCGGGCTGGCGCTGCTGCCCCGGGGGCGCGGGCTGCTCGCCGGCCTGCTCATCGGCGTCCAGGGCCTCTGCTACGTCTACACCGGGCTGGTGGTCGGCCTGGTCGCCCTGGTCCTGCGGCCCTGCTGGGGCCTCGCCGCGGCCGCCCTGCCGATGCTCCCCTACCTGGCCTGGCTGGCCCCCGTCTTCGCCGGCACCCACAGCCGCCCGCCCCCCGCCGACTACAGCGTGCTGCCCCTGGGGGGACTGCTCGGCCTGCCCGCGGTGCCCGCCCGCCAGCGGCTGCTGCCCCTGCTGCTGCCCGCGGGCCTGGTCGCCGCGGCCCTGCCCGCCACGCCCCACCGGCGGCGCTGGCTCGCGGCCGTGCTCCTGGCCCTCTTCGTGGCCCTCGGCCCCACCCCCGGCGCCAAGGGCGACCACGCCGTGCTGGCCAGCCCCCTCGCCTGGCTCATCCGCTACCTGCCGGGCCTCGGCCGGCTCCACCACCCGGTGCGCGCCGGCCTCGTGGCCGTGCCCCTGCTCGCCGTGCTCGCGGGCCTCGGGCTCCACCACAGCCTCTCGGGTCGGGCCCGCAGCGTCGCGGCCGCCGTCCTCATCGGGCTCGCCCTGGCCCTCGGCGGCCCGGTGGACGAGGCCGCGGCCCACTCGACGCCGCGCCCCCTGCCCGGCCTCGCCGCCGCCCGCTGGCTGCGGGACCACGCCGATGACGTGGACGCCATCAGCGATCTCACCGGCAGCGGCGCGGCCGCCCTGGGCCTCCAGCCCGTGCACGGCCGCCCCATGCTCGAGGGCCTGCGGCGCCCCCAGCCCAAGCCCGGCGCGGGCGACCCCGGCACCCTGCGCCGGGCCCTCGACGCGGCCCTCGCCGGCGGCCCCCTCCCCCCGCCCGCGGCCCTCCGGGCGGCCGGCATCAGCCACCTGCTCGCCGTCGACCGCCCCGCGAGCCCCCTGCGGGTCCCCACCGCCGCCCTCCGGGCCGCCTACGGCCCCCCCGTCGCGCCGGGCATCTGGGCCCTGCCCTGAGCGTGCGGCGGGCCGCGGGCTACACTCCCCTCCCCCTCGGGAGTCCCCATGTTTCGTCGCCTCCAGAGCACCGGGCTGCCCGGCGCGGATGACTCGGCCCCCACGACGTCCAGCACGATGTTCTGGGACTTCCGCCGCGAGACCGAGGACCAGCCCTGGACCCTCGAGCTCCAGGCCTGGGCCAGCGGCGCCTGGCGCACCCCCGCCCAGGCCGACTGGCTCGCGGCCCAGGGGCTGCCCGTGCCCCCGCCCCACGGCGCCGTGGCCCGGGCGCCCGACCAGCTCGACCGGCTCACGTCCCTGCTCGCGCCGGTCTGCGCCGTGAGCTGGCAGGCCCTCGCCCTCCACGAAGAGGCCGTCCAGGCCCACAACCGGGGACGCGCCCACGAGGCCCTGGCCAAGGCGGAGCAGCTCATGGGCATCGCGCCGGCCTGGGAGGACGCCCGCCTGCTCCAGCTCACCCTGCTCATCCAGGTCGAGCGCGACGCCGACCGGGCCGAGGCTGCCCTCCACGGCCTGCCCGCCGGCCTCGTCGCCCCGGCCCAGCTGCGCGCCCTGCGCCAGAGCATCGCCCTGCTGCGGGACGACTGGCCGGCCTACGCCGCCGAGGTGCGCGCCACCATCGACGAGGGCGACACCTCCTGGTGGCACTTCGAGGTGCTCGGGCTCTCGCTGTGGGCCGCCCAGGAGCTCGGGGCCGCCCGGGCCGCCTTCGAGGAGGGCCTCGCGCTCCACCCCGACCACCGCGACCTCCAGCTGCGCTGGGCCGAGGTGGTGGCCGCAGCCGGCGACCCGGAGGCCGCCCTCGCCCGCCTCGACCGCATGCTCGCCGACCCGCGCCCCGAGGGGCCCCGCGCCCACGCCAAGACCTGGGCCC
>CAXQUZ010000042.1:0-12616 GCA_964226865.1 Myxococcota bacterium | reverse complement strand
CACCACCCCCGCCACCTCGTGCAGGTTGGCCTCGACCCCGGCCGGGTCGTGCAGGGTCGGGCCGGCGTGGAGGTCGAGGATGAGGTTCTGGTTGTCGGTCACGACCGGGCCGCCCCGGGCGTCGGCCGCGACCTCCACATCGCCGAGAACAGCGTCGCCGAGGGCCGGATCCCGGCGCAGCACCGCCCGTCCCCCGAGCGCCCGGGCCAGCCGCGCCGCCGTGTGGGCCCAGCCGAATGCCACCACCTCGACGGGCAGGGGGAAGTCGCCCAGCACGGGCACCTGCTTGCGGGCGTCGCAGACCACGATGAGCCGCGCCCCGGCCTGGGCGACGATCTTCTCGCGCAGCAGGGCACCACCGCCGCCCTTGATGAGGTTGAGCTCGGGATCGAAGGCGTCGGCCCCGTCGATGACGAGGTCGAGGGGGGGCCTGCCGGCGCCCGGCCCGGCCCAGGCCGCCCCGTCGAGGGTCAGCAGGGGGATGCCCTCGGCGCGGGCCAGGGCCGCCGTGCGCCGGCTGGTGGGCACGGCCTGGATGGCCAGCCCCTCGTCCCGCACCCGCCGCCCGAGCGCGAGGATGGTGTGGCGCACGGTCGACCCAGTGCCGAGACCGAGGCGCATGCCCGGGCGCACGTGGGCCGCGGCAGCCCGCCCGGCCGCCTGCTTCGCGAGATCGATGTCCACGGTCCCTCCTGCGCGAGACCCGCCGGTGGGGGGCTATCACGGCAGGGCCCGGCGCCACCGCTGCGGCCAAGATGGCCCCCCGGGGGGCCTCGCGATAGGCCTGCCGCCGCAACGCCCCCACGTGGAGAACAGGATGTCCGGCTCCAGCGAGCGCACCACCGCCCCCGCCAACTTCATCGCTGACATCGTCGAGAAGGAGCTGGCCGAGGGCCGCTTCGACGGCAAGGTGGTCACGCGCTTCCCCCCCGAGCCGAACGGCTTCCTCCACATCGGCCACGCCTTCGCCATCAACGTGAGCTGGGGCCTCGCCCAGAAGCACGGCGGGCGCTTCCACCTGCGCTTCGACGACACCAACCCCACCAAGGAAGACGTGCGCTACGTCGAGTCCCAGCAGCGCGACATCCGCTGGCTCGGCGTCGACTGGGGCGACAACCTGTTCCACGCCTCGGACTACTTCGACAAGATGGTCGGCTACGCCTTCCAGCTCATCCGCCAGGGCCAGGCCTTCGTCTGCCACCTCTCGGCCGAAGAGATGCGGGCCCGCCGGGGCGACTTCAAGACGCCGGGCACCCCCTCGCCCTACCGCGACCGCTCCGTCGAGGAGAACGTCGCCGAGTTCCAGAAGATGATCGACGGGGCCTACAAGGAGGGCGAGGCCGTGCTGCGGGCCAAGATCGACCTGGCCCACACCAACACCCTGATGCGCGACCCCATCATGTACCGCATCCACCACGCCCACCACTACCGCCAGGGCGACCGGTGGTGTGTCTACCCGATGTACGACTGGGCCCACTGCCTCGAAGACAGCATCGAGGGCGTCACCTACTCGCTCTGCTCCATCGAGTTCCAAAACAACCGGGCCCTCTACGACTGGTACCTCGACCAGCTCGGCGTCCACCATCCCCAGCAGATCGAGTTCGCGAAGATGTCCATCAGCCACACGGTGATGGGCAAGCGCAAGCTGCTCGAGCTGGTCAACGAGGGCCGGGTCACGGGCTGGGACGACCCGCGCATGCCCACCCTCAGCGGGCTGCGCCGCCGGGGCTTCACCCCCGAGGCCATGGCGGCCTTCCTCGCCGAGCTGGGCGTCACGAAGTCCCCCACCTTCGTCGACATCGCCATGCTCGAGCACCACGTCCGCCAGGATCTCAACGCCCGGGCCCACCGGGTGATGGGGGTGCTCGACCCGCTCAAGCTCACGGTCACGACCTTCCCCGAGGGCGAGACCGAGTGGTTCCAGGTCGAGAACAACCCCGAGGACCCGAGCACCGGCAAGCGCCCCGTGCCCTTCACCCGCACCCTCTACGTCGAGCGGGAGGACGTGCGCGAAGAGGCCAACAAGAAGTGGCGCCGGCTCGCCCCCGGCCGCGAGGTGCGCCTGAAGAGCGCGTACTACGTCACCCTCGACGAGATCGTGAAGGATCCCGAGACCGGCGAGATCGTCGAGCTGCGCTGCTCGCACGACCCCAAGTCGAAGGGCGGCTGGACCGACGACGGCCGCAAGGTCAAGGGCACCCTCCACTGGGTCAGCGCCGAGCACGCCGTCGACGCCGAGGTGCGCCTCATCGATCGCCTCTTCTCGGTCTGGAACCCCTACGAGGTCGACGAGGGCCAGAGCTGGAAGGACAACATCAACCCGGACTCGCTGACCGTGGTGACCGGCTGCAAGCTCGAGCCCAGCCTCGCCGAGGCCACCGCCGGCACCCGCTACCAGTTCCTGCGCAAGGGCTACTTCTGCCTCGACAGCGTCGACGCCGCCCCCGGCAAGCTGGTCTTCAACCGGACCATCGCGCTGCGCGACTCGTGGACCCGCAAGGGGGGCTGAGCCCCCCGGGGCCGCGGCCTCAGCCCTGGATCTCGTCGCGCCAGAGCGCGAAGACGGCGCCCTGGGGATCCGCCAGCACGGCGAATTCTCCCCGGCCCGGCATCTGGGTCGGGGGGGCGACCACCGTGGCCCCGGCGGCCACCGCCGTCTCGAGGGCGGGCGCCACCTCGGGCACGGCCACGTACTGCAGCCAGGCGTGGGGCTGGGGCGCGCCCGCCGGCACCTGCATCGCGCTGGCCCGGGGACGGCCCGTGGCGTCGTGGAAGACGACCATCTCGGGGGCCATCTGCTCGGCGGTCCAGCCCACCACCTCGGCGTAGAAGCGGGCCGAGGCGGCGAGGTCGGTGGTCATGAGCTGGGACCAGCAGAAGGTGCCCATCGGCACCCGCAGCGGATCGGGATCGCTCGGCGGCGCCACGACCTGCTCGGTGTCGGCCTCTTCGTCGACCTCGGCGGCCGGGGCGGGCGCCGGGGCGGGCGCCGGGCCCACGAAGAGCGCGAAGGCCCCGCCCTGGGGGTCCATGGCCATCGCGAAGCGGCCCACCCCGGGGATGTCCATCGCGGGGGTGAGCAGCCGCCCGCCGGCGGCCTCGACCCGGCCCATCGCCGCCTCGAGCGCGTCGACGAGCACGTAGTCGACCCAGTGGGGCGGGATGTGGGCCTCGGGGGGAGCCATGGCACCGCCGACCGCGGCCTCGACGCCGGGCATGCGCAGCATGGTGTAGGGCATGCCCATGTCGCTCTGCTCGGCCGTCCAGCCGAAGGTGGCGCCGTAGAAGGCAGCGGCGGCGGCGGGGTCGGGCACGGTCAGCTCGCGCCAGACAAAGCGGCCAGCGGTGGGGACAGCGGTCTCGGGCATGGCATCCTCGCGGGGGGAACGGCGCGCCCAGCAGCGGGTCGGCGCGGCCCCAACCCGGCGAGGCTGCCACAAGTGGACGGGCGGGGCCAGGGCCGCGCCCCGGCTCAGGGCACCGGTGGGGCCAGGGCCGCGACCTCGGCCCGGAGCGCCGCCAGCGCGGCCTGGGTCTGGGCGAGGGCGGCCTGGGTCTCGGAGAGGGCCGCGCGGGTCTCGGAGAGGGCGGCACGGGTGTCGTGCAGCTCGCTCTGTTGCTGCTGGAGCAGAGCATCCTGGGCCTGGAGGGCCGCCACGGCGAGGCTGGTGTAGCCGTAGAGGTCGACGTGGGCCCCGTCGGCCGCCACCGCCGGAGAGCCGGGCTGGTCGTCGATGAGGAAGCCCAGGTGGGGCTTGTGGGTGGGGGGCTCCCAGCGGTAGCGCCAGGTCGCCAGCCGGGTCTGGAGCAGCGCGGCCCGGGCCTGGGCGCGCTCGGCGGGCCCCAGGTAGGCGATGTCGGTCTTCACCGCGGCCCGGGACTGGGGGCAGCCATACTCGCTGGCCTTGGGATCGGTGGCGGTGCAGAGCATCTGGGTGTTGCAGTCGTCCTCGAGGTCGCAGGCGGCGCCGTCCTCGCTGCAGGTGGCGCCCTCGGCCTGGTCGGTGCAGACCGCCAGCCCCGCCGTGGGGCCCCGGTAGCCGCCACAGGCCGGGTCGCCGCAGGTCGCGTACCAGGCCAGCCCCGCGTCCCCGTCCCCGTCCCCACCCGTGCCGTCGCCGCCGACGCCGCCCCCGACCGTGGCGCCAGCCGGGGCCGTGTCGGCCTCCTTGTCGCCACAGCCGAGGGCGCAGAGACAGAGCAGCAGGCGGAGAGACAGCGGGGCCATGGGCGCACTCCCGGGTGGGCCCCCATCCTGCCGGGGCCCGGGCCGGCCGTCCAGTGCGCCCGCCCCCCCCTGCGCCACCGCAGGTCGCGGGGGCATGACCGGGCGCCGGGGACCGCCCGGTGCACAAGATCCCGGTGGCGGCCGGGCCTCTCTCCGGCTGCCCCCCGAGCCCCGGAGCGCCCATGTCCCCGTCCCGCCGCGCCGCCGCCCTCCTCGTCTTGTCTGCCGCCGGCGCCCCGGCCGCCGCCGCCAGCCCCGCCCGGCCCGATGGGCTGCGGCTGGGGCTCGGCATTCCCGTCGAGGTGGTCCATGCTGAGGCCTTTCTCGAAGCCCTCGGCTACCTCGACAGCGACGCGCGGGCCCAGGAGATCGCCGTGCCCCTGCTGCTGCCCGCCGGGCTGCGGCTGGAGCCCTCGGTGGCCTTCGGCAACATCGACCAGGACGGCGAGTGGTCCCAGACCCGGAGCCAGCTGGGCCTCGCCGCCCAGTGGCTCTGGCCCATCAGCCCGAAGGCCACCGGAGGCGCCGGGGCGCGGCTCGCCACCAGCGCCGAGCACTGGAGCCGCGGCGGCGACAGCGACAAGCAGGGCGCGCGCACCCTGGGCGCCGTGGTCTCGGCCGAGGCCTGGCCCACCCCGAGCCTCGCCCTGGGCGCCGAGGCCGGCCTCGACCGCACCGTCTCCACCCCCGACCCGACCCACACCGTGCTCGCCACCCGCATGGCCCTGACCCTGCGCTTCTACCTGAACTGATCCCCGGCCGAGAACGACGGCGCCCCCGGCACGACCGACCGCGAGGCCGGGCACCGGGGGCGCAGCAAGGGGCGGGCGCTCAGCCGAGCTGGGCGGTCACCGCGTCGACCACCGCCGCGAGGGCGGCCGGTAGCTGGTCGGGCTGGGAGCCGCCGGCCTGGGCGAAGTCGGGACGGCCGCCGCCGCGACCGCCGACCTTGGCGGCGAGGGCGCCGACGAGCTTGCCCGCGTGGACCCGCTTGCCGGCGATGTCCTTGGTGACGGCGGCGAGCAGGGTGACCTTGGGGCCCGCCTTCGCGCCGAGCACGACGACGCCCGTGCCGAGCTGGTCGCGCAGCTTGTCGGCCTGGTCGCGCATGCCCTTGGGATCGGCCGCCTCGGCGGCGAGCACCTTGATGCCGCCGACGTCGACCGCCTTGCTCACGAGGTCGTCCGCCTCGGAGAGGGCGGCCTCGCGGCGGGCGTCCTCGAGCTCCTTGCGGGCGGCCTTGAGGTCGGCCTGGAGCTTCTGGATGGCGTCGACCAGCCCGCTGTCGGGCACCCGCAGGGCGGCAGCGGCGGCGCTGACGATGGACTCGTGGCTGCGGGAGAGGGCTAGGGCCCCCGTGCCCGTGACGGCCTCGATGCGGCGCACGCCCGCGCTGACCCCCGACTCGCCGAGGAAGCGGAAGCTGCCGATGTCGCCGGCGCGGTCGACGTGGGTGCCGCCGCAGAGCTCCATGGAGAAGCCGCCCACGGTGATGACCCGCACCTCGTCGCCGTACTTCTCGCCGAAGAGCGACATGGCGCCCCGGTCCTTGGCCGCGTCGATGCCCATGACCTCGGCCGCAACCGCCGTGTTGGCCAGGATCTCGCGGTTGACGATGTCTTCGATGCGGGTGAGCTCGTCGGCCGAGACGGCCTTGTGGTGGGAGAAGTCGAAGCGCAGCCGGTCGGCCGCCACCAGCGAGCCCTTCTGCTGGACGTGGTCGCCGAGCACGCTGCGCAGGGCGGCGTGGAGCAGGTGGGTGGCGGTGTGGTTGCGGCGCACGGCGTCGCGGCGGGGCCCCTCGACCCGGAGCTGGACGGTGTCGCCGACGGCGAGGGCACCGCCCGCCACCGTGACGTGGTGGGCGAAGAGGGCGCCGACGGGCTTCTGGGTGTCGGTGACCGTGGCCGTGGCGACACCGGCGCGGATGCTGCCCACGTCGCCGACCTGGCCGCCGCTCTCGCCATAGAAGGGGGTCGCGGCGACGAAGACCACGCCCGTGGCGCCGTCCTCGAGGCGGTCGACCCGGGCCCCGTCCTGGACGAGGGCCGTCACGGTGCTCTCGCCCTCGAGGCTGTCGTAGCCGAGGAAGGCGGTCTCGCCGATGTCTTCGGAGATGGCGTGCCAGAGGGCATCCACGCCCGCCGCGCCCGAGCCCTTCCAGGCCGCCCGGCCCGCCTCGCGCTGCTGCTCCATGTGGGCCGCGAAGCCGGCCATGTCGGCCGTGACGCCCTTCTCGGAGGCGATCAGCGCCGTGAGGTCGCTCGGGAAGCCGTAGGTGTCGTGGAGGCGGAAGACGGTCTCGCCGTCGAGCACCCCGCCGTCGACCTTGCCGAGGGCCTCTTCGAGCAGGGCGAGGCCCTTGTCGCGGGTCTCGGCGAAGCGCTCTTCCTCGCTCTTGACGACCTCGCGGATGAAGTCGGCCCGCTCGCGCAGGTCGGGGAAGGCCTCGCCCATCTGGTCGATGACGGCGTCGGTCACCTGGAAGAGGAAGGGCTCGGCGCCGAGGCCGATCTTGACGCCCCAGCGGATGGCCCGTCGGGCGATGCGCCGGAGCACATAGCCGCGGCCCTCGTTGCTGGGAATGACGCCGTCACCGATCATGAAGGCGGTCGCCCGGCCGTGGTCGGCCAGCACCCGCAGGGCGGTCATGGCCTCTTCGTCGGCCTGGCCCATGTCGAGGCGGGCCACGCCGGCCGCCACGTCCATCAGCCCCGTGATGAGGTCGGTCTCGTAGTTCGTGGTCACGCCCTGGAGGATGCTGGCGATGCGCTCGAGGCCCATGCCCGTGTCGACGCTGGGGTTCGCCAGGTTCTGCTGGGAGCCGTCAGCGAAGCGCTCGTACTGCATGAAGACGAGGTTCCAGAACTCCATGTAGCGGTCGCTGCCGCCGGCGGGGCCCTTCGTGCAGTCGCCCATGGAGGGGCCGAGGTCGTAGTGGATCTCGGTGCAGGGGCCGCAGGGGCCCGTGTCGCCCATCGTCCAGAAGTTGTCCTTGTCGCCCAGCCGCTGGAGCCGCGCCTCGGGGATGCCGATCTTGCGGTGCCAGAGATCCCAGGCCTCGTCGTCGCTGTGGTGGACGGTGACCCAGATGCGGTCGCGGTCGAGGCCCCAGACCTTGTCGACCAGCTCCCAGGCGTAGGCGATGGCCTCCTCCTTGAAGTAGTCGCCGAAGGAGAAGTTGCCGAGCATCTCGAAGAGGGTGTGGTGGCGCGGGGTGCGGCCCACCTCTTCGAGGTCGTTGTGCTTGCCGGAGACGCGCAGGCACTTCTGGGAGGAGGTGGCCCGGGTGTAGTCGCGGGTCTCCTTGCCGGTGAAGACGTCCTTGAACTGGACCATGCCGGCGTTGACGAACATCAGCGTCGGGTCGTCGGGCACGAGGCTCGCGCTCGCGACCTCGGCGTGGCCGCGGCCGCCGAAGAAGTCGAGGAATTCGCGGCGGATGCGGTTGCCCGTGTGGGCGGTCTTGGCGGTGCTCATCGGGATCTCCCAGAACAGGGCCCGGACGGGGGGCAGTGCGGGCCCGGGCGGTCGCCGGCACTAACCCGGCGGGAGAGTCCGGGGCATGCCGGCGCACGGCACCGGGGGCTCAGCGCTGGCGGCCCACGATCTCGAGCATGAGGCGCTCGGCCGCCGACACGAGGGCGGGCATCGCCGGGCGCAGGTCGCGGCGGCCGAGGGCACGCCCGAGGGGCACGATGACCACGGCCTCTTCGCCGTCCGCCACCGCAAGCTGGACCTCCGGCCGCTCCTCGAGCCAGCGGCCCAGGCGCCCGGCGTCCCGCAGCCGCACCCGCTCGCCCAGCCGGGCCAGCAGCCGGGCCGTGCTGCCGGTCGTGCGCCGCACATCGTCGGGAATGGCGCCGACCACGGTGATCACAGGGCCCCAGCCCAAGACGCCGCGCTGGATGCGGCCGAGGTTCTGGCCCATGCGCAGCCACACCGGAAAGACGTGGGCGCCGAGGAACTCGGGGTCGACCAGCTGCAGCTCGATGTGGGGCCAGCCCCGGGGGCCCGCGGCCCCGACGTCGATGGCCGCCTCGAGCACGGGCCCGTGGGCCCCGTCCACCACCCGCACGGTCGTGCCGTGGAAGCGCAGGTGGGAGGCCCGGGAGCGGCGGGGGCTCATGTCGACGGCGAGGGCGTTGAGGGAGCGGCCGAGGGTGGCGGGGTCGGGTCCGCTGCGGCCGCCGGGCTCCCAGTCGAAGAGCTCATCGCAGAGCACGAGCAGGGCGGCGACCGGATCCCGCTCGGGGTCGATGGCCTGGGGCACCGCCCCGTGCAGCAGCACCGCCCGCACGGCCGCCCGCAGCACCTCGGGCGACAGCTCTTCGACGGCCCGGGCGGCCCGCAGCAGGTACCAGGCGCCCACGAGGGCGTGGTCGGGCCGGCCCCGCTCTTCCTGGCCGGCGATCCACTCGGCCAGCCCGGGCTCCTCGACGGCGTCCCAGATGCCGTGGTTCTCGAGCTCGCGGGCGGCCCGGCGCACCAGCCCCCGGCCCGCCCCGGCGAGGGCCGCCTGGACCTCGCGCAGGCCCTCGGCGAGCGAGGGGTCGTCCCCCGTCAGGGGGTCGCGGGGGGCGCGCAGGTCGGGAAAGAGGGTCATGCCCACGTCGTGGAAGAGCGCAGCGAGGCTGAAGGCCGCCCGCAGCTCGTCCCGGGCCCGGGCGCTGGCGCCGATGCCGGCCTTGCCCGCGAGCAGATCCGCCATCGTCCGCGGCGCGGCACCCATGACCGCATCACCGTGCTGGTCAACGTTCTCGAGCTTCACCTCGCAGAGGAAGTGGCCGACGATGTAGAGCTCGATGACGTGCTGGAGGTGGCCGGCGGCGAAGAGGTAGCCCCGGGGGTGGGCGGCGTCGCCGACCATGGCGAGGTGGCCGCGCACGTCGTGTTCCCGCGGCAGCCGCACCCGGCGGCGGACGTGGTGGTCGACGAGGTCTTGGAGGGCCGCAGAGAAGGCGTCCGGCCGCACGACGAAGCCCGGCCGGGCGCCGTAGAGCTTGAAGCGCAGGCACTCGCGGAGCACGAAGGCCAGCGAGCTGCGGGTGCGCCAGCGCTCGGTGGCGATGCCGGCGTCCATGCCCTGGTCGTCGAGCAGATCGAGGGCGAACCACAGCCGGAACCAGTTGCGCACCCGGGTGGCGTCGAAGGGGTCGCGGGACCGGGCCGGGTCGTCGGGCTGGGCCGACCAGCGGGCCAGGATGCGCGGCAGCCAGGCGCGGGTGGCGGCGACCGCCTGGGTCCAGGTCTGGTCGGCGGCCGGCTCTCCCGGCTCGCGACCGCCCCCGGGGGCCGCCGTCCGGGCGAGCTGGTCGTGGGCGAGGGCCCAGAGCGCAAAGAGGCGCAGCTCCCAGGCCCGCAGCACGGCGGGCGGCGCCGCCTCGGGCACCGGGCCCCGGCCGGGCAGCAGGTCGTCGGGCAGCCCGCGCTGGGGCTCACAGGCCGACTGGAGCACGTGGTGGAGCAGCCGCAGCCGCCCGTCCACCGAGAGGCCGGCCTCGGCGGGGGCCCGGCCGACCGGGTGGGCGCTGTGGCGCTCGGTGAGCAGGGTCTCGATGCGGTGGGCGATGCGGGTGATGAGGCCGTTCTCGCGGCTCTCTCGGGCCGCGCTGGCCCCCGCGTGGTCCCGCACGGTCGACCGCGCCCCCAGCACCCGGTGGATCACGACGCGCAGCACCCGCTCGACCAGCCGCATCACCCGGTCCAGCTCGGGGCCGCCCAGGCCCGGGTCGCGGAGGTGGCGGTGGAGGTCGTCGAGCAGCTCGCAGGCCCGCGCGAGCTTGGGTTCGGTGCCGTCGCGCTCGAAGAGCACGAGATCGACCACCTCGCGCTCGAGCTGCTCGAGGGCCCCCCGGCGAGCCAGGGCCCGGGACATGGCCTCCTGGCGGCGCAGGGAGCGCACCGAGGCCACCAGATCGTAGAGCAGGGCCCGGGGGCGCTGGAGCTGGACGAGCAGGGCGGCGAGGCGCTCCGGATCGGGAGCGCCCGCGACCGTGCGGGGCCCGGCGACCGAGAGCAGCAGCTCGGCCGTGCCCGTGTCGGTGGCCATCACGGCGTGCAGGTGGACGACCCCGTCGGCGCACCAGGCCTCGTGGGCAAAGGGGGGGGTTGTGATGCCGAGCCGGTGGCCAGAGAGGGCCGGGCCCAGGCCCGCGGCGCCGGCGAGGGGCTGGGGGCGGCCGCCGAGCTGGGCGATGCGCACCCCGCCCTCGAAGCCGCGCAGCCCGCTCTCGCCGGTGGCCATCCACCCCAGCACCACCTGCTCGACAAAGCAGAGCTCGCCCACGACGGTCGCGAGAACATCGTCGGCCACGCCACTCTGGCGACCTCGACCCTCCGTGGAGGTCGGCGGGCTGGCGGTCTTGCCGACCCGCCGCCAGAAGCGGGTGCGCAGGTCTTCGACCAGCCAGTCCTGGCCGCGGTCCCCGGCGCTCACGAGGGCGCCCCGGCCAGCGCGCCGACAAAGTCCATCAGCACGTCCCGATCGACGGGCTTGGTCCAGACGGGCACGGCGGGCGGGCGGCCCCCGGGCCCGGCCTCCGAGACGGCGGCGAGCTGGACCCGCACGTCGGGGTCGTCGAAGGCGCTGACCACGGCCACCGGCAGGGCCCGGTTGGCCGGGAGGGGCGCCCGGTCCCACATGTCGGCAAAGCGCGCGAGCTGGCCCGGGTGGGCGGCCGGCGGCGGTGCCCCCCGGCGCAGCCACCACAGCAGCAGGCAGCCCCCCCAGACGTCGACCCCGTCCCGGCCCGCGCGCTGGTCTTCCGGGTCGCTCCAGGGGAGCATCTGGTCCAACAGCAGGGCGTCGTGGGGCGCGGTGGCCAGGGCCTCGACCGCGCTGCGGAGCCCCCGGGCCCACACCACCGTCCAGCCGGCCTGGCGCAGGGTGAACTCCTCCATCATGAAGCGGTTCGGACCGTCGTCATCGGTCCAGAGCAGGCGCGGCATGGTCTCTCTCGGGGGCAAGCGGGGCGGGCGACACGGGGACAGGCGACACGGGGACAGGCGACAGACAGGGGGCTGGCAGCGGCGCAGCGGGGGCGGCGCTCAGCCCCCCCGGCGGGCCGGCCGGGACCAGTGGTGGGGCAGGCGCAGGGTGAAGCGCACACGGTGGGGCGTCTTCTCGTCACGACGGGCCGTCAGGGCCTCGCACTCGTGGACCAGCTCGCCGCCGTGGGCCCGGGCGAGGGCACGGGCCAGGTAGAGCCCCAGCCCCTCGCCGGCGATGGCCCGCACCGGGTCGCGGCCCTCGCGGCGGATGCCGGCCTCGTAGATGTCGTCGCCGAGCTCGTCGGGAATCTCGCGGCCGATGTTCTCGACATGCAGCCAGATCTCGTCGGGCTTGACCGCCACCCCCACCGTCACCGAGCGGTGGAAGAAGGTGTACTTGCGGGCGTTGTCGAGCAGGTTCGAGAGCACGAGGTCGACGGCGGCCGGGTCGAGCTCGACCTGGAGCGCGCCGGTGGGGGGCCAGTCGAGGCGCAGGCGGATGTCGCGGGTGCGCATGCTGCCGGCGTAGCGGTCGATGCAGCGCTGGACGAGGGGGCGCAGGGCCACCTGGCGCCGGCGGATGTCGGGCTCCTGGCCGTCTTGGACCATGGTGTAGATGCGCTGGGTCTCGCGCCAGAGCCGCAGGGTCTCGGACTCGAGGGCGATCTGGTCGCGGGCCCGGTCGAGCTCGCTCCGGGGCGCCCCCTCCGCCCCGGCGAGGGCGTGGAGGTAGGCGGCGGCGGACTGGAGCCCCTGGACCGGGCCGAGCAGGGCGTGGCGGAAGAGGCCGGCCTGGAGCTTCCACTCGTGGCGCACCACCTCGCCGTGGAGCAGCACCGACAGCTCTCGGGCGGCCTCGGCGATGATGGGCTGGTCGGCCTCGTCGAAGTCGCGGGGGTGGAGCACGACGAGGTGGCCCTGGAGCGAGGAGCCGCTGGCGAGGTGGAGCGGGGCCGCCACCCCGGCGAGGCGCCCCGAGACGGCGGCCAGCCCGGCGGCCTCGCGGGCGCCCTTGGACCACCGGCGGCCCGTTCCGGCGGCGGCGATGGAGAAGGCGGCGAGGCCCTCGAGCTCGGCGTCTTCGATGCCCCCGCCGGCGCTGCGGACGAGGGGGTGGTCGGGGCCCGAGCGGGCGAGGATGGCGACGGTGACCGCGCGGTGGAGGTAGCGGCGGGCCCACTCCTGGACGGCAGGACCGAGGCGCTGCTCGACGGCGGCCGGGGGCGCACCGGCAAGCTCGGTCGCGATGGCGTTGAGGTCGACGAGCATCTGCTGGCGCTCGGTCTTGAGCACCTCTTCGGCCGCCCAGCCGGCCAGGGTCCGGGCCACCCGGGCGTGGTCGGCGCCGAGCACCCGGCCGCCCTCGGGGGTGAAGAGCTGGATGAAGATCGGAAG
>CAXQUZ010000041.1:0-5065 GCA_964226865.1 Myxococcota bacterium | reverse complement strand
GGCAGGCACCGGGGATGCGCCCCGGGCAGGGTCCTATCGGACCCGGAGGCGGCCGGGTTGACGCGGACCGGCGGGGCGGCTGGCGGACGGGGGCCGGCGCCGATCTCCACCGGCTGCGCCCCGGCCCGGTGGCCGATCTCCACCGCCCGGGTCCCGCGATCTCCACCGTGGCGTCTCGGGATCACGATCCGCGGTGGCGCCCGGCGATCTCCACCTGAGAGGCGGCGATTCTGTGTCTGTGGTGTCAGGAAGGGTCTCGGGGCGCGGGTGGCCGAGATGGGCCCTGTGGCGACGGATCCAGGCCCTGCGGGGGCCCGGGCCGGACGATTGACGGGTCAAGCCGGCGCCCCCCGCACCCCCGGGACCGGATCGCGCCGGGATCTGCGTGGGGTGGAGATCTCGGGCCCGACACTTGATGTAGTGCGCTCTTGCGATGTCAAGGCCTGGATATAGTGTCTGTGTACGGAATCTCTTTGGACTCGGGCGCCCGGGTGCGCTACCCTCGCGGGGCGTGGCGCCCTCCCTCTGCTGGCGCCCGCCACGACCGCTCCTCGCCCGGCTGGCCTCCCGTGCCGGCTGGCGCTTGCGCCCGTCCGCCTTCCTCCCGCCACACCATCCGCCCTCGGGACCTTGTCCATGAACATCGAGAATGAGAACCAGGCGACGGACGCCGGTCCGCTCGCAAGCATCGTTGCGTCTTCCGACAAGGCCGCCGTCCAGCTCCGCATCAAGCGCGCCGACGGCTCCCTCGCGCCCTACTCCCTCGACCAGCTCACGGCGCTGGTGCGGGACTTTGCCGAGGGTCTCGACGATGTGGACGTGCACGGCCTCGCGGCCCGGGTCTATGGCGGCATCTACGATGGCATCGAGGAGAAGGAGCTCGACAAGCTCCTCATCCAGGTCCCCGCGGCCATGATCGCCGAGGAGCCCGAGTACTCGCTGCTCGCAGCGCGCTTCCTCGACCGGGTCATCCTGGCCGACATCCAGTCCCAGGGCATCATGTCCTTCGGCGACTGTGTGGCCTTCGGCCACGAGGCGGGCATCATCTCGGACGAGGTCGCGGCCTTCGTCTCCGCCCACGCCGAGGTGCTCGACGCGGCCATCCGTCCCGACCGGGCCCGGCTCTTCCGCTACTTCGGCCTGCGCACGGTCTACGACCGCTACCTGCTCAAGCACCCGACCACCCGCCGGGTCTTCGAGACGCCCCAGTACTTCTTCATGCGCGTCGCCTGCGGCCTCGCCCGCACCCCCGACGAGGCCATCGAGTTCTACCGGCTGGTGTCGAGCCTCGAGTACCTGACCTCGAGCCCGACCCTCTTCAACAGCGCCACCCGCCACAGCCAGATGTCGTCCTGCTACCTGCTGGACTCCCCCGAGGACCAGCTCGAGGGCATCTACAAGCGCTACACCGACATCGCCCAGCTCTCGAAGTTTGCCGGCGGCATCGGCGTGGCCTGGCACCGGGTGCGCTCCCGGGGCTCGCTCATCCGCGGCACCAACGGCCAGTCCAACGGCATCGTGCCCTGGCTCAAGACCCTCGACGCGTCGGTCGCGGCCGTCAACCAGGGCGGCAAGCGCAAGGGCGCCTGCTGCGTCTACCTCGAGACCTGGCATGCCGACATCGAGGAGTTCCTCGAGCTGCGCGACAACACGGGCGACGAGGCCCGCCGCACCCACAACCTCAACCTGGCCAACTGGATCCCCGACCTCTTCATGAAGCGGGTCCAGGCCGACCAGATGTGGTCGCTCTTCGATCCCAAGGAGTGCCCCGATCTCATCGACACCTACGGCGATGACTTCGAGTGGCGCTACGAGACCTACGAGAAGGAGGGCCGCGCCGTTCGCCAGGTGCGCGCCCGCGACCTCTACCTGCGCATGATGCGGACCCTCGCCCAGACCGGCAACGGCTGGATGACCTTCAAGGACGCCTGCAACAAGAAGTCCAACCAGACGGGCATGCCCGGCAACGTCATCCACTCGTCGAACCTCTGCACCGAGATCGTCGAGGTCACCAACCAGGACGAGACCGCGGTCTGCAACCTGGGCTCGCTCAACCTGAGCCGCTTCGTCGTCGACGGGGCCTTCGACTTCGAGCGCCTCGCCGAGCGCGCCCGCGTCGCCGTGAAGTACCTCGACCGCGTCATCGACATCAACTACTACCCGACCCCCGAGGCCGCCGCGGCCAACCGCCGCTGGCGCCCGGTGGGCCTGGGCCTCATGGGTCTCCAGGACGTCTTCTTCCTGCTGCGCATGCCCTTCGACTCGCCCGAGGCGAGCGCCCTGTCGGCGCGCATCCAGGAAGAGATCTACTACGCGGCCCTGAGCGCCTCGGCCGACCTCGCCGAAGAGGTGGGCCCCCACGAGTCCTTCGCCGAGACCCGCGCCTCCCGCGGCGTGCTCCAGTTCGACCTGTGGGGCGTCACCCCCGGCAAGGCCGCCAACCCCCAGGTCGGCCTCTTCTCGGGCGGCGCCGTGGGCGACGACCGCTGGGACCGCCTCAAGGCCCGCATCCAGAAGGTCGGCCTGCGCAACTCGCTCCTCGTGGCCATCGCCCCCACGGCGACCATCGCGAGCATCTCGGGCTGCTACGAGTGCATCGAGCCCCAGGTCTCGAACCTCTTCAAGCGCGAGACCCTCTCCGGCGAGTTCCTCCAGCTCAACCGCTACCTGGTCGCCGACCTCAAGCGCATGGGCCTCTGGACGGCGCGCATCCGCGAGATGATCAAGGCCGGCCAGGGCTCGGTCCAGCACATCTCCGAGCTGCCCGCCGAGCTGCGCCGCCTCTACCGCACGGCCTGGGAGCTGCCCCAGAAGTCGCTGCTCGAGATGGCCGCCGCCCGCTCGCCCTACATCGACCAGTCCGCCTCCCTGAACCTGTTCATGGAGACGCCGACCATCGGCAAGCTCTCGTCGATGTACGCCTTCGCCTGGAAGAAGGGCCTCAAGACGACCTACTACCTGCGCTCCCGCCCCGCGACCCGCATCGCCCGGGCCACCGCAGGCAGCAAGAAGACCTACACGCCCGAAGAGGCGGTCGCCTGCTCGCTCGAGAACCCCGAGTACTGCGAAGCCTGCCAGTAGCCCTGGCGGGATGGTCTGAACAGATTATCAGTGTCCCTCGGGCGGCAGCGCCCGGGGGCTTTCTGTCTTCCCTCGTGGCGGCCGCGTCGACGGCCCCAAAGGTGGTGTGATGCTCTTGGATCCCGGCTTCGACCTGACGCTCCGGCCCATGAAGTACCCCGACTTCTACGGCATGTACCGGGACGCCATCAAGAACACCTGGACGGTCGAAGAGGTCGACTTCTCCCGCGACACCCACGACCTCCAGAACAAGCTGCTCCCCTCCGAGCGGCACATGGTCAACCGCCTCGTGGCCTTCTTCGCCACGGGCGACTCGATCGTGTCGAACAACCTCGTGCTGAACCTCTACAAGCACATCAACGCCCCCGAGGCGCGGATGTACCTGTCGCGGCAGCTCTACGAAGAGGCCCTCCACGTCCAGTTCTACCTGACGCTGCTCGACACCTACATCCCCGACCTGGCCGAGCGCGAGCGCGCCTTCGCGGCGATCCACAACATCCCCAGCATCGAGCAGAAGGGCGCCTTCTGCTTCAAGTGGATCGACAACGTCCAGAACCTCGAGGCCACCGACACCCACGAGAAGAAGCGGGCCTTCCTGCTCAACCTCATCTGCTTCTCGAGCTGCATCGAGGGCCTCTTCTTCTTCGGCGCCTTCGCCTACGTCTACTTCCTGCGCAGCAAGGGCCTGCTCGCGGGCCTCGCCACGGGCACCAACTGGGTGTTCCGCGACGAGTCCATGCACATGCAGTTCGCCTTCAAGGTCATCGAGACGGTGCGCGCCGAGTCCCCCGAGCTCTTCGACGACCGGCTCCAGTCCCAGGTCCGCGAGATGATCCGCGAGGCGGTCGACTGCGAGTACCAGTTCGCCCTCGACGTGCTCGGCCAGGGTGTGCCCGGCATGTCGCTCAAGGACATGCGCGCCTACCTCGAGCACGTCGGCGATCAGCGCCTCGCGGCCCTCGGCTACGCGCCCGAGTGGGGCGCGGCCAACCCCTTCCCCTTCATGGAGTTCCAGGACGTCCAGGAGCTCGCCAACTTCTTCGAGCGCCGCGTCAGCGCCTACCAGGTGGGCGTCACGGGCGAGGTCAGCTTCGACGAAGACTTCTAGGCCCTGGGGCGTGGGCCCGCCGGGGCCCACCGGGTCAGACAGGGACGGGACCACCGTCCCTGTCGTGCTTCAGCGCACCCAGAAGTCGAAGGCGTACATGTAGGAGTAGTCGCAGCACGAGTCGTAGTGGAAGGAGACGAAGCGCAGGGCCGCGATCTCGGCCCCGGCGTCGTCCTGGGTCGGGCCCGACCACGAGAAGTTGCGGCCGCCCGTCGACGCGATGGTGTTGGTGCAGGTGAAGCCGGGGCGCTCGGCCTGCTCGGCGGTCGAGTAGGGCGACCAGCTGCTGACGCCCGTCCAGCACTCGAGCTCGACGTCGGCCGTGGCGGTCTCGACCCAGAGGTAGGCCGCCGACTCTTCCATCGAGGTGCCCTCGTGGTCGACGTCGTAGCGGACCTCGCCGTCGTTGGGCACGTCCACGTCGACCTGGAGCGAGAGCACGTCGGCGCTGGCCCGGCCGGCCGCGTCCTCGTCCCGCCAGTGCAGGGCCGTGGTCTGCTCCTTGAAGGTGCCCATGTTGTTCTTGCGCACGGTGAAGGCCGCGAGGAAGTCGGCCTTGCTGTCGCCGTCGTCCACCCGGTTCCAGTCGACGAGCTGGGTCCAGCCGCCGCCGTCGGTGGTCATGTCGCAGGCGTAGGTGCTGGCGCCGGTGCCGAGGGGGTCGAGCTGGTAGCTGCCGTCGGGGGCCGCGGGCCAGAGGTCGAGGATGTCGGCACAGCTGTCGGCGGCACAGCTCGCGCTCATGCCGATCAGCCCCTCGTCGGTGCTGCCGTCGCAGTCGTCGTCGGTGTCATTGCAGGTCTCGGTGGCGCCTGGAAAGACCGTGGCCACGGCATCATCGCAGTCGGTGGCGTCGCTGACGTGGTCGGAGGGCTG
>CAXQUZ010000040.1:0-2357 GCA_964226865.1 Myxococcota bacterium | reverse complement strand
CTGGCATACGGGGCGCGGGCCGCGCGGCCCTCGGAGCGGCCGGGGGGGAGGCGGACCCGGTCCCGGCCGGTCCCGCGCGGGGGCCGCCTGTCCTGCAACTCGATCGGAAGGGCCTGATGTTCACGGTTCACGCAGAGCGCCAGCTCGGAGGCTTCGCGCTGGACGCCCGCTTCTCGTCGGCGCGCGACAGCGGCGTCATCGTGCTCGCCGGCGCCTCGGGGGCGGGCAAGAGCTCGGTGCTGCGCTGCATCGCCGGGCTCGAGACCCCGGATCGCGGCCGCATCGCCGTGGGCGACCGGGTGCTCTACGACGGCGCGCAGGGCGTCTCGCTGCCCGTCCATGCGCGCCGGCTGGGCATGGTCTTCCAAGACAGCCGCCTGTTCCCCCACCTCACCGTGCGAGACAACCTCGCCTACGGCCGCCCCACCGACCGCCCGGCCCTGGTCGGCTTCGACGACGCCGTGGCCCTGCTCGGCATCGGCCACCTGCTCGCGCGGCGGCCCCGGGCCCTGTCGGGGGGCGAGCGCCAGCGGGTCGCCATCGGGCGGGCCCTGCTGACGAGCCCCGATCTGCTGCTGATGGACGAGCCCCTCGCCAGCCTGGACGCGGCGCGAAAGGCCGAGCTGCTGCCCTTTCTCGCGGCGCTGCCCCGGCGCTTTGCCGTGCCCATCCTCTACGTCACCCACAGCATCGACGAGCTGCTCCAGGTGGCCGACGAGCTGGTCGTGGTGGACGGCGGGCGGGTGGTGGCCCAGGGGGCCGTCACCACGGCGCTCTCTGCGCTGGGGGGCGCAGGCGGTGAAGATGCCGTTCTCGAGGGTGTTCTCGAGCTGGACGGCGCGCGAAGCCTCGTGCGGGTCGGGCCGGGGCTGCGGCTCCACGCCCTCGGCCTGGAGGGGCTGCCTGCGGGCCACCGGGTGCGGATGTGGGTGCCGGCCGACGACGTGACCCTGGCCGTGGGGCCGGTGCCGCCCATCTCGGTGCGGAACGTGCTGCCGGGGCGGGTGGTGGCCATCGCGCCCGCGCCCCGGGGCGAGGTGGTGCAGGTCGCCGTGGACGGCGCGCCCGGGGTCGTGCTGGGGGCGCGGGTCTCGGCGGCGGCGGTGGCCGAGCTGGGCCTCGTGCCGGGGCTGCGGCTGTCGGCCCTGGTCAAGGCGGCCAGCATCCGGGTGCCGGGCCTCGCGGGCGTGGGCCGTCCCCCCGGGGGCTGAGGGGACGGCGGCGGCCCGGCGCTTCAGTCGGCCGTGATGATGGTGCCGACGTGCTCACCGGCGAGGGCGCGGGTGAGGTTGCCGGGCACGCGGCCGTCGATGATCTGGATCTGGCGCACGCTGCGGGCGCGCTCGAGGTAGTCGAGAACGACGGGCTCGACGACAAGATCGGGCAGGTTCAGCGCCTTGAGCTCGGCCACCGAGATCTTGGGGATGAAGGTGGCGCTGCGGTCGGTCTTGGGGTTCGCCGTGAACAGGCCCTGCTCGTCCTTGACGAAGGTGCAGGAGGCGGCGCCCATGACCTCGGCGGTCAGGTAGACGCCGGCGTCGGTGCGGTGGGTCGGGATGCGGCCCTTGGGGCCCGGCTTCTCCCAGAAGGAGAAGGGCGGCATGCCCGGCAGGATCGGGATGCAGCCCATGGCGTAGTGGAGGGGCAGCTGGCCGAACATGTCGTGGTCGATGAGGATGCCGCCGTGCTTGGCGAGCAGCAGCTGGAGCAGCCGCGCGTTCTGGACCGGCACGTTCTGGCCGATCTTGGCCAGCACGGAGGTCGGCATGCCGAGGTCGAGGGCGATGGCGTAGGCGTGGCGGGCGCGGGTGCCGCCGCCGACGCCGACTAGCAGCTTCTGCTGGCCCTTGAGGCCCGCGATCTCCTCGATGAGGGGCAGCACGGCCTCGCGGCCCCGGTCCATGAAGGACTGGCCGCCGACCTTGATGACGTGGACGTCGGGCAGGATGCGGATGACCTCGTGGCCCTCGCCGAGCTTGTCGGCGGCGGCGTTGCTGAACGAGATCTCGCGGAAGGGGGTGTCGATGTCGGTGCGGTCTTCGCCACGGATGAGAGACATGATCAGTCCTCCCGGTAGATGATGGAGCCGACGGGCTCACCGGCCAGGGCGCGGGCCAGCAGCTCGGGCTTGAGGCCGTTGATGAGCTGGATCTGGCGCACGAAGCGGGCGTTGCGCAGGGTCTCGATGAGCATGCGGTCGACGGGCACGCTGGGCAGCTCGCGGTCGATCAGCTCCTGGGCACCGATGCGCGGGATGAAGGTGGCGTCGGGGTTGGTCACCGGGTCGTCGGTGTAGAGACCGTCGGTGTCCTTGATGAAGATGCAGGCCCGGGCGCCGAGGGCCTCGGCGGTCATGA
>CAXQUZ010000039.1:0-2045 GCA_964226865.1 Myxococcota bacterium | reverse complement strand
CCGCCGCCCGGGCGCGCCGGCCCCGGCGGCGGCCGCCACCGCGCCCGGGCCGGGCCTCGCCGCGGCGGTCGCGGCCTGGCGCGCGGCCCGGGACGCGGCTGCGGCTGCGGCGGACGAGACCGCGGCGGCCCTCGACGCCCTGGAGCGGCGCCCGTGAGCCGGGGCCGCCTCGGCGACGCCGGCGAGCGGGTGCGGCGCGCGGCGCCCCCGGAGGGCCGGGCGGGCCAGCCGGGCCTGGGTCTCGACCAGATCCGGCCCCACGCCCTCGAGCTCACGGGCTGGGCCGACGCGGCCCGCCTCACGGGCCGGGCTCACCGCTTTGCCGCGGGCGAGCTGCTCTTCGGGCGGCTGCGTCCCGGCTTCGGCAAGCTCGTGCTCGCCGACCGGGCGGGCATCTGCAGCCCCGAGGCCTGGGTGCTGCGGGTGCGCCCGGGCCACTGCCCCGCCTACGTGCTCCACCGCCTCTCGGCCCCCGACGTGCTCGCGGCGGCGGTGGCCAGTGCCACCGGGGCGCGCATGCCCCGGGCCCGGTGGGAGCGGGTCGCCGCCCACCCCGTGTGCTGGCCCGCTCTCGACGAGCAGCGGGACCGGGTGCGCCCCCTCGAGGCCCTCCGCCAGGAGCGGCTCGCCGACGACGCGGCCGCCCGGGCCTGCCTCGCCCTGGCGCGGGCCGCTGTGGACGAACACGGCGTCGAGGAGGTCGTGCTCGGGGATGTTGCCCGCCTCGCAGACCGGCCGGCCGACCGGGACCGCGCCCCGTCCACCCCCCGGGTGGGGGTGGCCGACCTGGAGCCCGGCCGTCCCCAGATCGAGACCTGGGGCGGCGCGGACGCGGCCCGCTCCCGCCACGTGGCCCTGCGCCGGGGCGACCTGCTCTTTGCCCGCATCCGCCCCGCCCTGCGCAAGGTGGCCCTCGCGCCGGTGGACGGCATCGTCAGCCCCGAGCTGCTCGCCCTCGAGGCCCGGGATCCTGCACTCCAGGGCATCCTGGCCGTGGTCCTGCTGGGCACGGACCTGGGCGAGCGGGCGGCCGCCCTCGCCACCGGCACCCGCATGCCCCGGGTGCACTGGCGCCGGCTGCGCACCCTGCGGCTGCCCTGGCCCCGCCGCCCGAGCCCCGCCCTGGTCCGGCTCTGTGCGGCCGCCGCCGCCGAGCTGCTCGCCCGGGGGGCGGCCCGCCGGGCGGCCCTGGCCCTCCACCACAGCCTGCGCCCCCGGGTGCTGGCATGAGGCCGCTGCAGCCCCCGCCGGCCCTCCACCGCTGGGGCCCCCCGGGGGGCCCGTGGGTGCTCGCCCTCCACGGGCTGCCCACGGGCGGCCAGCTCGCGGGCCCCCTCGGTGGGGCCCTCGCCGCGGCGGGCGTCGGCCTCGTGGCCCCCGATCTGCCGGGCTACGGCGCCACCCCGCCGCTGCCGCCGGGCCCGCTGACCGTCGCGCGCCACGCCGACTGGCTCGAGGCCCTGCTCGACCGCCTGCCGGGCCCGCCGCCGGTCGCTGTGCTCGGCCACGACTACGGCGGGCTGCTCGGCGCCGCCCTGGTGCTGCGGGGCCGGGCGCCCCGGCTGGCGCTGAGCTCGGCCGTCACCGACCGGGGCTGGGCCTTCGCCCGGCTCACGGCCCTGCCGCTGCTCGAGCGCTACTTCTACCGGGCCCACGCCGGCCGCCTCTACCTGCGCCTCGGGGTCGTGCCCGGGCGCCAGGATGCTCTGGCACGGCTGTTTCTCGACCAGACCCGCAGCCCCCGGATGCCCGGGCGCATGCGCGAGACGGCCCGGGGGCTGTCGATGGGCTGGCTCGGTGCCCTGCCGGCCCGGCTGCGGGCGACCGGGGCCCCGCTGCTGGCCCTCTGGGGGGCCGACGACCCCTTCTTCAGACCCCGGGCCGCCCGGCGCATCTGCCGCAAGCACGGGGACGGGGCGCGCCTCGTGCTGATCGCCGGCGCCCGCCACTTCGTCTGGTGGGACCGGCCGGCGGCCTGCGCCCGGGTGGTGGCGGGCTGGCTGGCCGAGACCGGCGCATGGGCGGAGGCCGGCGGACCCGGGGCT
>CAXQUZ010000038.1:0-24459 GCA_964226865.1 Myxococcota bacterium | reverse complement strand
AGCGCGGTGAAGTCGTCGAGGGTGCCGAGCTCGTCGTCGATGGCGCGGTAGTCGAGGGTGTCGTAGCGGTGGTTGGTGGCCGCCTGGAAGATGGGGTTCAGGTAGAGCGCGTCGACGCCCAGGTCGGCGAGCATGTCGAGCTCGTCGATGATGCCGCGCAGGTCGCCGCCCGTGTAGCAGGCGGCCCGCTCCTGGTCGGCGCCCGCGCAGCGCCCGCTGAGGGGCGCGTCCCAGTCGAGCAGCACCTCGGTGTGGCCGTAGGAGAAGCCGGCGCCGTCGCGGGGGTCGTTGGCCGGGTCGCCGTTGCGGAAGCGATCGGGGAAGATCTGGTAGACCACGGCCCCCTCGGCCCAGGCCGGGGCCGTGAGCGCCGGGTCGTAGACCGTGATCTGGTAGGAGCGGCTGTCGTCCCAGTCGTCGCTGACGGCGCCGAAGCCGCCGCCGAGGAAGGCCGGGTCGTCGTCGACGTAGAGGTCGACGTCCTCGCCGTCGCGGGCCTCGAAGAAGTAGTAGAGCACCGTGGGCGTCGCGGGCAGGGGCAGGTCGACGGTCCAGTGGTCGACGGGCCCGAGCACGGGGTCGCTGCCCGGCGCGGCACGGTGCAGCTCGAGCCACTGCTCGGTGTGGGCGCGGCCGTCCCAGAGCCGCAGCCGGGCGCCCGTGAGGTCGTCCGCACAGGCCCGCAGCACGAGGCGCACGGTGTCGCCGGCCGGTCGGGCCCCGCCGGGGGCGCGCCAGTCGGGGTGGAAGCTGTCGTGGTGGAGGCCGTCCCAGGCGATGTCGCCGTCGGCGCTGCGGCCGTCGCAGGGAGCGGCCCAGGCGGGGGCCGACAGGGACGAGAGCAGCACGGCGAAGAGGGGCAGCAGCACGGGACCTCCGGACGTGACCCATAATGGAGTCACGCCCGCGGGGCGCCCGGACGGCGGGCGAGGGCCACCGGTGCACGGGACGGTCCGGGCGCGCCGGTCGGTCGGTGCCGCAGGGTGCGGTGGTTCGGGCTCAGGGGCAGGTCGGGTGCCAGGCGAGGTCGTCGACGTTGCTCGTCGCCAGCGGTCCCACGAGGGTCGAGGCCCCGGTCGCCGGGTCCACCGTGTAGAGCGCCGTCCCCGTCGCGGCCAGCAGCAGCCCCGTGCGCCGGTCGTACTCGAGGCCGACGCTGCCGAAGGGCACGGTGGTCTCGCGCACGTCGGTGGCGGCCCCGGTGGCGAGGTCGATGGCGAAGACCCGGTCGCCCCGGCCGTCGGCGCCGAACATGGTCTGGCTGGTGCAGTCCCAGGCGAGGCCGCTGTTGCCGATGTCGATGCCCAGCGGGCCGATGGCCGTCGCGGCCCCCGTG
Source organism: Myxococcota bacterium (assembly GCA_964226865.1). Classification (GTDB taxonomy): domain Bacteria; phylum Myxococcota_A; class UBA796; order UBA796; family UBA2385; genus CAXQUZ01. Next base: position 23,123 of record CAXQUZ010000038.1, on the reverse strand, counting down.
CCCAGGTCGAACTCGTAGAGGGTGTCGCCGCCGCCGATGCCGAAGAGCCGGCCGCTCGGGCCGAAGCCGATGTCGCCGATGCCGCCGGCGCCGTGGGCGGGCAGCAGGGCCGTGCTGCCGGTGCAGGCGTCGAAGGTGGCCAGGGCGCCATCGCTGTAGACATGGACGATCGACACGCCGTTCTCGCTGACGTCCATCGAGTTGATGCCCGCGTCGGTCGACACGCTGGCCCCCCGGCTGAGGGCGGCGGTGGCCGGATCGATCTCGTAGACGTGGCCGGCGTTGGTGTCGACGGTGAGCAGGGCCCAGCCGGCCTTGCTGTCTTCGTCGACGTCGCCGTCGCAGTCGGTGTCGCGGCCGTCGCAGCGGTCCGAGGCCATGCCCGGGTGGATCCCGGCGTCCCCGTCGTCACAGTCGCCGTCGACCAGGGCCCAGCCCGCCCCGGGGCAGCCCGTCGCCGTGGTGGCGGCGTCGCCCCAGCCGTCCCCGTCCGCATCGGCGTAGAGCAGGCTGCCCGCGTCCTCGTCAATGTCGCCGTCGCAGTCGTCGTCCTGGTCGTTGCAGAGCTCGGGCGCGCCCGGGTGGACCGCCGGGTCGCGGTCGTTGCAGTCGCCCGCGTCGGCGACCATGCCCGACGGGGCGGCGCAGTGCCAGCTCGGGCTGTCGGGGTCGCCGTGGCCGTCGCCGTCGAGGTCGGGGTGGAAGGCGGTGCGCAGCTCTTCGTCGATGTCGCCGTCACAGTCGTCGTCTTGGTCGTTGCAGCGCTCGGTCGCACCCGGGTGGACGGCAGGGTCGCGGTCGTCGCAGTCCTCGCCGGCGGGGCTGCCGTCGCCGTCTGCATCGGCCAGCCCTGCTGCGCCCGAGTCGCCGGCGAGGGGGCGCTGGGTGTCGCGGGCCGGGGCCAGCTTGAGCTCGGCCGCGTCGCAGCCCCCGAGCCACAGGAGCAGCGGGACCACAGCCACAGCAGTCGAGAGCGCAGGGCGCCGCACGGGAACCTCCGGGGCCCCCAGGGTAGCCCAGGCGGCCGATCAGCAGGGGGGCCGGCCGGGAGCGGGGACGGCGAGGCGGGCCTCGAAGAGCCGGGCGGCGTCGGGCGGGCTGGCGATGCGCTCGACGAGGTGGGCCCCGCTCAGCAGCACGGCGGGCAGCACGAGGGCCAGCACGGGCGCCCCGAGCAGGGCCACGCTCAGCACGAGCAGGCTGGAGAGCACGAGGCCGGCGACGAGGCGCTCGGCGGCGGTGGGTGGCGGGGCAGTGGGCATGGCGTCCTCCGCCGACTCCCACACCGGGGGCCGGCCCGGGCTGCCTTGCGGCGGCTCGCAGGCGCGGGGTTAGGCTGGCGGCGGAGGGCCCCATGCCCCTGTTCTTGTGGATCTGGACGGCCGCCCTGTCGCCGGCAGGCTGGGCCATGCGCCCCGCCCCCGACGTGCGGGCCCAGGTCGAGGTGGTGCTGGCGGCGGCCGTGACCCACGCCGCGGCCCTCCAAGAGACCCCGGTCGAGAGCGCCGAGGCGGCCGCAGCGGTCGCTGCCCGGGTCGAGGACCGGGTCGGGGCCTTCGGGGCCGTGCGCTACGAGGCGGCCCTCGCCTGGAACCGGGCCGGCGAGCTGGACCGGGCACGGGCGGCCTACGATGACGTGCTCGACGTTGTTCCCGGCCATGCCGGCGCCCTCTATGACCGGGGCGAGATCGCCCTGCTCCAGGGGGATCGGCCCGCCGCCCGGCGCGACCTCGAGGCGGCCGCGGCCCTGCGCCCCGACCACTGGGTGGTCTACTACCGGCTGGCCTGGCTCGAGCTGGACGAGGGCCACACGGCGGCGGGCGAAGCCCAGCTGCTCGCGGCCCTGCGGCACGGCCTCGACCTGCGCATGCTCGTCACCGACCCCGGCTGGCAGCCCCTCCTCGCCCGCCCCGAGGCCCGCCGGGCCATCGAGCGGCTCGTCGTGGTGTACGGTTCCGACGCGCTGCTGCGCGAGCTGGAGGACGCGAAGTGACGAGGACGAGCCGGGCGGGCCTGGTGCTGGCGGGACTGCTCGCGGCCCCCGCCGCCTGGGCCCAGCAGGGGCCCCCCGACTTCATGGTGGGCGAGGCCCACGGCTTCGGTGCGGGCCTCGTGGTGGGCAGCCCGAGCGGCGTGGGCCTGGCCTGGCGCCCCCGCGACGCGAACATGGTCCAGGCGGCGGTGGGCTGGTCCCTCGACGACGACTGGCTCAGCGCCAACGTCGACTACCTCTTCGACCTCACGGTCATCGAGCAGGACTCCACGCCCAACATCGTCTGGCCCGTCTACCTCGGGGCCGGCGGCCGGCTGCGCATCGGCGACGGCAAGGGCCAGCGCTCGGGCATCGGTGCGCGGGTGCCCATCGGCATGCGCATGGAGCCCACCGACCTCAAGCTCGACGTCTTCATCGAGCTGGCGCCCTTCATCATGCTGCTGCCAGAGACCTATGCCGGCGTCGACTTCAACCTCGGCGTGCGCATGTACTTCGGCCGCTGAGCCGGCCGGCCCCCCGGAGGGCCCGCGATCCCGAGACCGGCGGGCCCGAGAGCACCCGGGCCGAGAACAGCGACCCCCGGCGGCGCCGAGGCGCGACCGGGGGCCGACAGCGAGGCCCGCCCCCCGAGAGGGGCGGGGCCCGGTGGACTCAGTGGGCGTGGCTGTGGCCGCCAGCGTCCTCGTCGTCCGGGCTCTCGGCGATGAGGGCCTCGGTGGTCAGCAGCAGGCCGCTGACCGACGCGGCGTTCTGGAGGGCGGAGCGGGTCACCTTGGTGGGGTCGATGACGCCGCCAGCCACGAGATCCTCGTAGGTGTCGGTGCGGGCGTTGTAGCCGTGGTTGCCGTCGGCCTCGAGCACGTTCTCGACCACGATGCTGGGCTCGCCACCGGCGTTGGTGACGATCTGGCGCAGCGGGGCCTGGACGGCGCTGGCGATGATCTCGACGCCGAAGCGCTGGTCGCCCTCGACCTCGAGGTCGGCGAGCACCTTGCCGGCGCGGAGCAGGGCCACACCACCACCGGGGAGGATGCCCTCCTCGACGGCGGCGCGGGTGGCGTGGAGGGCGTCCTCGACGCGCGCCTTCTTCTCCTTCATCTCGACCTCGGTGGCCGCGCCGACCCGGATCAGGGCCACGCCGCCGGCGAGCTTGGCGAGACGCTCCTGGAGCTTCTCGCGGTCGTAGTCGGAGGTGGTCTCGGCGATCTGGTTGCGGATCTGGTTGATCCGGGCCTGGATGTCGTCGCCCTCGCCGGCGCCGTCCACGATGGTGGTGGCGTCCTTGGTGATGACGACCTTCTTGGCCGTGCCCAGGTCGTTGAGCTCGATGGTGTCGAGCTTGATGCCCAGCTCGTCGGCGATGAGGCGGCCGCCGGTGAGGGTGGCGATGTCGCCGAGCATCTGCTTGCGGCGGTCACCGAAGCCGGGGGCCTTGACGGCGGCCACCTGGAGGGTGCCGCGGAGCTTGTTCACCACGAGCGCGGCCAGGGCCTCGCCCTCGACGTCCTCGGCGATGATCAGCAGGGGCTTGCGGGACTGGAGCACCTTCTCGAGGAGCTTCATCATGTCGCGCATGTTGGAGATCTTCTTCTCGTGGATGAGGATGTAGGGATCCTCGAGCACGGTCTCCATGCGCTCCGGGTCGGTCACGAAGTAGGGGCTCAGGTAGCCGCGGTCGAACTGCATGCCGTCCACGGTCTCGAGCTCGGTCTCGAGGCCCTTGTTCTCCTCGACCGTGATGACGCCTTCCTTGCCCACGCGGTCCATGGCCTCGGCGATCATCTTGCCGATCTCGTGGTCGCCGTTGGCCGAGACGGTGCCGACCTGGGCGATCTCGTTGCTGTCGGCGATGGGACGCGAGAGGTTGTGCAGCTCGGCGACGACGGCGCCGACGGCCTTGTCGATGCCGCGCTTGAGCTCCATCGGGTTGTGGCCCGCGGTCACCAGCTTGAGGCCGGTGCGGAAGATGCTCTGGGCGAGGAGGGTGGCGGTGGTGGTGCCGTCGCCCGCGGTGTCGGAGGTCTTCGAGGCGACCTCCTTGACCATCTGGGCGCCCATGTTCGTGAACTTGTCCTCGAGCTCGATCTCCTTGGCGACGGTCACGCCGTCCTTGGTGACGACGGGCGCGCCCCAGGACTTCTCGATGACCACGTTGCGGCCCTTGGGACCGAGGGTGACCTTGACAGCGTTGGCGAGGGTGTCGACGCCGGCGAGAACCTTGTTGCGGGCCTCAACGTCGAAGAGGATGTCCTTGGCAGCCATGGCAACTGCTCCTTCTGTGCGAAATGGGGAAGGGGGTGGGGGGCGGCCGGTGCGGCTCAGCCCCCGATGATGCCGAGGAGGTCGTCCTCGCGGAGGATGAGGCGCTCCTCACCGTCCAGCTTGATCTCGGTGCCGGCGTACTTGCCGAAGACGACCTGGTCGCCTTCCTTCACGGTCAGGGGGGTGACCTTGCCGTCATCGCTCACGCGGCCGTTGCCGACGGCGATCACGGTGCCCTGGGCGGGCTTCTCCTTGCTGGCGCTGTCGGGGATGAACAGACCGCTGGCGGTCTTGGTGGGCTCGTCGTTCCGCTTGACCAGGACGCGATCGAAGAGGGGGCGAATGGTGGTCATGACTCAACCTCCGAGGGTCCCCGCCGATGGGGGGAGAGTGGAAGGAAGGAAACAAAGGTGTGTCGGCCGAGGTGGCGAAGCCGGGGCCCAGCCGTGGTCCGGGGAGGGAATCTCCCGGGACGGGACGGGGCTTCGGAAGCGCGGACCTTGCCGAGTCGAGGGAGCCCGCCCGTGAAGAAGCAAGCAGCCCAGCCGACAGGCAAGCACCGCGCGCCGGAGCGTCGGCTGCCCGTGGGCGTCCGACTCCGGGCCCGCCCGGACCCCAGGCCGCGGCCTGTCGGTCCGGGGCAGTCCCCTGGCGGCGGTCGGCTTTGTAGTCACGGCCCCAAACCCGTCAAGGCGGGCACGAAAAAAGTCTCTCGGCTGGGGGCGGTCCTGCCCTGCCAGCCCCACTTGCAGGCCGTTGTGGTGGCGCCCGAGCTCATGGGTGTCCCGACGCTGCCGTTCCCGACCGCAGGGTGCCTCTCCTGCGGCCGACCCCCCACCAGAGGATCCCACCGGAGGTGCTGACATGACCGTGCTGTGCAAGGACGCCAACCTGTTCGACTTCTTCCACGAAGAGCTGGACGAGGCCGTCTCGTCCACCGGGCACGATGTCAGCGAAGAGGGCCGCTTCTACCTGTGCAACCTGCTGGTCGAGCGCAGCCACGACGATCGGGGCGACGCCGTCGACACCCTCGCCGAGCTCCAGATCGCCGCGGTCCACGAGCACCAGCAGCGCGACCGGGGCCGGGCCGTGGTGCGCTGGCGCCAGCTCGGCGACCAGGCGCTCTACGTGAGCGGCTTCTACCCCGACAGCCTCAGCCGGAAGAGCGTGGGCGTCGACTACTACGTCACCATGGGCCGGGCGGCCTACGAGCGCTTGGCCCGCATGCTCGGGCCGATCATGGGCCCGGGCCGGGGCGAGGCCGAGGGCGGCCACAAGGGCTTCGACGAGATCTTCGCCGAGCTCGCCCTGAGCTTCGAGCAGTGCTCCGAGGTGCTCGGTGAGGTGCGCACCGCCCTGGCCCAGCGGCGGGCCGCGGTCTCGGATCGCGAGCTGCTGCGCCTCTACGAAGAGTACCTGGCCACCGGCAGCGCCCGGGCCCTCTGGCGCCTGCGCACCCTGGGCCTGATGCCCGAGGCCGCCCCCACGATGTCGTGCTGATGGACACCGTCGACGACGTCATCGCGCTCGTCCAGGCCCACCTCGAGGCCATCTACCGCACCTCGGCCCCCGACGTGCGGGGCTTCCTCGTGGACGACGACCAGCTCGCCACCCTCGTCGGTCCGGCGCGCCGGCCGGCCGACGAGTGGGTGCTGGTGCGCGAGGCCGAGGACGGGCTCGATCTCGCGGTGTGGATCGAGGCCCGCCACCTCGCTGCGGTGGCCGCCGTCGACCACCCGGCCGAGGCGGTCGAGCGCTGCCTGCGGGCCTTCTGCGCGGTGGTCGAGGGAGTGAGCCACTTCTTGCTGCTCATCGAGCGGGCCCGCCGGGCCGAGCCCCTGACCCTGCTCGAGCTGGAGGCCCAGGCCGAGGTCGACAAGTTCGTCTGCGCCAGCCTCCACCGGCCCGGCCGCGAGCGCGAGCTGCACGCGCGGATCTTTTCGGAGGCCGTGCTCCACGAGGGCCTCGCCGACCACGAGCGCGCCCGCTACCGCGAGGCCGGTCGGCTGGCGGCGGGCTGGTGCCGCTGGCTGGCCCGGCTGCCCCATGTCCAGGCCCGTCTCGACGCCCAGCGCCACTTCTGGCGGGCGGCGGGCAGCCAGCGCATGGACCGCATGCGGCGCCTGGCCGCCTGAGCGGGCGGGGGCGGGGGCGCCCGGTGGTGGCGGGCCCTTCCGCCTCTTGCCCTTGACGCCGGGGCATCGAGTCCATAGGGGCGAGCTTCGACCGGAGTCTGCGGGCTTCGGGCGGGCGCGCGTGTGTGCCCGTCAGCGCCGGGCTTGCCCTGGTGGCCCGCACTCTCCCCATCCTCCCGCGACCGACCCCGGAGGTCCTGTGGCGCGCGTCACCGTCGAGGACTGCCTCGAGCAGCTCCCGAACCGCTTCTCTCTCGTGCTCATCGCAGCCGAGCGCACCAAGCAGCTCATCAAGGGCGCCGAGTCCATGATCGAGGACGACCGCTCCAACAAGGAGGCCGTCACGGCCCTCCGCGAGATCGCTGCGGGCAACATCCGCGCCGACATGAGCTCCTTCGACGTCAACGAGGGCCTGCGCGGCTTCGCCGGGCCCATCAGCCGCGAGGATCTGCCGCCGGCCGCCGAAGAGCTGCCCCCCGCGGCCGACGACGACTTCGACCTGCCGCCGGCGGCCGACGACGACCTCCCCCCCGCTGCTGACTGAGAGGCATTCCCATGGCCCTGAAGCAAGAGAACCTCCACGACGTCCGCATGATCCGTCGCCACATCGGCCGCGAGAAGATCACCCGCGCCGACTGGGAGAAGGTGCTGGCCGACCTCCCCGACCTCGCCGACCTGGCCGAGACCTCGGAGATCGTCTTCGAGCGCACCCCGGCCGAGGCCGACGCCAAGGGCTGAGCGGCCCCCCCATTGCTCCAGAGCGGTGGCTTCGGCCGCCGCTCTGTCGTTCTCGGCCCTGCCGTGCGCGGCGGGCCGCCAGGGGCTACCCCAAGCCCCACGCTGGTCCCCATCGCTCCCGAGCCTGCCGAGGTGTGCGCATGTCGAAGTCCCCGTCCGGTCCCCGCCCCGTTCGTGCCGCCCGCGGCACCGAGCTCCGCTGCAAGGGCTGGGTCCAGGAAGCCGCCCTGCGCATGCTCATGAACAACCTCGACCCCGAGGTGGCCGAGCGCCCCGACGACCTCGTGGTCTACGGCGGCACGGGCAAGGCCGCCCGCAGCTGGGAGGCCTTCGACGGCATCGTGCGGGCCCTCGAGCAGCTCGAAGACGACGAGACCCTGCTCGTCCAGTCCGGCAAGCCCGTCGGCATCGTGCGCACCCACCCCGACGCCCCCCGGGTGCTGATCGCCAACTCGAACCTCGTGGGCAAGTGGGCCAACTGGGAGCACTTCCGCGAGCTCGAAGACAAGGGCCTCATGATGTACGGCCAGATGACGGCCGGATCGTGGATCTACATCGGCACCCAGGGCATCCGCCAGGGCACCTACGAGACCTTCGCCGAGGCGGGCCGCCAGCACTTCGGCACCGACGACCTCACGGGCCGGCTCGTCGTGACCGCTGGCCTCGGCGGCATGGGCGGCGCCCAGCCCCTCGCGGCCACCATGAACAACGCCACCTGCCTCTGCTTCGAGGTCGACCGCGAGCGGGCCCAGCGGCGCCTCGACACCGACTACCTCGACGAGCTCGCCGAGAGCATCGAGGCCGGCATCGCCCAGGCCGTGCGCTACCGCAAGCTCGGCATCGGCAAGTCCATCGGCGTGGTCTGCAACGCCGTTGACGGCCTCGAGGCGCTGCTGGCGGCCGGCGTGGTGCCCGACCTGCTCACCGACCAGACCTCGGCCCACGATCCCCTCAACGGCTACGTGCCCGCCGGGCTCTCGGTGGCCGCCGCCGACGCGCTCCGGGCGGCGGATCCGGCCGACTACCGGGCCCGGTCCATCGCCACCATGGGCCGCCACGTCCAGGCCATGCTCGACCTCCAGGCCCGCGGCGCCCACACCTTCGACTACGGAAACAACCTGCGGGCCGGCGCCGAAGAGGCGGGCGTCGAGAACGCCTTCGGCTTCCCGGGCTTCGTGCCCGCCTACATCCGGCCGCTGTTCTGTGAGGGCATGGGGCCCTTCCGCTGGGTGGCCCTGTCGGGCGATCCCCAAGACATCTACGTCACCGACCAGGTCGTGCGCGAGCTCTTCCCCGAGAAGGAGGGCCTCGCCCGCTGGCTGCTGATGGCCGGCGAGCGGGTGCGCTTCCAGGGCCTGCCCAGCCGCATCTGCTGGCTCGGCTACGGCGAGCGGGTCAAGGCCGGCCTCGCCTTCAACGAGCTGGTCCGCACGGGCAAGGTCAAGGGCCCGATCGTCATCGGCCGCGACCACCTCGACTGCGGCAGCGTGGCCTCCCCCAACCGCGAGACCGAGGGCATGCGCGACGGCTCGGACGCCGTGGCCGACTGGCCGATCCTCAACGCGCTGGTCAACGCCGTCAACGGCGCGAGCTGGGTGAGCTTCCACCACGGCGGCGGCGTCGGCATGGGCTACAGCCTCCACGCCGGCCAGGTCATCGTCGCCGACGGCACCGAGGCCGCGGCCCGCCGCCTCGAGCGGGTGCTCACGAGCGATCCCGCCATGGGCGTGTTCCGCCACGCCGACGCGGGCTACCCGCGCGCGGTCGAGGTGGCCCACGAGCGGGGCGTGCGGATCCCCAACATCACCGAGTAGCTCGGCGGGCTGGGGCCCCATGGCTCGGGGGCACGGGGATCCGAGTCCCGGGGCTCCGAGCTCCGGAGATCCGGGCCCCGCCGCTCAGCGCTCCTCGATGATCTCGAGGACGTAGCGCTTCTTCTGCTTGCCCCCGATGGCGTGCACGATCCGCCGGATCGCGTCGGCGTGCACCCCCTTCTTGCCGATGACCTTGCCCACGTCGGACCGGGCCACCTTCAGCTCGAGCACGCACGAGTGGGTGCCCTCCACCTCGCCACAGTGGACCTCGTCGGGGTGGTCCACCAGGGCCTTCACGATCTCTTCGACCAGTTCTCGCACATCCATCCCCACCTCCTGCATTCCACATTGACGCGGTGACCGCGCCGTCCACATCTGGACTGGGGCCGCTCCCTCGGTGGGGAACGGGGACGTGGAACATCCTACCACCCTGGGCGGGGCCGGGCCCCTGGCGGCGGGGACGGGGCCGGCTGGTGCAATTCCGGGGCGGTCAAGATCCGCGCAACAATTGCGTGGGTAGATGCAGAGGGGAGGCCCCCCACCGCGGGCGCCTCCGGGCCGGATCCCCCCAGGATCTGAATGCCTTCCCCCGCCCCCCGTCAGCCCAGCGACCGAACACAGAGAGATCAGCAGAAAAGAGGGAATGGCCGGCCCCCGCGGGGGTTGTCGCCGGGACCTCCCCGCCCACCGCCCGCTCCGTCGGGTTTGTCGCAAGAAGTCACAGTCCTGCGACTCCGGGCACCGCCCCTCACTCTCTCGGTCTGACCCCCCACCGGATCTCCCCACTCCCCCCACGGCAGAAAGAGAGGAAGACACCATGACCGCACGACTTCGCCTCGTCGCCCCCTCCCAGGCCGCTGAGTGGACCGATGCCCAGGTCAAGGAGCTCGCCCAGACCGACCTCCGCGCCGCCATGGACATGGTCATCCGCAAGCACCGCGAGCGCTTGTACTACCACGCCCTCGGCATCGTGAAGAACAGCCCAGAGGCCTACGATCTCGTCCAGGAGGTCTTCATCCGGGCCATGCGCGAGCATCGCTTCTTCGACGAGGAGTTCCGCCAGAAGGCCTGGCTGTACCGGGTGACGAGCAACCTCTGCTTCAACCGGGTGCGCGACCGCAAGCGCCGGGGGGCCATCCTCGACGCCATGCACAAGGTCGACCGGGCCTACCCCGACCAGATCGAGCGGGTCTTCGGCGACGAGCGCAAGCAGGAGGTCATGGCCGCCATCGAGCAGATGACGCCCAACCACAAGGAGATCCTCCTGCTCCGCTACTACGACGACCTCTCCTACGCCGAGATCGCCGAGGTGCTCGACATCAAGCTCGGCACGGTCATGTCGCGGCTCTCCCGCGCCCGCGGGCGGCTGCTCGAGGTGATGTCCGAGCAGACCCACCTGCTCGACTGAGCGACCGGCGCCCTGGTCTCCTGGCCAGGGCGCTGCTGCGTCTGGCCCCCGCCGAGACGCGGACGGACGGGCGGCGCCGCGCTTCAGGCCCCGCGGGGCCCCACCGGCCTGGAACCGGGAACGAATCCCGGCGATGATGGGTTCGGGCGGCGCCAGGACCCCACCGACGCTGGAGACAGCGCCGCCCGGGACCGATAGGGGTTCCGCCCCTGGCAACCTCGTTGATCTGCTGGACGGTCGGCCGCGGACGCGGTCGGCGCCGTCCCCCGCCCTGGAAACGTGCAGAACCGGACCGGACCCATGGACTGTGGCACTGCGCACGACTTGCTGGTTCCCTGGCTGGATGGCGAGCTGCCTCCGGCCCGGGTCGACGACCTCGCCACCCACGTCGACGGCTGCGCCCGCTGCGCGCGCGCCCTCGACCTGCTCGAGCGCCAGGACGCGGCGCTCCGGGTGATCCGCCCCCACCTCCCCGAGGCCGGCGACGACGCCTTCTGGGCCGACATGGACCAGAAGCTCGCCCCCGAGCTCGACCGCCTCGGCGGCGCCCCGCCGGCGCCCGTGCCCCTGTGGCGGCGCGAGTACCGGGTCGGCACCGTCGGCCTCGTGGCCTACGCCGCGGCGCTGCTGCTCGCCCTGGGCTGGGGCACCCTCCAGCTCACCGCCACCCGCACCGCCGAGGCCGAGCTCCAGGCCCTCGACGTCGAGCTCCAGCACACCCGCCGGCTGCTCGCCGAGACCGCCCCGCCCCAGCTCCAGGCGCCCATCGAGCCGGCCGCCCGCCCGAGCAAGGTGGTCCAGGTCAGCCACCGGGGCCAGCTCTGAGCCGCCGGAGCCCGCGATGAGTGCCCTGGCCGCTGTCTTCTCTGTCGGGTTTCTGGGCGCGCTGGGCCTGGGCGAGGCCCGCGCAGACGACCCTGTCGCCGAGGCGATGGCGGTCGCTTCGTCGCTCACCGACGCCGACGCGGCCCTGCTGCGCCGGGCTGCCGTCGAGGGCATCGCCCGCGAGCTGGACGAGCTGACGGGCATTCCCGGCCATGCGGTCTACACGACCACCGAGTGGTCGGCCCGGGAGGACTGGCGCCGGGGCCACCGGGAGGGCGTCGCGCTCGAGTACGGGGTGGTCTCGGGCCGGGGCATCGTCGTCACCGACGTGTATCCGGACGGGCCCGCCGACCGGGCCGGGCTCCAGCGGGGCGACCTCGTCGTGGGCGTCGACCGCCACCCGCTGACGGGCCTCGACGACGAGGCCATCCACACGGTGGTGCTGGGCGCCCGGGGCGACCGGGTCGTGCTCGACGTGCGCCGGGGCACCGAGCTCCACACCGTGCCCGTCGAGCGGGGCCCCTGGCACTCGGGCCTCGTGCGCAGCTTCGCCGTCGAGGGCGGGGTGGTGGTGCGCATCCCCTTCTTCGGCGAGGGCACCGCCGCCCAGCTCGCCACGACGCTGGCCGCCCTCACCCCCGAGACGGGGCTGGTCATCGACCTGCGCAACAACACCGGCGGGCTGCTGGACGAGGCGGTGGCCGCCGCCGACCTCTTCCTGGCCAAGGACGAGGTCATCGTCCACGTCGACGATCCCGAGGGCCGCTGCGATCCCCGCCTGTCGACCCGGGCCCCGGTCTGGTCGGGCCAGGCCGTGGTCATCGTGAACCGGGCCACCGCCGCCGAGGCCGAGGCCTTCGTGGCCGCCCTCCACACCCGCGCCCAGGCCCCCATCGTGGGCACCTGGACGGCTGGCCGCGACGACCTGCCCGAGGGGCGGCCCATCGGGGATGGCCTCGTGCTGCAGGTCCCCGGCCACCGCATGCGCGATCCCCTCGGCCGCAGCTGGGCCGGCCGCGGTCTCCAGCCCGACGTGCTCAGCACCCCCATCGACATCGTGCTCCCCGCCACGCCCGGCGGCGCGCTGCCGGATCTGCAGCGGGAAGCTGCGCTTCAGCTGATTCGCAGCCCCTGAGCTGCGCGAGATCACCGGGGGGGGCGACTGGGGTGTCCGCTCCGTCGCCTGGGGGCTTGCTGCGGGGGCTCGCCTGGGCATACGATGCCCCCACCCCCCGACTGGTGAGCCCACGTGCGCCCCTCTGTCCACCGCCGCGGTCACGACTGTGCCGACATCCTGCGCGAGTACCTCGCCCGGGGTGTGACGGGTCGGCTCGAGCGCGGGCGGCCCGGGTCCCGGGGGGGCGGGCTCCACGTCTTCGTGATGGCGGGCGAGATCCTCGCGGCCCACGGCCCCGATGACGGCATCTGGATCGTGCGCCGGCTGGTCAACGGCGGCGCCCTCACCGAGCGCCAGGGGGTCGCCTTCACCCGCGCCCTCGAGCGGGGCCAGCCCTTCGAAGAGCTGCTGGTCTCGAAGGTGCCCGGGCGGGTCCTCGCGGCGATGCTCGAGGGCCGCTTCCGGCAGAACCTGCTCGACTTCGTGACCGGCCCGAGCAGCATCCGCTTCGAGCCCATGGACACCCTCTTCGTGGCCAACCTCCAGCACGGCCATGACTCGCTGGCCCTGCTGCGCGCCATCGTCGACCGCCGCAGCCGCATCGCGGCCCTGGCCGCCCGCCGCACCCCCCTCACCCTCCGGCCCGGGCCCTCGATGCCCGCGACCCAGCTCGAGGCCCGGCTGCTCGATGCCTGTGACCCGGCCTCGAGCCTCGAGCGGCTGCTCACCTTCAGCCCCTACGAGCCCGGCGACACCCTCGATGCTGTCGTGAACATGCTGCGCACGGGCACCCTCGTCTCGGACGAGGGGGTGCGCGTCGAGGACGATGTGCACCAGCGGCGCCGCCGGAACATGCCCGGCCCCGGCAGCCGCCCGGATCCCCAGTTCGCCGTCGAGGACCTCTTCGACGCCGGCCCGCCGCCGCCGGCTCCCGGCATCCCCGCCGCCCGGCTGCCGCCCGCCTGGGCCGAGGCCCTGGTCTCGTCCGCCCACGACCCGGCCGCCGACGACTTCGGCGACGTGCCCGAAGAGCTGGCCCGCCGCTGGTCGGGCGACGACGTGGTGGTCGAGCTGGCCCCGGCGCCGGCGCCGGTCCTCGAGGCGGTCCACAGCCTCGAGCCCGCCGAGCTCGAAGACCTGCGCTCGATCCACAGCCTGCTGCCTCTCGACGGGGCCGGCGACGAGGCCGAGGCCGCGGCGCTGGGACTGGACCGGTCCGCCCCGGCCCGGCCGATCGCCCTGGCTCCCGTGCCCGCTCCGCCGCCGGCGGCCCCGGTCGAGGTGGCCGATGGCCTCACGGAGGCCGATGTCTTCGCCGAGGCCGAGGCCTCCTCGCTGCGGCTGGACGGGCCCGCGCCGGCCCTCCTGGGCGGCGACGCCCTCGCGCCCCACCCCGATGATGTCGGGGAGGCCCTGGCGGTGGGTGACGTCGAAGACAGCGATGAGCTCGATGTTCTCGAGTTCGAAGACGACGAGTCCCTCGTGGGCATCGAGGCGGCCCCGGCCGTCGAGCTGCCCGAGGCCGGCCGAGAGCCCGACAGTGTTCACGAGGTCCAGGTCGCGCTCGACGACGACGAGCTGGGCCCCGAAGAGTCGCTCGGCGGCGGCCACGCCATCGACGACTTCTCGTCCCTCCAGCTCGACTTCGCCCCCACCCCGAGTGTGCTGCCCGTCGCCGACGGCAGCACCCACGTCCTCGGCTTCGGGGCCCCGCCGGCGGCCGATCCGACGGCCCTGCCCGACGAGGGGGTCGCCCCCGTGCCCGTGGCGGATCTCTTCGCCGTCGACGCCGAGGCCGCCGATGTGGTCTTCGACGAAGAGGCGGACGGGGGCGCCGACGAGGCCACCAGCGACGAGGTCGGCACGGACGGGTCGGCCTTGGTCGAGGCGGCCCGGCGCTACCTCGAAGAGGCCCAGTCGGCCCGCAGCGCCCGCCAGCGCGACGGCGCCCGCGAGAGCGCCGAGACCCTCAGCAGCATGCTCGACGGCGAGGCGCCCTTCGCCGACGACGAGGCGGTGGCCGTCTTCGACGAGGACGAGGTGGTGGCCCGGCCGCCGGGCTTCGTCTTCCACGACGCCGAGGTCGACGAGACCGAGCTCGCCGCCTTCGCCGACAACGACGCCTCCCGGGGCGGCGGCGGCCAGGGGCTCTTCACCCTCGAGCGCCGGCTGCTCGACGTGGTCGACCTGCGCGAAGAGACCCTCCGCAGCCTCGCCGCCGGCAGCGAGGCGCCCACGGGCCCCGTGGCCGAAGAGGAGCCCGTGTTCCTCGAGATGGGCGAGGCCACCGAAGAGGACGAGGCCGCTGCCGGCGCCGTGTCGCTCAACTTCTCGGCCCCGGTGGTCTCGGCCGACGAGGCCGTCCAGCGCGCCGAGGTGGCCGTCGACGTGCTCCGGCGCCTCGCCCGCCAGCTCGACCACTGCACCGGCCCCGGCACGGGCCAGACCGCCTCCCAGCTGCTGCTCGACGCCGCCCCGAACCAGTTCGGCCCCCTGCTCCACGGCCTCCAGGCCGACCGCAGCGGCGGCTTCTCGGCGCCGATGCTCGTGAGCCGCCTCAACGAGCGCCCCCAGGGCGAGCGCCGGCTGCTGCTGGATCGCTGTCTCTCCGACCTGATCGAGCGGGCCCTGGGCATCGCGGTCGAGGAGCTGCCCGAGGCCGCGGTCGATGCCTACCTCGAAGAGATCGCCGGCTACCAGCAGCGCCTCCGGGCCTGATCGCCGCCGGCTGCGCGAGACCAGGCTCCGCGCTACGCGAGCGGTGCCCCCTGTCGTCCCGAGTGTCTCCGTGCGTTGTCTGCTCGTCCCCTTCCTGGGCCTGGTGATCGCGGGCTGTGCCGCGGCCGAGGCCGAGCCGGCGTCTGCGAAGCCCGCCGCCGCTGCTGGGCCTGCGGGCCCGGCGGCGTCCGCTGCACCTGCTGCGTCCGCGGGCGCCCCGGTCCCGGGGGACGAGGCGGGCCCGGACGGTGCGCCGCCGCCGGGGCCGCCCTTCGACGAGGGGGTGCTGCCCGAAGAGCTGGCGCGCATCGCCCTCGAGGTGCGCGACCGCCCCATCGGCGAGCGCATGGCGGCCATCTCGGCG
The DNA here is from genome assembly GCA_964226865.1 of Myxococcota bacterium. Lineage (GTDB taxonomy): Bacteria > Myxococcota_A > UBA796 > UBA796 > UBA2385 > CAXQUZ01. The sequence goes on along the minus strand of CAXQUZ010000038.1, from coordinate 7,749 downwards.
CCGCTGATGGGCACGCCCTACCTGATCGACGCCACGGGCGAGGGGGGCGAGATCGATCCCGATCCGCCGGCCCGCTACGATGCCTTCGACTGCCTCACCTTCGTCGAAGAGATCATGGCGCTGGCCCTGGCGCCCGACCCGCGCAGCGCGCCGGCCATCCGCAACGACCTGCGCTGGGGCCACGGCCGCGACCGCTCCTATGAGAACCGCCACCACTTCATGCTCGAGCAGTGGATCCCGGCGGCCATCGAGAACGGCTACCTCACCGACATCACCCACACCCTCGGCGAGACCCACCGGGTCCGCAAGACGGTCACGGCCAAGACCTGGCAGTGGTGGAAGAAGCGCGAGCTCTTCAAGCTGCCCGACAGCAAGCTGCCGACCGGCGACTATGAGCTGCAGGTGCTCTCGCTGGCCGAGGCGCTGCTGGTGGCCGAAGACATCCCCGACGGGGCGCTGATCCTCACCGTGCGCAAGTCGAAGGACTACGTGCCCATCGTCGTGAGCCACCTCGGCTTCAAGGTGCCCTCGGCCGACCCGGCCGTGCCCCTGATGCGCCACGCGACGAAGATGGGCAAGACCCCGCGGGTGCGCAACGACAAGCTCAAGTACTACCTCGAGCACGTGCGCTGGTACCACTGGTGGCCGGTCGACGGCATCACCGTGCTGATGCCCCGAGAGGCCGGTCCCCGGGTCTCGCGCACGGTGGCCCTGGCCGCCCCGCCGTCCTCCCCCTCGCCGCGCGCCGCCCGCTGAGGCCCCATGAGCTCCCCCCGCCTCTTCGTCGTCACGCCCTACCACACCGAGCCCCTCTCCGAGCTCCGCGACAACCACGAGAGTGTGCTGTCACAGGTCGTTCCCGTGCGCCACATCATGGTCGCCGACGGCCACCCCCGCGACGAGATCGACGGCTGGGACTGCGATCACATCCGGCTGCCCAACCACGGCGACTGGGGCGACACCCCCCGGGCCATCGGCGGGCTCTCGGCCATCTCGCGGGGGGCCGAGGGGCTCTGCTTTCTCGACGCTGACAACTGGCTGCGCGAGGACCATGTCGCCCGCATGGAAGACGCCGCCCGCACGTCGGGCGCCCCGGTCATCACGGCCTCGCGCACCATCCACCGCGTCGACGGCTCGCTGATGTACCCCGACCCCGAGTCGGACGGCGCGGCCCACGTCGACCTCAACTGCTACTACCTGCGCGGCAAGGCGCTGCGGCTGGTGCCCTTCTTCGCGCTCAAGCCCGCGCCCCTGAGCTGGGCCTTCGACCGGCTGCTGCTCCAGATGATCAAGGCCCGCGGCCTGGCCCGCGCGCATGTGGCCCGGCCGACGGTCTGCTACCGCACCCGCTATGCCGTGCACTACCGGGTTCTCGGCGAGACCCCGCCCCCGGACTGCAAGGAGAACCGCGGCGCCGAAGAGAGCGCCTGGTGGAACGCCCAGCCCCCCGAGGTCCAGGCCGAGTGGCGGCGCTTCCTGAACCGGGGCTTCTGAGCCGCCCGGGCGGCGGCGGGCCGGGCCGGTCGCTCAGTCGCCGGCCAGGGCGTCGACGAAGGCCGCGGCGATGAGGGGGGTGCCCCGCTCCCAGGTGGGGTGGCAGTGGTCGACGAAGAGCCCGGCGCCGGGCACGGGCCCCCGGGCGGCCGCGGCGAAGGCGGGGGCGAGCTCGACGCAGCGGGCGTTGTCGTGGGCGGCGCAGACCTCTCGGATGACCGCCTGGAGGGGGCGGGTGATGCGGGTGCCCCGGTGGTCCCAGTCGACGGCCCGGTGGAGGTCTTCGACGGCGCGGTCGCGGAGGGCGGGATCGTGCAGGTCGCGGCGGCCCCGGGCCCAGCGCAGCCCGGCGTGGGTGGGGGCGGCGGCGAGCAGGCGGTCGAGGTCGGCGGGCACGGCGGCCCCCCCGGAGCGGGCGGCGCCGCGCCAGGCCCGGTCGATGGCCTCGGCGGTGGCGCGGTCGAGGCCGGGGGGCAGCCGCGGGGCGACCGGCGGGGGGAGCAGGTGGACGGGCGGCACGGCGAGGGTCACGGGCAGCCCCGTGGCCACGACGGCCTCCAGCGAGGCCCGGAAGACGGCGCGGGTCTCGACCGCGAGCGGATCCTGGCGATGGGGGCCGTCGGTGGGCGTCCAGCCGGCCAGGGCCCGGTCGACGTGGGCGGCCATGCAGTCGTCCTGGTTCTGGACGAGCTGGGCGCGGCTGAGGGGGGCCGGGGGCCGCAGCCGCTCGAGGGCCACCTTGGCCACCCGGAGGCTGCGCCAGCGGTCGATGGCGGCAGCGACGCCGAGCTGGACGGGATCCAGGCAGCCGTCGATGAGCCGGCCCGAGATCTCGTTGTTGCCGGAATAGACGAGAATGCCCTCGGTGCCGAGATCTTGGGCCTCTTTGGCGAGCTCGGGGAAGCGCGTGGAGTCGAGGCCCGCGACGCCGGCGTTGACGACCCGCCAGCCGGTGCCGAGCCGCTGCTCGACGAGCTGGGAGAAGCCCCGGGTGCGGTCTTCGTAGGGGGCGCCCTGGGTCGTCGAGCCGCCGAGGGCGAAGAGGCGGTGCTCGCCCGGGGGCGGCACGGCGGGAAAGCGCTGGTCGTGGAAGCCCCGGGGCACGAGGCGGGGGTTCGAGCGGGCGGTGTCGCCCTCGACCACGAACCAGGGGCGGGCCTCCTGGTCGCGGCGGTGGACGTAGGCGCCCTCGTAGAAGGTGGCCGTGGCCTGCTGCTCGGCGCGGGTGACCGGCGCGATGCCCAGCGCCCGCAGGGCCAGCTCGGCGCCGCCGAAGAGCAGCAGCGCCGGCACCAGCGCGAAGAGCAGCCGCCGTGCGCCCCGCTGTGCTGGCCCTCGCTGCTTCGCCACCGCGCCTCCGGGCAGGGGCCGCCGTGCTGGTGGGGCCCCCGGGTCTCGGCTTCCTTCTACACCGGTTCGCCGTCCCCCGGCGCCCGCGGGGCCCGGTCCCCGGCTCGACGGCGGTCCCCGTCCGTGGTCCGATGCCCCTGCCGCTCCCGCCCGAGGCCCTCCCGTGTTCCACGCCGCGCCGCCCCATCCGCCCCGTGCCCCCGACTTCCTCTGTGTGGGCACCCAGCGCGCGGGCACCACCTGGCTCTTCCACTGCCTCGACCGGGCGCCGGCCTATGCCATGCCGCCCGCCAAGGAGCTCGACGTCTTCCGCCAGGGCCCGGCCGCCGCCCAGGTCGTCGCGGCCCAGCGCAAGCTCTTCCTCGCCGTGCTCCACCGCGAGCTGCAGACCCCGGCGCCCGATCTGGCCACCCTGCGCTGGCATGCGCGCTTCACCCTCGACGCCCCCCGCGACCGGGACTGGTTCCACCGGCTCTTCGCCCACGCCGGGCCCCGCTGCACGGGCGACGTCTCGCCCAACCACTTCGGCCTCGACGCGGCGGGCATCGCCCGGGCGGCCGAGTGGGCCCCCGGGGCGCGGATCCTCATCCTGCTGCGCGACCCCCTCGACCGGGCCCTCTCCCAGCTCGCCTTCATGCGGCGCAAGGGCTGGTGGGGCCCCGAGCTGGGCGACGCGCGGCTCTTCGCCGGCCTGAGCCAGGGGCTCTCGGGGGGCTTCTCGGACTACGCCGGGGCCCTCGCGCGGTGGGAGGCGGCCTTCCCGGGGCGGGTGGGGGTCTTCTTCCTCGACGCGGCGGCGGCCGATCCGCGGGCCTTCCTCGGGCAGGTGGGGGCCTTTCTGGGCGCGCCCATCGACACCGCGGCCGTCGGCGCCCTGGTCGACCAGCGCCCGAACGCCGCGCCGGCCGTGCCCGTGTCGCCGGCCCTGCGCCGCCGCCTCGCTGCCTGGCTGCTGCCCCAGGTCGCCCCCCTGGCCGGGCGCTTTCCGGCCCAGGTCGTGCCCTGGGTGCGCCGCCTCGCCGCCGAGGCCGGGCTCTGAGCGCCGGGGCCGCCCTCAGCGCTGGACGTAGCGGCCCATCCAGTAGACGAAGCGGAAGTCGACGCCGCTGTAGAGCTGGGTGCCGCTGGCCTCGCCGTTGACCTGGTAGGGGTTCGAGCGCCAGTGGTAGTTGGACGGGGGCCGGATGGCCATGGGCACGGGCTCGGCGCTCACCCAGGTGTCGTTCCAGCCCACCGGGCCGAGCAGGGTCAGGGGGGTGCCGTCGGCGGCGGTGCAGACGCCGGCCGCGAGCTCGTCCTCGTCACAGTTGGTGCGGCTCTCGGGCACGTAGGGGGCGTCGGGGAAGTCGCGGAGCACGGCGAGGGTGGCCTCTCGGGCGGCGGCGGCCCGGTCGACGGCGTCGGAGGTGGGCAGGGCGGCGCTGGGCCAGAGGGACTGGCCGCCGAGGGCCTGGGCCGCGACGAGGTGGTAGAGGGCCTGGCTCTGCTCGATGGGCTGGCGGTCCTGGCCCGCCCGGTCGTACATGTCGTCGGCGACCCCGAGCCCGAGGTCGGCCCGGTGGTCGTCCCCGCAGGTGTAGCGGGTGGCCATCCAGCCCCCGAGGAAGCCCATGTTGTAGCCGGAGTAGTTGGACGCGGGCCCGAAGTCGATGAGGTGGGCCTTCTCGCGGGCGATGCGGCCGAGCTCGCGGGTGGTGAGCAGGGGGCCGGCGAGGGCGTCGAGCACGGTGGGGTCCTCGGCGGTGGCGCCCAGGGCGGCGAGGGCGCCCACGGCCATCAGGGCGTTCTGGCCGTTCTCGATGCCGTCGGCGTAGTAGCGGTCGACCGAGTTCTCGTGGAGCAGCCCGTGGTAGGTGCGCCGGCCGTCGGCGTCCATGACCTCGAGGTCGTACCCGCTCTCTTGCACGGTGAGCAGCGAGCGGGCGATGGCCCGGGCGTCGTCGGCGAGGCGGGTCTTGGTGGCCGCGTCGATGTCGGGGTCGTGGCGCACGACCTCCCAGGCGGCCGCGAAGCCCGCGGCCCAGCCGACGAGCATGTCGCGCGAGCAGGAGTCCTCCCAGACGTGGCCCGGGTGGAGGCCCGAGTTGTCGGCCCGCCAGGTGCCGTTGTCCTTCTCGGCGGGCAGGGGCGCACCGTCGTCGTCGAAGAGGGGCACGGTCTCGACGCTCTCCGAGATGCCGGGGTTGTCGAGGCTGGCGATGCCCCGGGCGATGACGCCCTCGACACCCGTGATCTCGACCACCCGGTGGAGCCCCTCGAGGGCCGCGAGCAGCTCGGTGCGGGCCGCCGCCACCGTCTCGCAGTCGGCCCCCTCGTCCCGCAGGGCGCCGTAGCGGAAGGCGTCGGCCGCCACCCCCACCCCGCCGTAGCCCCCGGCCACCTTCGACCAGCTCGCCACCACCTCGGTCACCGGGCCGCCCGACCAGGCCTCGAAGTCGCGGCCGTCGTCGGCGTCGAGCCAGGCCGCGATCCGGGCCGTGCTGTCGGGGCCGTCGACGAGGCCGAGCTCGGTGCTGAGGCCCGTGTTGCGGGTGATGAGGCCGTGGAAGACCCGGTCGAAGCGGTGGGCCTTCTCCGCGAGAACAGCGTCGTGGTCGTCGTTCCCGGGGCCAGCGAGCAGGCTCTGGCGGTCGATGGGGCCCGTGCCACAGGGCACGATGGTCGGCGGCGGCGCAGGCAGGCAGGTCGCCGCGGCCTCGGGGCCCGTGTCGGCGCCCGGGCCGCTGTCGCCAGCGGGGGGCGCGCGGTCGTCCCGGGCGCCCGGCTTGTCGGCGGTGTCGGCGCAGCCGGCGGCGGCGAGCCCTGCGGCGGCGAGAACAGCGAGGGCGGGGCGGCGGGCGGTCATGGGCACTCCGGGCGGCGCGCCGCCACTATCGCCTGGGGGCGGGCCCTGGGTCGACCGCCGCGGCCGGGCTCAGGCGGGGTCGCCCATGAGGGCCACGAGCTGGTCGAGGGCGGCGCCCCAGCCCTGGAGGAAGCCCATCTCGGCGTGCTGCTTCGCCGTCTCGGGCGAGGCGTGGCGGGCGATGGCCCGGTAGAGGGTGCCCGTGGCGGTGGGGCTGAGCTCGAGCACCCCGGTCATGAAGGCCGCCCCCGTGGGCCTGAAGCCGGGCCCCAGCGCGTCGGTCCAGACCAGCCGCCGCCCGGGCACCACCTCGAGGATGCAGCCCGTGCTGTCGTGCTCTTCGCCCTCGGGGCCCCGCATCACGGTGCGGAAGTGGCCGCCGGGCCGCAGGTCGAGCTCGGCCAGGGCCGTCGTCCAGGGGGCCGGGGTGAACCACTGGGTGAGCAGGGCGGGGGTCGTCCAGGCGGCCCAGACCTTGTCGGGCGCCACGGGCACATCGCGCTCGAGCACGAGGTCGAGCACGGGGTCGACGGCGCCGGCGACGCCGCCGGGAGAGAAGACGCTGGAGATCGAAGACATCGGGACAGATCCGGGGCTGGCGGGGCAGGGACAGGAGGAGGGGCGGCGGGCGCGCGGCTCAGTCGTCGACCACCTCGAGCACGGTCATCATGCCCCGGTCGCCGTGGGGCAGGATGTGGCAGTGGGCCATCCACGCGCCCGGGTTGTCGGCCACGACCCGCAGCCGCACGGTCTCGTAGATCGCGACGTTGATCGTGTCTTCGAGCTGGTGGCTCTCGGGGGGCACGCCGTCGCGGCTGAGCACCTCGAAGTGGAGGCCGTGGAGGTGGAAGGGGTGCTCGGTGGCCGAGACGTTGCGCACCTGGACGATGGCCTCGGTGCCGAGCGCGAGCTGCTCGATGGTCACGTCGGGGAACTCTTCGCCGTTGATGCGCCAGACGTCCGAGGTGGGGTCGCCCTGGAAGGTGTAGTGGATGTCGGTGTGGGTCGGGTCGGGGCTCGGCGGGGTGGGCAGCTGGGGCCAGTCGGCGAGCGCCGAGGCGGGGGTGGTGGGGGTGGCCTCCGGGTCGACGACGAGGTCGAGCAGGGGCCGGGGCTCGCCCAGGCTCTCGCCGCCGTGGAGCACGTGGGGGTGGTCGCGCAGGGTCGTGGTGGCCGCCGGGGCCTCGACGAGCAGGTCGACCCGGTCGCCAGGGGCCAACAGCTCGGTGTCGGGGAGGGCGAGGGCCGAGAGGGGCCCGATGTCGCGGCCCACCACCGCGAAGGGCAGGTCTCCGGCGTCGAGCTTCACGTAGCCCTCGTTGCTCGCGAGCACGGCCCGGATCCGCAGCCGCTCGCCGGGCACCACGGCCAGGGCGGGCTGGACGCGGCCGTTGACCGTCCAGAGGCCCTCGGCCCCGTGCGCGCCGTGCACGTGGCCGGCCTCGTCGGGGAGCTCGATGCCCAGGGGGTGGTCGTCGAGCACCATGACCAGCTCCCGGTCGACCGGCGGGTCGTCCGGGTCTTCGACGATGACGGCGCCGTAGAGGCCGTGGTCGACCTGGTGCTCGGTGTCGAAGTGGGGGTGGTACCAGGCGACCCCGGGCCGGTCGGGCACGAACTCGGCCCTGAAGCTGCCCCCGGGGGGGATCGGCTCGGCGGACCAGACCACGCCGTCCATCTCGTGGGGCACGGCGATCCCGTGCCAGTGCACGGTCGTGGGGGTGTCGAGCTGGTTCTCGATGTCGACCACCACCCGCTGGCCCACCTGGGCGCGCAGGGTCGGGCCGGGCAGGCTGCCGTTGTAGGCGTAGCCCTCGAGCAGCAGGGTCTCGTCGTTGTGCCAGTCGACGATGCTGTGGGTCATGGGGGCCGCGGTGAGCGCGTAGTGGACCACGTCGGGGTCGGGGTCGAGGTCTTCGGCCTCGGGGGGGTTCTCGAAGGCCGGCTGCTCGCCCATGCCCCCGTCGTCGCCGTCGGTGCCGTCGGTGCCGTCGTCGCCGTCCGTCCCGTCGGTGCCGTCCGTCCCGTCGGTGCCGTCGGTGCCGTCGGTGCCGTCGGTG
>CAXQUZ010000037.1:0-10883 GCA_964226865.1 Myxococcota bacterium | reverse complement strand
GGGTGCCCGTGCCGCTCTGCCAGGATCCGCTGATGTAGCTCTGGAGGCGCACCATGTCGTGCTCCGGGACGTGGTTTGGCGGGGCGCCTAACCGGTTCCCTCCGGAGCGCCGGTCAGGGGATGACCGGGAGGCTGGGGAATGTGGGGCCGGGCCGGGACGCGGGCGCGGCGAGACCGGGCACCCGCGCCCCCAGTGGGCCGATCAGAGGTGGCCCTGGGCGCGGATGAGGGCGTCCTCGGCGAGGCGCGGGTCGAAGTCGGCCTCGTTGATGGGGCGCGCGGCCTGGTTGGTCGCCGGCACGGCCACGCCGGCGTCGATGGCCAGCTTCATGGTGGTGGCGGTGGCGGAGTAGAGCTGGCGGCTCAGGGCGACGATGAGGGCGCGGCGGAAGGGGGAGGTGACGACGAAGTCGCCGCTGCGCAGCAGGTTGCGGGCGCGGCGGGCCGGCATCTGGAGCACCTTGGCCGACCCGCGGGCGCGCACCGTGGCCGTGCGGCGGGCCAGGGTCATGACGCCCACGTGGCCGAAGAGGCAGCCCGGCGTGAGCATGGCGACCTTGTACTTCTTCATGTTCGGCGCGGTCTTGATGACCTCGCACTCGCCCTCGGCGAGGATGTAGAGCGTGTCGGCGGCCTCGCCCTCGGAGCAGATGACCTCGTCGCTGTAGTCGCGGAGGTCGAACTCGCGGGCCAGCTCTTCGAGAGCGAGCGGGGGAACGTCGGTGAGGCCGGGCACGTCGCTCAGCACTTCGGCGCGGTAGTCCATGGATCAGCTCCGGACGCCGAAGAGGCGGCGAAGGGTGGCGAGGAAGGTGCCCTGGCGGGTGGCCTCGAGCAGCTCGGCGAGGCGCTCATTGGTGGCCTGGATGCGCTTCGAGAGGATGTCGACGACGTTCTTCTCGAGCACCTCGGCCGCGGGATCGCCCACCCGCACCAGCTCGTCGTAGGCCCGGTAGGGGAAGAGGGCGGCGACGCCGGGCATGGTGCCGATGACGTCGGCCGTGCGGGGCGACTGGGCATCGAAGAAGGCGATCTCGCCAAAGAGGCGCCCAGGCTCGAGGATCTCGACGGTGTAGGCCTGGTTCTCCCGGCGGGCCTGGACGATGGCATTGCCCTCGAGGAGCATGCCCAGGTGGCGGCCGGTGTCGCCGGCGCGGATGACGGGCTCGCCGGCCAGGAAGGGGTGTTGCACGAAGCGCGAGGCCAGCGTGTCGCGGACCGAGTAGTCCATGCCGGCCAGCAGGGGAGAGCGCTTGAGGAGGGTCTCGAAGTGGTTGCGGTCCATGGGAGCGGGTCGCCTGCAGGGGGGAGGGAAGGGGCGAGAGTCGGGGCCGGGGGTTGACGGCGGGCGTCGGATCGGCAAAGTGACGGGGGCTGCGCGCCGCCGCGCGGCGAGCATAGCGGTCGGGCAGTCTATCGGTCAGCCCTCCGCATGCTCGATGTTCTTTCCCAAGTCCGGTCATGGTCTGGTGGCAAGGTCCCCCGCTCTCCAGAGGGGACGGGTCCCAACGAGCGTGCGCTCACATTCCCAGTGCTGTCGACGACAGTCCACATTCTGGGGGCGAAACGGTTTCGACGGGGCTGTGCAAACCAAGGTTGCGTGTCGAGGATTCTATGGACCTCGTAAATACTCGTAGAAAACCCTACAAGTGCCAACAACAACAAGCACTTCGCTCTCGCTGCGTAATTTCAGCTGAGCCGTCCGGTTCCTCTGTTGCCAGGGGCGTGGAGCTGGGCGTGTCAAGACCTGGATAGTCCCGAAGCGTTGACGTGGCGTCGCGCCGGGGGACGAAAAACAACCCCATCAATTCGCCACCAACGTCGGTCAAGGGTGGGCTCCGAGACCTGGCCGGCGTCGCTTTTCTTGGAGATACACCCGTAGACGCCGCGGTGGAGCAGTCGCGGACGCGGGTTCGACTCCCGCCGCCTCCACTCTTTCTTTTCTGTGTTCATGGTGTCTCTCGCGCTGGTGTTGTCGCTGGTTGGTGGTCTGTGCCGCAGGCGTGCCGCGGCGTGGGAGCGTGTCACTCCGCCTCGCCGGGCTTGGCTTGGCGTCCTGCCCCGAGCCGGTTGACCGCCTGCTGGAGGGCTCGCTCGTCTCCCTGCAGGTAGATCTGGGTTGTCCGCAGGTCGGAGTGGCCCATGAGGTGCTGGATGTGGAGCGGGGCAACGCCGGCATTGGCGAGCGCCGGTCCGGGGCTGTGGCGCAGAGAGGTGACCACCCCGCGCGACACGCTGCGCCGGATGTGGATCTTGGTGGCATCCACGTCCACGTGGTCCCGCTGGAGCGCGGCCAGCTCACCGAGACGCATGCCGGTGAGCAGCGCCGTGCAGAGCAGTGGACCGGCGGGGCCGCCGTGCTCGAGCGCTGCGTCGAGGACCGCGCGGAGGTGGCTGTTGCGCATGCGGGTCTTGCGGCGTGGCGGGTTCGGCGAAGCCCCACCGCTTCGCGTCATTGAACAGGCGGCGCAGCACGCAGCTTCCGCCCCGTGGTGGGGTCGATGTCGGAGCCCTCGATCATGGGGAAGCGGCCAGACTTGTGCTTCAGCAGGTAGACGCTCATGCCTTCCTCCGCGTCGAGGGGGCACCCCATGTGGCCTTGCGGGAGCGGTGGCTGGACTTCCGCCCGCGCGGCGCATTGTTGTGCTCGCTTGCCCGCGCCTCCGTCGTGGCGCCGGCGGTGGCTCGACTGGTGGCCTCACGGACCTCGATGTGGTCGAAGCGGAGGCTGCGACCGAGCGGGAGGTAGGGGATGCGCCGCTCTCGTGCGAGCTTGCGGATGGTCCACTCAGAGAGGCCGACGAGGTCGGCGAGCTGCTGGGTGGAGAGCTGGCAGGGTTCATGGGGGGGCATGCAGAACACAGGGCTGGCGGGAATTCCGTTCGCGACCTGGTTCACCCAGAGGTGGTCACGCGTCTGACGCCGACCTTCTCTCGTCGGAGCAGCGTGCCGACCACCGCGTGAAGGTGTTCGGGAGACCGGCCCGGCCCGTGCGCCACCACCCCCACCCCGTCCAGCTCGGTGCCCCTCTCCGTCGCATAGAACCGCCGCTCCGTGCCCGGGTAGACGACCCACACCGACCGCGCTCCCAGCGCGTCCCGGTAGGTGTGCATCTTGTAGAGGTCGGCCCGCGTCGCTCGGCCCGCGCGCCCGTCGTCGTCCTCCCCGTCGAGCGTCGCCGTCCAGTTCACCTTGAACTTCGCGTCGAGCAGGTGCAGGTCGCGTCCACCCTCCCCATCGGGCACCCACAGCCCGATGTCGGGCCGCAGCGGCACCGAGTAGGACCTCCGGCCCACCCTGCCACTGCGCTTGAAGCGGGGGTTGTAGACCACGGTGGTGCCGTCTCTCCAGACCGCTGCATAGTCGTCTTCAACGACATCAAGGGCCAGCCGGCCGCGGCGGACCTCGCCCACCTCGATCGGGTCGCCCAGGTGTTGGGAGACCGCGTCGATGACCTCGAAGCAGCACCACAGCTCGTAGAGCCGGGCGACGTCCTTGACCTCCAGCAGTCCATGCACGGTGTCATCCCGCTGCGGCAGGCGAGCGCCGAGCATGAGCCGGCTGTGGAGGAGGAAGAGGGTGCGGTAGGCAGCGCGCCCATGGAGCACCGTGGACCCAGCGGGGATCCGCGTGAGCTGGCCCACGTCGGTCCACATGCGGTGGGAGCGGAAGGGCTCGAGGCGCGCGGCGAGGGTGCGGGCCTCCGCTTCCACGGACGAACGGCGGGCCTCGATCGCGGCGGCACGGACCTCGTCGAGGAGCTCCAGGGCCAGGTCGATGACGTGCAGCGCGAAGCGGTTCTCGGGGGTGTCCAGCGTGCGGTGGGCGGTCGTCTCTTCGACTCGCTGCGGGAGGCGTCCCCGGAGCTGCGCTGCGACCCAGCCGCTTCGATGGGCCCGCTCCAGGGGCCAGCGGCCTGCAACCACGTCCAGCAGGGCCTTGGCGTCGATGCGGCTCGCCGCGCCCACCCCGACCTCTCGGCGGGCCCGCACGAATCGCAGGTGGGGTCGGGCCAGGATGTCGCGCAGGGCGGGCAGAAGGGCCTGGTCGTCGGGGGCGTCCGGCGCCCTGGCGGCGCGGAGGAAGACGAGGGCGTGGTAGGGGGGCGGACGCAGTGCCTCACTCTGCGAGAATGTTGACTGGGTGGATGTTCCTGCCGCAAACGGCAGTGCTGCTGCCCGGCGCGCCACGTCATTGAGGAGGCGGTCGAAGCCGTCTGCGTCGAGCTTGCCGCTCACGACGTCGAGCGGGCCGAGCGGTCCGCCCGCCAGTCGGCCGACCGCATTGCCAAACCGGACCAGCACCAGCCTCGTGCTCAACACCTCGACCACCTGCGGGGGCAGCGCGCCGGCGACCTGGAGGGCGTCTGACCCCTCCACGACGTAGGTCGCCTCTGCCTGCAGGCGCAGTCCATGCGGCCCCATCTCGGGGACCGCAGCGGTCCGTCGGCGCCGGATGGTGACCTGCAGCTCCATGTCGTGCGCCACCCCGCCTACTCGATGTAGCTGGTGAAGCCGCGCTGCTGAAGCCGCCGCCGCATGCGCCAGAGCTTGGCCGCGGCACGGGGGAAGCGAGGCTCTCCGAGCTCCTTGCCCCGGGTCCAGGTCTTGGGTGGCTTCCACGACCATGCGGCCAGCTCGTCGGGCGAGCAGTCCAGCGCGAAGGCCAGCATGGCGTCCAGCAGCTCTCCCACCTCTTGCCGCGTCCCGTGCAGCTTGGGCAGCACCTTCTGCACGATGCCCAGGTCAGTGGCCGCGCGGGCGGCCCCTGCGCGGTCGCCACAGCTCTCGGAGGCCAGGTGGATGAAGCGCGCCAGCTCATTGGCCACGCGGTAGCCGAAGTGCCGGTTGTCGGCGGTGAGCAGCTTGTGGAGGTTGATGAGGTCGTTGCGCAGCGGGGCGAGCAGCTCGTCATCTCGCAGCGCAGACCACTCGGCGGCATCGGGCTTGCCGGGGTAGCGCAGGCGGCCGTCCCAGTGCTCCAGCATGAGCGGGGTGTCGGCCGTGCTCTCGTCGTCCAGGCCGGCGAGGTCGACATCGTTGAACTCAATGGTGAAGGCCCGGTCGAGCACCTTCGGGCTGAACATGTAGGTGGTCTCGTCCACGTTGACCGTGCCCACGAAGAACAGGTTGTCGGGCACCACGATGCTGCGCGGCACGGGCTCCTGGCCGTCGGCGCCCTCTTCGATGGCCTCGACCTCGTGCAGGGGCAGCGGCTCGCCACTCTCCAGCGCCGAGAGGAAGTCCGAGAAGTAGTGCTCCACCCGGGCGAGGTTCATCTCGTCGAGCACGACGAAGAACGGGTGGGGCGCCCGCGCCGACCGCGCTGCGGCGTCTGCCTCCTCCCGCGCTGCCAGCAGCAGCCGCAGGAAGGGGGTGATCATGTACTGCTCGGTGATGGGATTGAAGTAGCCGAGCAGTCCACGGTTGTCGGTCCAGTCGGGCCGCACGGCGATGACCTCGTGGTGCCGGACGACCGTGGCCCGGCGGGCGACCGCGGCGGGCTTGCTGAGCTGGAGGTAGGGCGCGTCGTCTCCCTCAGGCTCGACGACCTGCGCGATGACGGTGTCGCCCACGGAGAGGTTGGCGGCGAACCACTGTCCCAGGACGCCCTTCCAGCCGACCTGCAGACCCGTTCCCGAGTAGGCCGTGGCGACGACTTCACCATCTGGACAGACCACCCGCAGCTTGACCGAGCCCTGGCCCGGAGAGAACTGTGGCAGCCGTGCTGCAAGCTCTGTGGGCAGGCTGAAGCGACGGTGCCTGCGCATGTAGGGCTGCACCTTCATCTCCACGGCACCCTCCGCCAGCTCGGCCGGCGGGGGCTTGAGCTGGCGGACCAGCGGGTAGCGCTCGGCGATGCCCAGGGCGATCTGGGTCTTGCCCGTCCCCGAAATGCCCGTGAGGATGGCAAAGCGCTTGGTGCGCAGTGCGAGAACAACGTTCGCTACGACCTCCTCGGGGAAGAAGAGGTTGCGGCTTCGGAGACCGTCGAGGATGTCTTGGAAGCTCGGCGGATCGTCGATGACCGCCTGCTCCTGGGCCTCGATGAGCTGGAGCAGCTCTCGCGCTTCCTCGTCGCTGACCTTGTGGTTGGTCGGCTGGGGCGTGCGCATGTGGGACATCTTGAGCAGCAGGGGGTGGGCCTTGAGAGCCTCGCGGGTGGGGCCCCGCAGCAGCCCCGGGTCGAAGCGCAGCTCCACAACCGTCTGGTCCTCGGGCAGACCTGTCGGGTCGTGGAGGTAGGGGTCGTCGTCGTCATCGGTCGATGTGTAGGGCCGACTGGTCAGGGTGGCGAAGCCCCGCACGCCGGCGTGGCTGCCGGTCTCCCACATCACGACCCGGTCGCCGGGCAGCATCTCGGCGGCATAGCGGGTCACCCGCCACGTTGTGGTCGCGAGGCCCTGGAGGGCGCCTGCGAGGTCATAGACCTTGGGGTTGCACTGGAAGAGCCACCAGCGTGGGGGGCGCTCCGGTGAGGGTGGGTTCGGTGGTCCGGTGGGTGCAGCAGCGAAGCGGCCCTGCTCCACGAGGGGGCCCAGCACGTCGTCCCAGCTCTCTGCGGGCACCTCCCGCACCGTGACCAGTCCCCAGTAGCCCTGGGTGGGGATGTCGCCGGCCAGAGACGGGTCCCAGTCGACCTCGAGGGTGTGCTTGTACTCCGCTCGGTCGTCTCGCCAGGCGTAGCCCGGGCGCTTCACCCGCCCGACGCCGAGAACGTGGCTGGTGCCGCGATTGGCCACGACCACCGATCCTGGTGGCGCCTCCCGCAGCGCCCACAGCTCCCGCGCCTTCTTGGTGATGGTCGCCTTGTGTTGGTTGTAGTGGTCACCGTAGATCTGGAGCATGCGCCGCTCGACGTCGGCACGGCGCCGCAGCGTGCGGAGGTCGCCCATGTCGTCCCAGCCAACACAGACGTAGCTGCCCGCGAGGCACTCGCTCCAGAAGCGTCCCTCTTCGCCCGGCGCCACCTTGAGGACCATCGGCGGCAGCTGGGCGGGGTCGGACCAGTCGTACAGGAACGCCCGGGCGGCCACAGTGTCGAGTCCGGGGCCCATGCGCTCCCGCAGCACCGTCGCGAGCCTGGCGTTCAGCTCGACGGGACGCCGACGGTCCAGATCGGCGTCCTTCCACCGGGACCCGAGCAGCCGCCGACCGAAGAGCTCGAGGTGGTCGGGAGCGTGTACGGGGAGAAATCGTTCGGGAAAGTAGGCCGCGAGGGCCTGGAGCAGCAAGCCGCCGAGGTGCTGGCGGTCGCTCAGCTCCTGGATGCGGCCCAGCTCGTTCCCCTGGGCCAGCTCGAATGCCCGAAGGAAGACGGCACGCATGGCCTGCCAGGCCTCGAGCTCGTCCCCGAAGCCCATCGGGAAGCGCCAGCGGTCTCGGTCGCGGTAGAGCGGGAGGCCGGGGGGCGTGGCGGCATCGTGGGCGGCGTAGTCGGCGATCAGACGGGCGAGAGAGGGTCCCTGCCGGTCGTTGGCAAAAGCATCCACCGTGAGCTGGGGCCAGGCCTCGAGGGGGGCGCGGCGCTGGATGACGTCGCGTTCGACTTCAGCGGCGGCGACCTCGGCCGCGAAGGCTGCAGGGTCGAGCTCGTTGAAGGCGCGGTCGGCGGTGCGGAACCAGTCGAGGGCGGGCATGTCGCAGTGTCCTCATGGTCGTTGGGAGGGCCGAAGATTCGGCAGATGGGACCGGTCTCGGGAGCATCCACAGGGCAGTCGGCGCCGGGGCGTGTGTATCCGCATGACCGGCGCGTAGAGGTGTGAGACAGATCTATGGCACACTCCGCACAAGGTGTCCGTCCTGGCCGCGTGCTGGCGGCCCCGATTCTGCCGTTCCTGTCGATCTCCTGATGAATCGTGTAGGGACGTTCAGGCCTCTGGGGCCGCCGGCGGTGGACCTGGCGCGTGGACTTGGTGGGGGGGGGCGGTGTGCGCTGCGGTGTCGTCGTCGGTAGGATCGGAGCCCGGGCAGAACTCCCCGCGGGCTTCGAAGTGGGTGCTGCGTCAGGCCTCGTGGATGCCGCCGCACTCGGCAGTTTGGCGGTCCACCGCGATGACGCTGGTGGCCGTGCCTTCCTGGGTGAGGGCGTTGCAGCATCTGCTCCACCTCGGATCGTGCCCCGCCGCTCATCTCGCGCGTTGGTGGGTCGGTGCACCCTGCGCTTGGCACGCCGACCGCACATGGGGACGCCAGCTGCCAGCGACTCGATCTGCTGTTCGAGAAGTAGGTCGTCTATCACGAGCCCAGGGCGTCTTCGGCGCACCCAATGTAGACGAATCGAAGTGTACTCGGCCCCTCGCGAGGGAGCGCTTTCCCAGTGGCGTGCAAGGATGCAGTCGCCCGGACCATGGGTGTTTCCACCATGAGCTGTGGGAGAGCATGGTTTCACCGGTTTCGCTCCAATCAGGGGGGCTCGCCCGCTCCGTGAGGTCCCTCTGCTGCCACTGACCCCATCCACTCCTGCGCCGCCTCCACATCGAGCAAGTACCGCATCACCATTTCCCGTTGGACCCCCTCCGGCATCAATGCTTGGAACTTGCTGAGTCGGTATTCCGGCAGCCCTTTCGCCACCTCTTCCCACAGTGTCTCATCCCGCCAGACATCGGGCCCGTGGAGTCGCTGTACTGCCTCCCAGACCTCGTTCGCGCGGACTCCCTCTCCGCGGATCTTGATGACATGGCTGTCTGGCACGACCTTCCAGTCCCCACCCACGGCTTCGAGCGCGTAGCGAAGGGTTGCGTTGATGCGCCCGCCGGCGAAGGTCCACCACTCGACCTCATCCTCGGTTTCTACCAGCCCGACGAACGGGGGCTCCAAGGCTCCGCCGAGGTCGTCTCGGGCATCTCGCAGGACAATGGCAGCGGACGGGTGGAGGTAGGGGTATTGCCGGTCAGACAGGATCACCTCGCGGACCTTGGTGCACAGCTCGCGCCCGAGAAACTGGGGAAGGAATCCGCCCCACATCGGACGACGCCCATGTGGCCCGCGCTCCACAATGACGCGGCGGTCATCGTGGCGAATGGTGAACACCGTCCAGGCCCGGCCTCCAAGGAGGAAACCGCTCACTCCGTCGACCAGTCGGTCGACAAAGTTCTGGTTGAGGGTGCCGACGGGAGCCCCCGAACGTGTCTCGACGCGGTAGCTCTGCGGGCTGGAGAAGACCGCGTAGAGTTCCATGAAGTTCTTCCGACCGAACTTGCGCTCGGCCCTGCGCCCTAGAACGAGCAGTCGGCCGACCTGTGCGAGTCCCCCGTCCCGCAACATGTGGTCCACGACCGCGTCGAACTCCTCGCGCGCGATGCCTCGTAGGTCGGGAACCTTGCGGAGATGGGCCCAGGCGGCGTCTCGCTCCACGCCATCATCCGCCAGCGCCATCACCAATAGTTGATGCACGAGGACCGGCCAGCACCGGTCATCCACGCGGACCGACTCGACCCAACCTTCCCGGGCGAGCTCGATGAGGGCGATGGCCTGAAGCACGGCGTCGCGAGTCTCACACAGGAAGGTCGTGTTCGCGGCTTGGCCCGCACGTCGGCCAGTCCGCCCCATGCGTTGGAGAAATGATCCAACCGTGTCTGGTGCCTCCGCCTGCAACACCCGGTCCAGATCCCCCACGTCGATCCCAAGCTCAAGCGTAGAGGTACAGACGATGCATGCATCGTGGCCATGGTGAAAGCGCTCTTCGGCGGCGAGGCGCTCCTCCTTCGACACCGCGCTGTGGTGGACGAAGACCTCGGTGCCGGCGGTCCGCATGGTTCCCGCGACGGCCTCGGTGGTCGCCCGCGACTGGCAGAACAGCAGAGACTTGCCATGCTTGGCCAGCTTGGCCGCGTCTCGGGCGATGTGGTTGAGATCTTCCCGGTGGACGACAAGGAGCTGTCGACGGCCCGGTGGCTTCGGAGGGTCCACCACCACGGCTCCGCGGGCCGAGCTGCCTTGAATCCATTGAAGGATGGCCTCGGGGTTGCCCACGGTGGCGCTCAAGCCGACCCGCTGCACGTCGAAGCGAGAGAGAGCAGCAAGCCGTTCCAACACGCTCATCAGGTGGCCCCCGCGGTCGGTGCCCGCCAGCGCGTGGATCTCGTCGATGACGACGGTGCGCAGCTCGCCAAAGATGGCCGCGGTGTCGACCCTCTTGGACACCAACATCACTTCCAGCGACTCCGGCGTGGTCATCAAGAGCTCGGTAGGGTCGCGCAGGAAGGCTTTGCGCTGGCTGGCTGTGGTGTCGCCGTGCCAAACGGTGCGCCGGAGGCCGACCATCTCTGTGTAGGTGCCCAGTCGGTGGGCCTGGTTGTTGAGCAGGGCCTTGATGGGGGCGAGGTACAGCGCACCGACACCGGTCGGCGCGTCTGTGATCAGTTGCGATAGCGTCGGAAACATCGACGCTTCGGTCTTTCCGCCGGCCGTGGGTGCCAGGATGACGGCATTGTGGCCGCGAAGCAACGCTTCGCCGGCCTCTTCTTGGACCGGGCGCAGGGACGACCAGCCCAGCCTCGAGACGATGGCGGTCTGGAGGCGTGGGTGGAAGCACGAAAATACGCTCACCATGCATCCTCAGCCGGAATCAGCTCGTCGTCCTCAACGACGTCTTGCTGGGCTGGGTCTCCGTGCAGCCGACGCTGTTCTTCCTCCGTCAGCTCACGCGCCTGGAAGCCGTAGTGCAGGGCCGGATCATAGTCCGCGTCTTCGTCTACCATGTCGAGCTGGCCGATGAACTCTCGCAGGAACTGTCGGGGCACGATGCCGACGTCTCCCTTGAAGCCCTCGGTGACCTGGTCCACGAGGTTTCCCACGAACGCATCGGATACGCGCTCGTCCCTCCGATCCGGCGCTTCGGTGGGGTACAGCGTCCGCAGCTTGAGCGCGACGCTGCGCAGA
>CAXQUZ010000036.1:0-52033 GCA_964226865.1 Myxococcota bacterium | reverse complement strand
CGCCGGCTCACCGCCGCAGGCTGAGCGCCACCCCCGCCCCCCCGCGGCTCAGCCCACCTGGCTGACGAAGAGCGCGACGACCACGGCAACGCCGACCAGCAGGGTGCCCACGACGATCAGGGCGAGGCGCCCGGGCTGGAGGCCGGCCTGCTCCATGACCTCCTGCACGGCCACCTCGGGCCGGCGGCTCTCGGTCGGGGCAGCGGAGGCGGCCGCATCCGCAGGCGGCGGCGCGGCGGCGCGGGCCCGGACCGCCTCGCCGTGGAATCGGTCGAGAACGAAGGCCAGCTCAGCATGCTCGCGCAGCATGACGAAGGCCGGAGCACCGGGTGCCCGCACCCGCTCTTCGCCCGTCAGCCGGCCCGCGTAGAGCATCTCCTGGAGGGTGATGCGGTCGTAGGGGCCCTCGATGGCGTCGCCCTGGGCCCGCTGGAGCTCGAGCTCGAGGGGCGCCGCGGGCGCGGCCGGCCCGGCCTCCTCGAGGGGGCTGAGGTCGGCTGCCTCCAGCGCCGCGGGCGCGTCGCCAGAACAGGCGGGGCAGGGCTGGCCTTCGTCGGGCAGCGCGGCGCCGCAGCGCCCACAGGTCTCTCCCACCACGTCCTCCCAGGCCCGGGGGCGTGCCCGGGGTGGGGAGCATCCCACAGGCGGCCCCCGCTGTCCTGCCGCCCCCTGCGGCACGGCCCGGCCACCGCTCGCAGCGCCTCCGGCGAGCGGCTACGGACGGGGCATGCACAGCACGGCCCCCACCGACTCCTCCGCCCCCGCGGCCCCCGCCGTCTCTCCCGACCGGGTGCTGGTCATCGGCACCGCCGGCCACATCGACCACGGCAAGACCTCGCTGGTGCGGGCCCTGACCGGGGTCGACCTCGACCGGCTGCCCGAGGAACAGGAGCGGGGCATCACCATCGCCCTGGGCTTCACCCGCCTGGGGCTGCCCTCGGGCCGGGTCGCCAGCTTCATCGACGTGCCCGGCCACGAGCGGCTGGTGCGCACCATGATCAGCGGCGCGACCGGGCTCGATGCGGTGGTGCTCTGCGTCAGCGCGGTCGAGGGGGTCATGCCCCAGACCCGCGAACACCTCGACATCCTCGCCCTGCTCGGGGT
Organism: Myxococcota bacterium; assembly: GCA_964226865.1. Taxonomy (GTDB): domain Bacteria; phylum Myxococcota_A; class UBA796; order UBA796; family UBA2385; genus CAXQUZ01. The sequence continues at coordinate 50,929 of CAXQUZ010000036.1, read as the reverse complement.
GCAGCGGGGCGTCGTGGCCCTCACCATGACGGATCTGGTCGACGAAGAGATGCTCGAGCTGGCCACCCTCGACGTCGAGGAGGCCGTCGAGGGGACCTTTCTCGAGGGTGCCCCCGTGCTGGCCACCGCCGCCGGCGCCACCCCCCGGGGGCTGCCGGCCCTGATCGCGGCCCTCGACGCGCTGCCCGCGCCCGACCGGGCGGCCCGGGGTCCCCTCCGGCTGCCCATCGACCGCGCCTTCGTCCAGCGGGGCTTCGGCACGGTGGTCACCGGCACCCTGCGCTCGGGCCAGGTCGCCGACGGCGACGAGGTGGTCGTGCTGCCCGAGGGCCTGCGCAGCCGGGTGCGGGGACTCCAGGTCCACGGCCAGCCCCAGCCCGCCAGCAGCGCCGGCCTGCGCACGGCCCTCAACCTCGCCGGGGTCGAGCGGGACGACCTCCACCGGGGCATGGTCGTGGTCCATCCCGATCACCCGCCCCTCGCCCAGATGCTCGACGTCGAGCTGCGGCTGCTGCCCGGGGCCCCGCCCCTGCCCCACCGGGCCCGGGTCCGGCTGCTCCTCGGCACCTCCGAGGTGATGGCGGTGGTCGCCCCCATCGCCGGGGCCGACGGCGCCCTGCCCCCCGACCCCCTGCCCCCCGGCAGCACCACCTGGGCCCAGCTGCGCACCGACAGCCCCGTCGTCGCCGTCCCGGGCGACCGCTGCATCCTCCGCCGGGCCTCCCCCGTGACCACCCTCGGCGGCGCGGTGGTGCACGACCCCTGGGCGCCCCGCCACCGGGCCCGCCACCGCGACCGCAGCACCGCCCAGCTGCGGCGCCTCGCCGCGGGCGACCGCAGCGTGCTCCTCGCCCGGGCCGGCGACGGGGGCCTGGCGCCCGACTTCTGCGACCAGATGAGCATTCCCGGGGGCATCCTGCTCGGCGAGACCCGGGTGCATGCCGACCGGGTGGCGCGCCTCTCCGACCAGCTCGCCGCCGCGCTGGCCGCCTGGCATGCCGACAACCCCCTGGCCCCCGGCGTGCCCCGGCGCGACCTCCACCACAGCACCCTCGCCCACCTCGAGCCGCGGGCCTTCGACGCGCTGGTCCAGCGCATGGCCGACGCCGGCCGCCTCGTGCTGGAGGGCCCCCGGCTGCGGGCCCCCGACTTCGCCGTGCGCCTCAGCTCCGACCAGCAGCGCCGCCTCGACGGGCTGCTCCGCGAGCTGGCCACCGCCGGACTCGAGGCCCCCCGCTTCGCCGAGCTGCTGCCCCGGGATCCCGAGCTGGTCGGGCTGCTGCTCCACCGGGACCAGGCCGTGCGGGTGGGCGACAAGCTCGTGCATGCCCCGGCCCTCGCGACCATGCAGGCCCGGGTCGAGGCCTTCATCCGGGCCGAGGGCCGCATGCTCCCGACCGACTTCAAGGAGCTCTTCGGCGGCCTCAGCCGCAAGCACGCGATCCCCCTGCTCGAGTGGCTCGACAGCCAGCGCATCACCGTGCGCGACGGGGACGCCCGCATCCTGCGCCCCGCCTGAGCGGGCCGCTCCGGGGCTCGCCGCGCCGCAGGCCCGTCCCCTCCCCGGCCGGCGCCGCCCCCCCTGCTGTCCGGTCCCTGCCCGCGCGCCCCACGTCCGGTCCGTCGCGTCTGCTACCCTCCCCGCCCGGTGGAGGAACCCGATGTCCCGACCTCGTCCCGGGCGTGTGCCCGCGTCCAAGCTGCGCGCCGTGTCGCTGGCGGCCCTGCTGCTGGCCCTCGTGCTGCCGGCCCCCGGCCACGCCCAACAGGCGGCGACCAACACCGCCCAAGATGGCGCGCCACAGGGCATCCTGCGCATCTCCAGCTCCGTGCCTGGCGCCCGGGTCTGGATCGACGACGAGGACGCCGGGGCCGCCCCCGTGACCCGCTACGTCAGCGCGGGCGCCCACCGCATCCGCGTCGCCGCCGACAACCACAACCCCTTCGTCCGGCGGGTCACCGTCGAGCAGGACCGCACCCAGTCCGTCACGGCCACCCTGCTGCCCGGCACGGGCACGGTCGAGTTCGGCACGCCGGTGCCCGGCGCCGTGGTGGTGCTCGACGGCGGCCAGCAGTCCAAGCTGCCCGTGCGCCTCACCAGCGTGCGCGAGGGCGACCACAGCTACCGCATCGAGGCCCCGGGCCACGAGCCGGTCGAGGGCAGCTTCAGCTTCACCCGTGGCAAGAACCTCTTCTTCTTCCACGAGCTGGCCTCGAGCGCCGGCCTGCTCATCGTCGACGCCACCCCGGGCGGCGCCACGGTCGAGCTGGACGGCACCGCCGTGGGCACGAGCCCCCTGCGCCAGGAGGGGCTGCCGCCCGGTGTCCACCTCATCGCCGTGCGCCACCCCGACCGCCCGACCGTCTACAAGGTGGTCGACACCACCAACGGCGACAAGGCCGCGGTCGGCGGCCGCATCCCCGAGAAGGGCGGCAAGGTCATCGTCCGCACCGGCAGCGGCGACGCCCAGCTGCGCATGGGGGGCACGGTCGTGGGCACCGGTCGCCGGGTCGTTCTCAAGGACGTCGCCCGCGGCCGCTACCCCGTCGAGGTGAGCCTGCCGGGGGCCAAGCCCGCCACCGGCCGCCTCGCCGTGGCCAAGGGCCGGGCCACCACCTACCGGATCGAGAAGGCCAAGCGGGACGAGCGGGGCCGCAGCAGCCTCATCGAGCTGCCCCCCTGGTACGGCCGCTGGCAGATCTGGACCGCCGCCGGCGTCGGCCTCGCCGCCGTGGGCACCACCACCGGGCTGATCATCGCCGCCAACCAGCCCGAGCCCATCCCCACGGGCGACGTCTCCGTGACCCTGCCCTGAGAGAGGGAACCCCCATGCGCCGCACCCCGCTGCTCGCCCTCGTCGCCCTGCTCGCCGGCTGCTCCGGCACCGAGCTGCGCACAGGCATCAAGATCGCCCTCACCGGCGACGCCGAGGCCATCCGCGCCTCCGCCCAGACCCTCCAGCTCATCGTCGATCCCGAGAGCCCCTGGGACGACACCGGCCCCGGCGCCGCGCCCTCGGGCGCCGCCTTCGAGAACGCCCTGACCGACGACGATGACCTCGAGCTGGTCATCACGGTCGACCCGGGCACGAGCGGCGCCCTGCCGGTCATCGAGCTCGGCCAGGGCAGCAACAGCAGCGCCTTCTCGGTCGAGGCCCGGGGCTACGCCGGCGTGGCCCTGACCATCGGCTCCGAGCGCGAGGGCCCCCTGACCTTCACCAAGGATCAGGTCCCCACCCACAACCTCGCCCTGGCCGTGCTCGACACGCCGCTGACGCCCTGCAACGACGGCGCCGACAACGACGAGGACGGCTGGATCGACAGCGACGATCCCGACTGCGCCGACGGCGACGAAGAGACCGGCTTCGGCGGCAGCCAGTGCAACGACGGGGTCGACAACGACGAAGACGGCCTGGTCGACGCCGACGATCCCCAGTGTGAGAGCGCCAGCGACACCGTCGAGGTCTCCGACTGCGGCAACGGCCTCGACGACGACGGCGACGGCTGGACCGACGGCGACGACCCGGACTGTGCCGACGGCGACGAAGAGACGGGCCTCGGCAGCACGGCCTGCAACGACGGCGACGACAACGACGACGACGGGCTCGTCGACAGCAGCGATCCGAACTGTGACGGGGCCCTCGACGACGACGAGGCCACGCCCCCCTGCAGCGACGCGGTCGACAACGACGGCGACGGCTGGCCCGACGACGAAGATCCCGACTGCGACGAGGGCGAGGACGAGACCGGCTTCGGCAGCACCGCCTGCAATGACGACGTCGACAACGACAGCGACGGCCTCACCGACCGGGACGACCCCGGCTGTGAGACCGCCGCCGACGACAGCGAGGCCAACGCCTGCGAGGACGGCCTCGACAACGACGCCGACGGCTGGACCGATCTCGAGGATCCGGGCTGCACGACGGCCCTCTCGGACGACGAGGGGGGCTTCGGCAGCAACGAGTGCAACGACGGCGTCGACAACGACGGCAACGGCGACATCGACCGGGCCGATCCGGACTGCGAGGACGCGACCGACACCACCGAGGCGGCCCCCTGCGAGGACCTCCTCGACAACGACGGCGACGGCTGGGTGGACGCGGCCGATCCCGACTGCACGAGCGGGGTGGACGAGACCGGCTACGGCGCGGCCCAGTGCAACGACGGCACCGACAACGACGCCGACGGCACCATCGACATGGCCGACCCCGACTGCGCCGACGCCCTCGACGACCTCGAGGAAGACCCCTGCGACAACGGCGAGGACGAGGACGGCGACGGCTGGGTGGACGGCGACGATCCCGACTGCGCGACCAGTGGCGAAGAGCTCGGCTTCGGCAGCGACACCTGCAACGACGGCCTCGACAACGACGGCGACGGCAGCATCGACGCCGGCGACGACGCCTGCACCGACGCGACGGTCAGCTCCGAGCTCACCGACTGCGAGAACGGCCTCGACGACGACGGCGACGGCTGGACCGACGACGACGATCCCGACTGCCTGACGGGCTCCGAGACGGCCGGCGGCACGGGCAGCACCGAGTGCAACGACGGCATCGACAACGACAGCGACGGCGACACCGACGCCGACGACGCTGACTGCCTGAGCGCCGACGACGACTACGAAGAGACCTACGACTGCCTCGACGGCGAAGACAACGACGGCGACGGCTGGATCGACACCGACGACCCCGAGTGCGCCAGCGCGCCCCTCACCGCCTCCGAGTCGGCCACGACCAGCGCCTACGCCTGCAACGACGGCGCCGACAACGACGGCGACGGCCACACGGACGCCGACGATCCGGGCTGTTCCGACGGCCTGGACAACCTCGAGACCACCGACTGCTCCGACCTTCTCGACAACGACTCCGACGGCTGGATCGACGCCGACGACCCCGACTGTGCCGAGAAGGGCACCGCCGAGTCCGGCCTCGGCAGCGACGCCTGCAACGACGGCGCCGACAACGACGGCGCCGGCTGCACCGCCGCCGACGACAGCGACTGCGCGGACGGCTTCCACCCCACCGAAGAGACCGAGCTCGACAGCTGCGCCGACGGGGCCGACAACGACGGCGACGGCTGGCGCGACGAGGACGACCCGGACTGCATCGGCGGCACGGACGAGGACGGCAGCCTCGACGGGGCCGCCTGCTCGGACGGCATCGACAACGACGGCGACGGCAACGCAGACGCCGACGACGAGGAGTGCGAGGACGGCGACGACGACGACGAGGCGGCCAACGACTGCGAGGACGGCCTGGACGGCGACGGCGACGGCTGGGTCGACGAGGACGACCCGGACTGCGACGACGGCGACACCGAGCTCGGCTTCGGCACCACGGCCTGCAACGACGGCGTCGACAACGACGGCAACCTCAGCGTCGACGCCAGCGACGACGGCTGCGCCTCGGCCCTCGACGAGGTCGAAGACGAGGACGCCGACGACTGCGAGAACGGCAGCGACGACGACGAAGACGGCTGGATCGACAGCGACGATGTCGACTGCCTGACCGACGGCGACGAGCTGGGCACCACCGCCGACGCCTGCAACGACGGCCTCGACAACGACGGCGACGGCGACATCGACGCCGAGGACGACGACTGCGCGGTGGCCTGGGACGACGACGAGGCGAGCCCGGCGGCGAGCTGTGAGGACGGCACCGACGACGACCGCGACGGGTGGATCGACGGCGACGATCCCGACTGCCTCGTCTTCGGCACCGAGATCGGCCTCTGGACCACCGCCTGCAACGACGGCCTCGACAACGACAGCGACGGCGACATCGACGCCGACGACGTCGACTGCGCCTCGGGCATCGACGACGACGAGGAGAGCCTGGCCGCCAACTGCATCGACCTCGCCGACAACGACGGCGACGGCTGGACCGACGACGGCGACCCGGACTGCATCGACGGCAACGCCGAGAGCGGTCTCGACAGCCGCTACGCCTGCAACGACGGCCTCGACAACGACCTCGACGGCGACGTCGACGCCGACGACAGCGCCTGTGTGCGGGCCTGGGGCAGCGACGAGGCCGCCACCACCAGCGACTGCACCGACACCCTCGACAACGACGGCGACGGCTGGGTCGACGGCGACGATCCCGACTGTGCCGTGGCCGGCACCGAGATCGGCTACAGCACCCTCGTCTGCAACGACAACGACGACAACGACCTCGACGGCGACATCGACGTCAACGACCTGGGCTGCACCGACGCCTGGGACCCCGTCGAGACCGATCCCGCCGCCACCTGCTTCGACACCCTCGACGGCGACGGCGACGGCTGGGTCGACCTCGAAGATCCGGACTGTGTCGAGGCCACGGCCGAGGCCGGCACCGACAGCCGCTTCGCCTGCAACGACGGCACCGACAACGACCTCGACGGCGACATCGACGCCGACGATCTCGACTGTGACGGCGCCTACGACACGGTCGAGGAGAACCCGGCCGACACCGACTGCAACGACGGTGCCGACAACGACGGCGACGGCTGGGTCGACAGCGACGATCCCGACTGCGGCGGCAACGACACCGAGGACGGCTACGACAGCGGCTACACCTGCAACAACGGCAGCGACGACGACGCCGACACCCTCACCGACGCCGACGACCCGGGCTGCAGCTCGGCCTTCGACAGCGACGAGACCCACACCCCCGAGTGTGCCGACAGCACCGACAACGACGGCGACGGCTGGGTCGACGTGGACGACAGCGCCTGCGGGGCCACGACCGACCTCTACGAGGACGACGGGCTCTCGGGCACGGCCTGCAACGACGGCAGCGACAACGACGCCGACGGCAAGGTCGACGCCGAGGACCCGGGCTGTGAGGACGCCGGCGACGGCGACGAGACCGACCCCGCGACCGAGTGCAACGACGGCACCGACAACGACGGCGACGGCTGGACGGATCTCGCGGATCCGGTCTGCACCAGCATCGCCGTGCTCAGCGAGAACGACGGCTACGGCGGCGCCACCCAGTGCAACGACGGCGTCGACAACGACGTGGACGGGGACGTGGACGCCGACGACAGCGGCTGCGCCAGCGCGGCCGACACCACCGAGGGCAGCTGAGCGCCCGGCCGGCCCGCCCGCGCGCTCCCACGGGCGCGGGCGCCGCCGGCCGCCCCCCACCGGGGCCCTGCGCCCCGCCCCCGAGACCGCGGGCCCGAGAACGCAGCCACCCCGCCGGAGGGGCGGGGTGGAGAGAGCGGACGGGGCCTGCGCGCGCGGCGCCGGCCCCGTCGACCCGACCCGGATCAGGGGGTCAGGTCGTAGTCGGCCACGTACATGTAGTTGAGCTGGCCGTAGAGGTACTGGGTGACGCCAGCCTCGTAGGTCTCGGTGTCGTAGCCGCTGTAGAGGTTGAAGTCGAAGGTGGCGACGTTGTAGCCGTAGTCGGCGTAGGTCACGACCTCGGCGATGGCGGCCGGGATCCACTGGGCCTCGTAGGCATCGCCGCCCGGGTAGAAGTAGACGGCGACCGAGCCGATGTCGGAGTAGTTCGGCATCCAGGCCCAGGTCTCGACGGAGCCGTCGACGACGCCGCAGCTGGAGTAGGCCCAGTCGGGGTTCTCGGACTGGTCGTTGTAGACCGACTCGAAGGTGAAGGCGAAGTCACAGCCGTCGCAGAGCTCGCCGCCGGCGTAGTCGATGCTGTCGACCGCGAAGGGGTCGATGCAGGCGAACTCGCTCGACATGAGGTCGTAGGAGAACATGAAGCGGCTGCCCGCGCCGTAGGCCACGTCGAAGCCCACGGTGTCGGCGTCGGCGTCGGCGTCGGCGTCGGCGTCGGCATCCGCGTCGGCGTCAGCGTCGGCATCCGCGTCGGCGTCGGTGTCGCTGTCGGCGTCGGCGTCAGCGTCGGCGTCGGTCTCGAAGGAGCCGCCGCCGTCGTCGCCGTCGGAGTCGCCGTCGTCGGACTTCTCGTCACAGCCCACGGCCAGCAGGGCGGCGACGGGCAGGAGCAGCGCCAGGTTCTTGAAGGTGTTCATCGTCAAAGTCTCCTTGCAGAAGGTCGGGCGACATCTTTCCCCGATGGCACCCACTTGTCCACCCGATTGACGCGAAGCCCACAGCCATGGGCGTCTGCGTCAGTCCGGGCCCCCGTCGCCGCCAGGGGCCGGCGCGGGCACGGCCGACAAGATGGCCCGCCGCAGCGCCGCATGTCGGCGGGCCCGGCCCGCGAGGCCCGCCACGATGCCCGCCAGCTCGGGCCCCGGCACCCGCCCCGCGGCCCGGGCGGCCCAGGCGCCCACGAGGGTGCCGACCTCGGCATAGCGCGCGCGCTCGCCCGCCAGGCCGTCGACCAACCGGGTGATCAGGGCAAGCGCGCTGCCCCGCGCCCAGCCTGCCTCGACGCCCAGGGCCGGCCGGAGCTGCTGGTGGACGCGGCAGGCCGCGGCGATGCCCCCGGGCAGCACCGGCCCCTCCACCGCGAGGGGGTGGCCCCGCAGGGCCGCGCCCGCGACCCGATCGGCCAGCCAGCCGCCGAGGGGGCTGTCGACCGCCACCGCCGCGCCGGGGCGCCCCCAGACCAGCAGCCCCGCGAGCACCCACTGCAGCGGGTCGCCCGGCCCCCCGAGACCGCGGGGCGGGGCGGCCTCGGCCCGATCCATGGCCAGCTCCAGGGCCCCGCTGCCCAGCTCGAGGATGACCTGGCAGCTGGCGGCGTCCGGCTCTTCGTCGTCGTAGATCTCGTCGAGCACACCATCGAGAACGGCGTTCGTTGCGTCATTGTCGGGCAGCCCATAGAGCGCATAGGCCCGCCAGGGCCGGGGCGAGAGCAGCAGGGCCCGGCCCGCGTGGCGCGCGGCGGCCGCGCCGTCCCCGGCCCGCCGGGAGAGCAGCGCCGCCCGATCCAGCAGGGCCACCCGCTGGTCGGCCCGCCGGGCCTCGCGGGCGTGCGCGGCCGCCGCGTCTGCCGCCTCTGCCCACCGCCCCGAGGCGGCCAGTCCGTCCAGCAGGGCGTGGACGTGGCGGGCCTGGAGCATCCGGGCGGCGCGTTCCCGGAGCTCGTCCAGCTCGCCCGGCGAGCGCGGCAGGAGGTGGAGCAGCCGGGCGCAGGCCTGGACCGCCGCCGGGTCGTCGAGGGCGAGGCCGTCGATGCCCAGCCGCAGCCCGGCCGCCACCGCCGGCCAGTCGCCCGCCGGCACGAGGGCCTGGAGGTGGGGCAGCGTGAGGGCCGGCGCCAGGGCCGGGTGGGCGCCGATCAGCAGGGCCAGCCGGTGGCCCCCGGCGCGGCCCCCGGTGCCGAGTGCGGCCCGGGCCGCCCGCTCGGCCACCGCGAGGGGCGCCTGGTCGAGCCACGGCGCCAGCAGGCGCCCGGCGGCGGCCGCGTCGCCCTCGGCCAGGGCCGCGTCGATGGCCTCGAGCGCCGGCCGCTCCGCGAGGGTGCCGCCTGCCTCTTCCCGCCAGCGACCGAGGCGCCGGGGCACCGCTCAGGGCGCCTGGAGACCGGCGGGCTGGCTGCGGATCCACCGGGCCCAGCGCAGGGCGCCGATGGCGAAGACCTCGCGGCGGGTGGCCACGTGCTTGAGCTCGAGGCGCTCGCCCGGTCCACACATCCAGACCGTGTGTTCGCCGAAGGTGTCGCCGACCCGCAGGGCGTGGGTCGGCACAGCGCGGCCCGTGGCCTTCACGAGGCGCTTGGCCGTGCCGCTGGGCGCGTCGACCTTGTGGTGGTGGTGGGCCTCGACGATCTCGATGTCCCAGCCCTCGGGCAGCAGGGCGACGGCGCGCTCGACCAGCTCGAGCAGCAGCGGGATGCCCACCGAGAAGTTGGGCACGATCACCACCGGCGCCGTGGCCGCGTAGGCCTCGAGGGCCGCCATGGGCAGGGCCCCGGTCGTGCCGATCACGAGGGGCTGGCCCGAGAGCCGGGGCAGCAGCGCGGCGAGGCCGGCGGGCTGGCTCACGTCGATCACCACGTCACAGTCCGGCACCGCGCCGTCGCGGCCCACCGGACCGGCGAAGTCGGCGCCCGCCTCGGCGACGATGAGCCGGCCGAGCCGACCGGTCGCCCCATGGACCGCCACGCGCACTCAGAACTCCAGCGTCGTGATGAGCCGGCCGCCGATGGCGGGCTGGTCGAAGCCCCCCTCGAGGTCGGCGTCTTCGTAGTCGCGGAAGTAGGCGCCGGGCATGAACAGGGCGCCGGTGCCCTGGAGCCGGAAGTGGGGGATGGGCTCCCACGTGACCGTCGCGTCGACCTCGGAGCCGTAGCCGGGCCCCGCGGTCTCGAGCTCGGACTGCTTGGCCTGGCGGGCCGCGAACCAGGCCACGTCCGCCGTGAGGCCCTCGTTGAAGCGCCAGCCCACCGAGGGCCGCAGGAACAGCGCGTTCGAGATGCCGTAGCCGGTGCGGGCGGCCTCGGTCGTGCGCCCGTCGTTGGCCGAGTTCGGCACGGAGGCCGTCAGCGTGGGCATGGGCTCCTCGAAGAGGAACAGGCTCACGTTGAAGTCGGGGTCGTAGGTGAAGGTCTTCACCGTGGTGTCGTTCGGGTCGGCGTCGCCCGTGGCGAAGCCCGCCATGAGGCCGGCCCGGATGCGCCCCGGGTCGAGGGTCGCGCCGAGGTGGCCGCCGAAGGCGCTGATGCGCAGGTCGTTGACGCCGTCGGCGAGGTCACCGCCGCCCACCGTCGCCGCGAACTCGATCTCGGCCGTGGCGATGCCGAGGTCGGCCTGGCCCCAGATGTCGCCGATCCAGGTGGTGAAGCGGGTGTCGCCGGTGTTCTGCCAGCGGTAGGTCTGGAAGGTGCCGAGGCCGACCTTCTCGCCCGAGTAGAGCACGCTGGCCACGACGCCGCGGTAGTCGTCCTTGACCGCCGAGAAGCCCTCGGAGCGGTTCTCGACGCCGCCCATCAGGAAGATCTTCTTGATCTTGCCCGTGAACTGGACGCGGTCGACCGTGTCACCGAACTCGTCGATGTCGCGGTTGCCCGCGTTGAAGACCATGCCCGAGCCCCAGTGGTTCGGCACCCGGCCGAAGCGCAGCATGCCGTAGCGGGTCTGGACCTCGCCCCAGAGCCGCGTCACCGCGAGGTTCTGGGCCGTGACGCCCCCCTCGGTGGTGGTGGGCACCGTGACCGCGTCGCTGAACACGACCGGCTGGTCTTCGCCCGTGAGCGGGTCGGTGACGATGCTCGGCGTCTGGCCCCACTTCACGTAGGGCAGGAAGTCGAGCTGGGTGTAGATGGCGACCTGGTCGGACAACAGGAAGCCCGGACGCAGACGGAGCCGGTGGTCCATGTGCCACGCGGGGTCTTCGGCGTTCGGGTTGGTGTCCGACAGGGAGAGCGTGTTGAACATCTCGCCGCGGGCCCGGTAGTGACCATCCCAGACCACCTCGGCAGCGGAGGCGGTCCCGGTCGAGGCCAGGAAGAGCGGGAGCGAGAGAGCGGTGAGCTTGCGCGGCAAGGGGGGCGCCTCCGACGGGGGCCATCAAAGCAGTGCGACCCCCGGCAGGGCGGCGGGGGACGAGCGGCCGGGTAGGTAGCACGGGTGTCGGAGCGCGGCAAAGCGCCGACGACATCGGTGGTTCTGGCGGTGGCCCTTGACGCCGGACCGCCAGGCGGACGAGACTGCCCCAACCCGCGGACATGCCGAGACATGCCCAGAGATCTGGGCAATCTCCGTCCGGTGCCGACCGGTCCCGGCCCCCTCCCTCCCGGTCCTCTCGATGAACCCCGTGCTCACCCTGCTCAAGACCATCTGGCGCGGCTGGAAGCGCGGGGTCCACGGCATCAACAGCGCCATCTCCTTCGTGCTGATGACCGTGGTCTACCTGACCGCGCTGGCACCGGTCGCCGTGCTCTTCAAGCTCTTCCGCCCGGATCCCACCGACCGCGGCCTCGGCGACCCGGACCTCGACTCCTTCTGGCAGGCGCTGCGCATCGAGGACCAGGACGTGCGGCGCTCCCAGCGCATGTGGTGAGCCCACCGGCGGCCCCGGGCGCCCGTCCGTTCGGGCCCCCCCTGCGCGGAACCGAATAGGGAGGGCGCCCCGCCAGCTCGGAGCGAGCCATGACCCCTCCCCTCCCCCGCGTGCTCGTCGTGGGCGTCGGCAGCATCGGCGGCACCGTCGCCGGCCACCTCGCGGCCACCAGCCCGTCCACCGTTGCCGACGTGCTCGGGCTCTCGTCCAACGCCGAGATCGTCGCGGCCATCAACCGCGAGGGCTACCGCCTCCAGAGCCTGCACGGCTCGCTGGTGGCCCCGGGCCGGGCGGTCGAGACCCTGGCCGAGGACGAGCCGCCCTTCGACTTCATCATCCTCGCCACCCAGCCGCCCCAGGTCGAGGCCGCCGCCCGTGCGGTGCTGCCCTGGCTGGCCGAGCAGGGCATGATGATCGTGCTCCAGAACGGTCTCTGCGAGGACCGCATCGCCCGGATCGCCGGCCCGGAGCGGGTCGGGGGCGCCGTGGTCGCCTGGGGGGCCTCGACCCTCGCCCCGGGCCACTTCGAGCAGACCAGCGAGGGCGGCTTCAACCTGGGCCGCATGGACGGCCAGGACGACCCTCGGCTGCGCACCCTCGCCACCCTGCTCGAGCGGGTGGGGCCGGTCGACCTGAGCGACAACCTCGCCGGCGCCCGGTGGAGCAAGCTCGCGATCAACTGCGCCATCTCGACCCTCGGCACCATCGGCGGCGACACCCTCGGCCGCCTGATGCCCTTCCTGGTCGTGCGCCGCCTCGCCCTCCACCTCATGACCGAGACGGTCGCCGTGGCCCAGGCCGAGGGGGTGTCGCTGCGCAAGATCGCGGGCACCCTCGACCTCGACTGGCTGGCGCTGAGCGAGGCCGAGCGGGCCAGCACCATCGGCAGCCCCACCATCTTCGCCAAGCACTCGGTGCTGCTCGCCGTGGGCACCCGCTACCGACGGCTGCGCTCGAGCATGCTGGCGGCCATCGAGCGCGGCCGCGAGCCCGCCGTCGACTTCCTCAACGGTGAGGTCGTCGCCCGGGGCGCCCTCCACGGCATCCCCACCCCCGTCAGCGCCGCGGCCCAGCAGATGGTGCACCGCATCGCCGCCGGCGAGGCCCAGTCCGGCATGCACAGCATCCGGCGCCTCGCGACCCAGGTGGGGCTCCAGGTCGGGCGCTTCACCGGCGAGCGCAGCGCCCCTCCGCCGCCGGCCTGAGCCCGCTGCGGCCCCGGCGCGCCATGCGGGAGGGCGCACCGGGGCGCGCGGGGGCGGGCCCCGCTCCCGCCCGGGCGGCTCAGATCACCGTGTAGATGAAGGGCAGCACCGGGCTCGACTCGGCAAAGAGGATGAAGGCGACCATCAGCGCGAGCACGATGATGATGGGCGTCATCCACCAGGCCTTGTTGTGGACGATGAAGTCGAGGAATTCGCGGGCCAGGCCGTGGTTCTCGTTGGGGATGACGGTCTGGGGCTTGTCGTCGGACATCGGCGCACTCCTCGGCGACTCGAAGGCCCGCCATGCTACCACCCTAGCGGGCGCCCGCCACGTCGATGCGCAGGGTGGTGCCGAGGGCCGGCAGGGCCAGCGCCGTGGGGCCCGTGCCCCCAAAGACCAGCTGGACGGCCGCGTCCCGGCGGCGCCCCGTGACCACCTCGCGCTCGAGGCCCGCCCGGCGCAGGGCCGGCCCGAGGTGGGTGGTCCACGGGTGGGTGGTCTGGACCGCGCAGGGCACCTCGGCCTCGCCCGCCACCGCCACCACCCCCGGCGGCGCCCCCCGCACCGCTGCCACCACGGCCGCCATGCCCAGATCGTCCGGACTGGGCGGGCGCAGCCAGCGCTGCTCGCAGCGGGGATCGACCACCGGCGCCCAGGGCGGGGTCTGGCGCCCCCCCCAGGAGAGGCCCACCGCCCAGGCGAGGGCGCCCGCCGTGACCACGAGGCCCGCGAGGCCCCGGCGGCGGGTGCGGGGCAGCCCGAGGGCCACCACCAGCACGACCGGCAGCCCCAGGGGCGCGCCGAGGCGGGGGTACTTCTTCGGGATCACGGCCAGCAGACCCACGGTGAGCAGCAGCCAGAGCAGGCCCACGAGCAGCCCCCGGCGGCCGTCGTCAGGCCCGAGGCGCACCAGCACGAGAACACTGACCAGTGCGGCGAAGACAAGCACCGGGCCCGCCAGCGACCAGGGCAGCAGGGCCGGGTAGTAGAGGGCCTGGGCCCCGGCCGAGACCGCTGCCCCGGCGCCCACCGAGCTGGCGACATAGCCGAGCTGGGCGGTGAGCTGGCCGAGGTACCAGGGCCCGGCCACCGCGAGGGCCCCGAGCGCCGAGACCGCCGCCCAGAGGCGCAGCCGCGGCAGCGCGAGCAGCACCACCGGCACCGCCGCGTAGAGCACGAAGGTCTGCTTGCTCAGCAGCCCGAGGCCCAGCACGCCGCCGAGCACGAGGGCCCGGCCGAGACCCGGGGCCGCCGCCGCCCAGCCGGCCGTCCAGGCCGCGAGGGCCACCATGCCCACCAGGAAGCCCTCGGGCATGAAGTGGCGGCCGAGGGCGCCGGCGAGGGGCAGGGCGAGGGTGAGGCTGTGGCCGAGGGCGGCGGCCAGGTCGCCGGGGGGCACCGGATCGTGGGCGGACCAGCCCCGGGCCGCGACGAGGCTGCGGGCCAGGGCGCCCATGCAGAGGGCCGCCACGAGCAGCCACAGCAGCCCCACCGCCCGCAGCGGCAGCGCCCCCGGATCGCCCCCGCCGAGCAGCGCCCAGGCCCCGCCGACCACCGCCGGGAAGAGCGGGGGGTACTCCCCGAGGCTGCCCCGCCAGGCCATGTCGAGGAAGCCCAAGAGGTCGCCTTCGAGGGCCTTGTGGAGGAAGAGCTCGGCAGCGCCGACGTGGCCCTCTTCGTCGCCGTCCCGCAGCAGGCGGTCTTGCGAGAGCCAGGCGAGGCTCTGGACCATCCAGACGAGCGTGGCCCCGACCGCGAGGGCCCGGGCCCGAGCCCCCCGTGCCGGGCGCCGTGGCGTGGCCCCCGGGCTCACCACACCTGGCCCCGGTGGAGCAGCCAGCCCACCCCCGCGAGCACCGCCAGCGCGAGGCCCTGGCCCACGACGGGTCGCCGCAGGGCCGCCGCCGCCACCACGGCGGGGCCGGTCATGGCGACCAGCGGCAGGAAGTAGTGGGTGGGGTGGTGATCGACCGTGGCGAGCAGCAGGCTGTAGGCGAGGGTCGCGCCGAGCAGAGCCCGCAGGGACTGGCGCACCGGGCTGCGGGCCCCCCAGAGCCCGAGCAGGGCCACGAGCAGCCCCCCGCCCGTGTAGCGCAGCCACAGCAGGTAGAAGCCCGGCGCCCGGGACAGCAGGGTCGCCGGGTCGTGCTCGCCGTGCCAGTGCTCGGGGAAGGTCTCGAACCAGAGGATGAAGAGCAGATCCTCGGCGTCGCCCGTCCAGACCGCCAGGGCGGCCACGGCCATGCCGCCGACCACGAGCGCCCCCATGCGCAGGGTGCCCTGGAGCACCTCGGTGCCCCGCCGGGAGGCCAGCGCCCAGCCCCCGGCGAGCAGCAGCGCGACCACCGTGCCCGGCCAGCGCAGGGCCTGGGCCGCCGTGCCCATGCCGGCAAACCAGCCCCAGCGCCCCGCCGCCAGGGCCGTCGCGACCGCCAGCACGCTGGCCGCAAAGAGGCTGTCGGGGAAGTTCTGGCTCGCGGGCTCGAGCATCAGCAGGCCGTGGGCCGCCACGAGCGCGCCCGGCACCAGCCACGCGAGCAGGGGGGCCCCCGGGGCGATGCGCGAGGAGAGGCGCACGCTCTGGAGCCCGACCAGCAGCAGCACGAAGAGGAAGAGCGCCCCGGCGGCCGGCATGTCGAGGCCCAAGAGCTGGCAGGCCAGGGCCAGCACCGGGCTCCAGCCCGGGGGCTGGTTCCAGGTGAAGCGCCGCCAGGCCAGGGTCTCCTCGGCCCACACGAGGTTCTCGACCTGGTTGAGGATCTGCCAGCGGTCCGTGTAGCGCAGGGCCCCCTCGGCGTGGGCCGCCCAGACCGCCTCGGCGCTCGGGAAGAGGTAGAGCGCCTCGCCCTCCAGCCGCACCGGCAGCTCTGCCCCGGCAGCGAGCCGCAGTGCGGGCCGGATGGCCGCGACGCCCCGGTCGAGGTAGCGCCGATCTCCGCGGGGGTCGGATGCCTCTTTCATGGTCTGCTGGACGGTGTTCTCGACGACAACGTCCGGGGTCTGGACGGCCACGCTGCTGCCGATCGGCCCGCGCACGGCGAGCACGACGGGGCCGGCGCTGTCGGCGGTCGCCACGAGGGTCTGGACCGGCCCCTCGGGCACGAGCCGCAGGGCGCCCGCCTCGTCCCAGCCGAGCGGGGTGGCCGCGGCCCAGCCCGTGCCCGGCGCGAGGTGGACGGCGGCGGGGCCCTCGGTGTCGGCCCCCTCCAGGTACCAGTAGCCGTCGAGGGGCCGGGCGATGTCGCCGCCGCGCCAGGCCAGCACCCCGACCACTGCCACGAGGACGGCCACGGCCCCCAGCCGCTCCCGCCGGGGGGTCGGCGCCGGGGCCGCGGCGCGCCAGCCCGCCACAGCGCCCAGGGCCAGGGCCAGGCCCGCGCCGCCGAGGTGGAACAGGGAGGCCGCCGGGCCCACGATGCCGAGCTCGCGGCCGAGGCTGACACCGAGCCAGCAGAGCCCGAGCGAGAGCCAGATCCCGTCGAGCAGGCGGCCGAGGCCGGTCTGGTGGCCCTGGGGATCGAGGGCCGCGGCGAGCCCCGCTCCTGGGGCCCAGAGGGTGGCCGGCAGCACGAGGGCGGCCGTGAGGGCCCAGGGCCCCCCGAGGCCCCAGCTCGCGACCGCAGCGAGCCACAGGGCGAGGCCCCCGAGCAGGGCGCGCCGCTGGCGGAGGAGATCCCGGCTCACCACGGCGCCACCGGGTGGGGCTCGGTCAGCTCGTCCTGGTGTTCGTTGTCGGCCACGGCGACGACCCAGGCGCCGTGCTCGTCGGCGGCCCACAGGGCATGGGCGAGGCCCGCCGGCACCCGCACCCGCTGGTCTCGGAGCAGGTGGCGCTCGCGGCGGCCGGTCTCGGGGCACTCGACCACGAGCACGGCGCTGCCCTGGAGGGCGACGAAGACCTCGGCCCCGCGCCGGTGGAGGTGGTGGCCACGGGAGTGGCCGGGCCGCAGCTCGACGGCGTAGACCTCGCCCGACACCGGCGCAGGCCAGAGCTTCACGAGGGCCCCCCGGTCGTCGTGGTGGCGCACCAGCGGGGTGGTCTGGCAAAGGGGCGCCTCAGCCACGGCGGTGCCAGTCGAGGGTGTCGCGGAGGCCCTCGTCGAGCCCGGGCCTGGGCGCCGGACCGAAGAGGGCGTCCGCCGCCGCGGCGTCGGTGTAGAGGGCCTCCACCTCGCCCGCC
The DNA here is from genome assembly GCA_964226865.1 of Myxococcota bacterium. GTDB lineage: Bacteria > Myxococcota_A > UBA796 > UBA796 > UBA2385 > CAXQUZ01. The sequence continues at coordinate 33,608 of CAXQUZ010000036.1, read as the reverse complement.
CGCCGGGGCAGGGCGCCGGTCTGGACGCCGGCCGGGTCGCGGTCGGCCAGCACGAAGATGCGGCGGGCCAGGTCGGCCACCGAGAGCCGGGGGCCGCCGCCGAGGTGGAGCAGCCGCCCCGGGGCCTCGGGGTGGGCGCCCGCTGCGACCACGTGGGCCGCGATGGCGTCGACGTGGTTCCACTCGCGGACCTGGGCCCCGTCGGTGGTGGGCAGGGGCGCCCCTGCGAGCGCCGCCCGGCAGGCCGCCGGCACGAGCCCCCCCCGGCCTCCGGGCCCGTAGGCCCGAAAGGGCCGCAGCACGACCGCCGAGAGGGCGCCGACCCGCCCGCGCATGCGCACATACTCGGAGGCCGCCGCCTTGAGGGCCCCGTAGGGCGAGTTCGTGGCCACGGGCGCCCCCTCGTTCATCGGCGCCGGGGCGCCCGCGACCTCGTCACAGGTGCCCACGTGCACGAGGCGGGCGCCGGCGGACTCGGCGGCGGCGGCGACGGCCTGGGTGGCATCGAGAATGCCCGCTCTCAAGGCATCGTAGCGGTCGTCCGACCGGCCCAGGTCCACCGGTGCCGCGAGGTGGAAGACCACCGCCGGGCGCAGCCGGGCCACGAGCGGGCGGGCGTCCGCCGGCAGGGTCGCCGGCCAGTCCACGACCCCGAGGCCCGGGTCGGGGGGGCGCGTGCGCCAGGTGCCGTGGACCTCCGCGCCCGCCTCCGACAGCCGTCGGCAGACGGCCTGGCCCAGAAAGCCGCCGGCGCCCGTCACCAGGACCCGTCGGCCCAGCCAGTGTCTCGCGTTCGTCCAGTCCACGGCGGGAGAATACACCCCGCACCCCGGCGGCCCGGGCTCAGAGGCTGCCGCCGTCCAGATCCAGCAGCATGCGCGCCGAGCGCAGCCGCGCCATCGCCGAGAGCCAGCGCATGAGCGCCCGGGTGGTCGGGTCGTCGGCGGCCAGCGCGGCCTGGGCCACGGCCCGGCGGTCTTCGGCGCCCCCCTTGCGCCGGTTCCAGGCCCGGAGCACCTGGCGGTTGGCCACCGGATCGAGGCCCTGCTCGGGCGACCACACACACTGGTCGAGCTCGGCCTGGGGATCGTCGACCGTGCCGCAGTGCACCCCGTCCGGCCCGGAGGCGACGATAACCAGCCCCGCGAAGTGCTCGGCGCGCACACAGCAGCGCAGCGCAGGCGGCGGCAGCACCCGCTCGAGGGCGCCCACCGCCCGGGCCAGCCGGGCCACCCGCGAGCGGCGCTGGGTGTTGCGGGCCAGCAGCACGAGCGCGTGGCGCCGGCGCAGCAGGGCCGCGCCCATCGCCCGGCGGAGCAGCACGAGACCGTCCGCGGCGGCGAGGGGCGGGTCTTCCGTCCAGGCCCGGGCGAGCACGGCGACCGGGTCGCCCGCATCGGGCGCCAGGGCCGTCACGATCCGGGCGAGCGCCGCCAGCTCGTCGCGGGGATCCGCCTCGGCACCGAAGGGATCCCGCCAGAGCAGGCGCGGCCCCTGGCCGCCGACCACCAGCACCTCGCCCACCGGCTCGCCGAGCACCGCGCCGCCCCGGTGGAGGCGGTCGAGGGTGCCGAGGCCGGCGGCGAGGAGCTGGATGCGCATGGCCAGGGGGGCGGGCTCGTCGACCGGCAGCAGCTCGGCGAGGGGCTGGCCCGGTCGCTCCCAGCGCATGTGGGGCCAGCCGCCGTCCCCCCACCACAGGGGCCCCGGCACGGCGAGGGCCAGCCCGGCCCGCAGCCGGCGCCGGACCGCCGCGTCGTCCCGCCAGCGGGGCCGCAGGCAGCGCAGCCACAGCCGGGCCCCGGTCTCGACCGAGAAGGCCTCCCAGGTCGTGCTCACCGCGTCCCGGGCCAGCAGCCGGCCGCGCCGCGCCCCGTCGATGGTGCGGGGCAGCTCGCTGTCGACACGGTCGCGGTCCCGGTCGTCCAGGAGCGCGCGATCCGCCGTGGCGCTCATCCCCGCCCCCGGCGGAGCCGTCGCATCACCATGCCACCCACCTCGCGAAGCTCCGGGACCCCGATGGCCAGAGCGCTGCCAGCATACACCGCGCCGCCCAGCAGCCCCGCGAGGGCGCCCCGCAGCAGGGGCCCGGGCAGGCCCCCGAAGCGGGCCAGGGCGAGGCCGGCCCCGATGCCCAGTGCCACCGCCGGCACCATGCGCGCGAGGTAGGGGCCGAAGCCGTCCGACACCCCCGGAAAGCGCCGCCGCAGCAGCAGCACCAGCCCGACGGTGTAGACGCTGAGCGCGAGCGTGGTGGCCAGGGGCAGGCCCAGCAGTCCGAGGGAGCTGCGGGCGAAGATGTAGACCGGGATCATGGCCACGAAGACCACCGTGCCCAGCAGGGACGGGGGCCAGGTCTGCCCGAGGGCATAGAAGCCCCGGGCGATGACCCCCTGGGCCGACCAGGCCCAGAGGCCCAGGCCGAAGATCCCGAGCGCCGCGCCGATCTCAGCATGCTGGCCCGGCATGAGCTTGCTGCCGTAGATGACCTCGGCCACCTCGGTGCCCGCCACCGTCAGCACCACCTGGGCGCCGAAGGCGAGCACGAGCATGCGGCGGGTGGCGCTGGCGAGGGTGGTGTAGGCCGCCGCCGTCTCGCCCCGGCCGACCATGCGGCTCAGGGTCGGGAAGGCCGCGACCCCCGTGGCGAAGCCGAAGACGCCCATCGGCACCTTCATCAGGGTCTTCGCATAGGACAGGGTGGCGACGGCCCCCTCCCCGAGCTGGGAGCCCTGGGCCGTGAGGATCCAGTCGTCGTAGATGAGGATCGAGAAGGCCAGCATGATGGGGAGGCTGCGCAGCAGCCAGTCCCGCAGGTCCGGGTGGTCGAAGCGCAGCACCGGGCGCCAGCGCATGCCCGCCCGCAGGTTGCCGATGAGGGGCAGGCCGAAGGGGCCGAGCACGCTGCCGACCACGGCGCCCCAGACGAAGCCCTCGGGCCCCTGGCCGACGAGCCCGCCCACGATGATGGCGCCCGTGTAGAGCAGCGGCGCCAGGGCCGGCAGGGCGTGGCGGTCGCGGGCCTGGAGGGCGGCGCTCAGCAGCCCGCCGACGAGGTGGAAGACCTGGGCGGGCAGGGCGATGCGGGTGAGGCGGGCCAGGGTCGCCCGGTCTGCCGCCGAGAAACCCTCGGCGAGGAAGTTGTCGACCACCCAGGGCGTGGCCAGCCACACCAGCGGCAGCGAGATGCCCAGCAGCAGCAGCACCGTGTTCGCGATGACGCTGTAGGCCTCCCAGCCCTGCTCTTCCTCGCCCCGGGCCAGGTAGGCGCCGAAGATGGGGATGAAGACGAGGCTCAGGGCCCCGCCGGCGAGCAGGTAGTTCAGGAAGTCGGGGATCCGGAAGGCCGCCATGTAGACGTCGGCCTCGGCCCCGCCGCCGAGCACCCGGCCGATGACCGCCTCGCGCACCAAGCCGATGATGCGCGAGAGGAAGATGCTGCCGCCCCAGATGAGCGCCGCGATGCCCACCCGGCGGCTCACTGCGCCGCCTCGCGGGGGCAGCGCCACGCGCCGAGGGCCGCCAGCGCCGCGGTGGCGGGCTGGAGCTCGAGGCGGAGCAACACGACCGTCTCATCGTCGAACATGGCCGTCTCCAGGCCATCCTGGCCATCGAGTTCGGCAGGCGGCAGGGCGCGCACCGGCCCACAGACCCCTGGCACCACCACCGCATCGAGCACCGTGCGGGCCGCGCTGTCGAGCAGCACCGCCGCCGCCGTGCAGTCCCGGGCGCCGACCGCGAGGTAGACCGGCGGCCCGCCGTAGCGGCGCTGCTTGATGACGCTGCCGACCACCACCCCGCGCTGGCGGGGCGGCGCCGCGTCGGGGTCGAGCGGCGCGAAGGCCCCCTGGGCCGGCAGGGCCTCGTCCAGCCGCCAGGCGGCCGCTTCGACGATCTTGGCCGAGACCACCGGCGCCTTCTCCGGCGCGGCGGGCAGGGCCCCGGCGGGCACGGCCAAGACGGCGTGGGCGGGGGCATTCTCGACCCGCCGCCCTCCGCAGGGCCCCGCGTCCGTCGTGGCCCCGCCCCCCACGGCACGGGGGCCGACCAGGGTCGTCCCCTCCCCCACCATCACCCCCGTCTCGCCGCGCCAGAAGACCGCGCCCCAGCCCGGAGCCGGCCCCAGGGTGGCGGCCGCGTCGGCGGGCGGCGCGGCGTCGGGCAGGGCGGCCGCAGGCGGCGCCGGGTCGTCCACGGGGGCGCAGGGGCCACGGCAGGCCAGGAGGAACAGCGGGAGCAGGCGCGAGATGGGCACGCGCGCCCCTATCCTCATCGGGTCCAGCTCGCTCCCGCCTGGAGAGAGCGCCCGGGCGCCGCGGCCTCCGCCCAGACCACCTGTCCCGCCCCCAGCTCGAGGGCGAGCCCCCGCCACAGCCGCAGCCCCAGCCCGGCGCTCAGCTGGGCCAGCCGCCGGGTCTGCCGATCGTCCACCGTGCTGGTCACCCCGTCGGCGCCGAGCACCAGCCACCCGCGCTCTTGCCCCCCCGGCGCCGGCGCCCAGCCCACCTGGGCCGCCCAGATCAGCCCGTCCGCCAGGGCGCGGTCGGGGTTGCCCCGATCACCGAGCCACCACTCCGTGCGGTGGCGCCACCCCAGCTCGGCGCTGGTCCAGCCCCGGAAGCGCCCCCAGGCCAGCCCCGTGCCGGTGGCCGCCACCGCGTCCAGGTCGACCGGGCCGTCGCCGAGGGCCGGAAAGCGGGCGCCCTCGGCCCCGAAGGCACGCAGCCGGTCGTTGTCGTAGAGCGGCAGCCGCCCACGCAGGGTCAGGGAGACCGGCACGGCCCCCAGGGTGTCGCCGAGCACGAGGCCCACCTGGGCATCGCCCAGGCCCCGGTTGATCCACACCACCTCGCCCTGGGTGTTCCGGCTGCCGACGGCGGGGAGGGTGACCAGGCCGTGGACGTGGGGAACCAGCCCCAGCTCGGCATAGAGCACGGCGCTGTGGCCGTCGTAGCGGGTGTCGTCGAGCACGGCCCCGCCGGGCGCCACGAAGCGGTCGGCGGTGAACCACGACCAGCCGAGCTTGGTGTAGGACTCCCCCGGCGCGCGCACCCAGGGGGCACCCGCGGCGGCGGTGGCGAGTCCGAGCCAGTAGAGCAGCATGCGCCCCCCGATGCCGGCGGGCGCCGGGCGTCACAGTGCCGGCGCGCGGCACGGGCCCTTGGCGGAGAGGCCCCAAGACGACCAGAGGCCGGGCCTCCTGACGGCCGAGTGACAAAAGGGGGGGACGCACTCGGTCGAAGGCAGGAGGTCCCAGCCATGAACGCTGGTCTCGGGCGCCGGGAAGACCCGGCGCGGGCTCACTTGCAGTACTGCGAGCCGAAGTCGCTGTTGCGGAGCTCGTCCTCGAGGACGGGGTAGGCCCACCGATCCTCGCGGATGTTCTCGATGTCGAACTCGCCCTTGACGACCATGCGCGAGAAGGTCTCGGCGCCGGTCAGCACAATCTGGAAGTCGCCCTTGGCCGTGCCGCCCTTCTCGATCTTGCTGTTCGAGGCGATGCGGACCCAGCTCTGGTGCAGCTCCATCCAGCCGTCGATGCCGGAGGGGAAGACGTCGGGCTGGCGCCAGAGGTTGTCTTCGACCTTGTGCTCGAAGGTCCAGTCCGGGCTGCCCGCGTCGCCGGTGTAGGCGTGGGCGCCGTGGATCATCTCCGACTCCCAGAGGTCGGCGTAGGCCCGCAGCGTGTCGGCCCAGCCCTCCTGCATGGCAGCGAGCTCGTCCCACTTCGCGGCCTTCTCGGCGTCGGAGAGGGTCTCGTCGTCCTGGAAGTCGAGCACGTTGCGGTCGGGCACGGAGAAGAAGCCGTTCTCCGCCTCGGCCAGCTCGAAGAACTCGTTGTAGTAGTTCCCGTAGGCCGGGGGCTCGGAGTAGAACTCCTCACCGATGAAGTTGGCGTGGCCGAAGCCCGAGAGCCAGTCGACGGGCAGGTACCAGGTCTGGTTGGCGTTGACCTGGAGGGCGCCGGCGTTGAGGTAGTAGATCTTGTTGCCGTCTTCGTCGGCCGACCAGTTGCCCACCCAGTCGCCACCGTCGACACCGAGCACCTCGGCCTGGCCGGACTCGTTCGAGACGCACTGCTCAGGCTCGAAGTCGGGGTCGATGGTCCAGGAGAAGTAGACGTCCTCGCCGTTGATCCGGAAGTGGATCGTGAGCTGGAGGTCGCCCTCGCCGTTGATCATCGCCTCGGTGCGCCAGGGCTCGATGTTGCCCTGGAGGGCGTGGAAGCCGTCGAGGGTCATCCAGTCGTGGAAGCCGTGCTTCATGCGGGTCTCGACCATCGGACCGCACTCGTCGATGATGGCCGCCACCTCGGCGTCGCCGCAGGAGTCGGGGTAGTAGACCACCCGCCCGTCGTCGCCGATCGTGGGCGAGCCGTCGTCCTCGGACTCGTAGGCGCAGGCGCCACCGACGTAGCGCTCGTCGGCGTGGTCACCGGCGACCTGGGGGCCGTGGTAGGTGTTCAGGAAGCGGCCGTTGTTCGGGTCCCAGCCGCCCTGCACGCAGTTGTAGAGCGTGTTCGGGTCGATGGAGGCGGTGCGGCCGAGCTCGGCGTAGACCCCGCTCTCGACGTTCTCGCGAAAGTCGGCGAAGCTGGTCAGCTCTTCGAAGGAGGCGCCCTCGGGCAGGTCGGTCACGCCCTCGAGACGGGCGTAGTTGCCGATGGCGCACTCGACGAACTCGTTGCAGGCGTAGATGGTCGCCTTGTCGTCGATGCCCTCGATGTCGTCGTTCTCGACGACACTGGACGAGTTGGAGGCGAACCAGCCCAGCCACTTCCCGTCCTTGATCGTGGCGTCGTTGGGAGCGCAGCCCACGAGCATCGTCGGGAGAAGCAGGAGCGAGAGCGATGGCGCCAGACGGGGCATCGGGGACCTCATTCGAACAGAGAGGGAAGGTCGGCAGGACCAGCGGCGGGGGGCCCCCGGTCGGGCGGGGGCGGCAAGCTGCGCGCCCGCGGAGCAGCGGACCGGGCACGGACGACCCCGGTGGGATCCAGGTGCGCGACGGCCGCTGTGGTGAGACACCGATGTATACGGTGGGCGCGGTCGGGGGTCAAGGCGCCGACCCGGTGGGCGCCGTGCCCGGTCGGATCCGGGCGTGGCGATCGACCACACGACGGCGGGTGGGGTAGTCGCCGAGATCGTGGTAGCCCGCGTTCTCGGGACTGATGCGGACGTGGTCGAGCGCCACGTCGATCTCGAGGCCCCCCGCCGGCATGACCACCGACAGGGCCACGGGCCGGGCCTCTCCTGGGGCGAGCCGGTTGTCGGAGAGCTTGCGCGCCGTCGGCCACCACTCCCACTGCTGGCCGATCCGGGCGGTGGTCTCGGCCTGGACAGCTCCCGCGGCGTCCCGGGCCTGGATCACGAGCTCGAGGTAGCGCTCGGGGTCGCCCGTGGGCAGCATGTGGCCGGCCCGGGCGTTGCGCAGGACGACCTCGAGCGCAACGGTCTCGCCGACCACCGCCGCCTCGGGCGGCGCGAAGTCGAGGGCCACCCCGGGCGCCCAGTCCGCGAAGATGGCGGCCTCTTCGGCCGACCAGCGGTCCTTCGGGATGAGGGAGCCGGGCCATGCGTGGCGGCCCCCGGCCCGGGGCGGAGCGCCCGGCGCAGAGGCGCGGGTGACCGGGGGCATGTGGCAGGCGGGGCAGGTCTTGCCCGGGTCGGCCTCGGCCCACTCCTGGCCCGTGTTGAAGGTGCAGACCAGGGCGTCTTCGAGGCGGGCCACCGCCTGGTGGCAGCCGGTGCAGGTGGTCTCGGAGCGCAGCTCGGGGGCGTGGACCAGCGGGTGGGGGGCCACCGCGTCGGCGTGCACCGCGGCGATGCCCTCCGGCCGCCAGTGGCAGCTCAGGCAGGTGATGCCCTCCTGCTGGAGCGCCGGGTCGAAGTCGGCGTTGGGGCTCCGGATCGGGGCACGCACGTCCGTGGTCGCCGCGGTCAGCTCGGCCTGCTGGTTGCCGAGGGGGGTGTGGCAGTTGATGCAGAGCCAGGCGACGTCTTCGTCCTTGTGGAGCTCGGCCTGGAACTGGCGATCGACCCAGGCATGGGCGTGGGTCGAGGCGGCCCACTCCTGGTAGATCTCCTGGTGGCAGGTGCCGCAGGAGGCCGCGCTGATGCCGGTCGTGCCCGGAAAGGGCGCGATGACCGGGGTGGCGGGCGCAGTCCAGCTGCGGGCCGCGAGGGGGTGGCCGGCGGGGGGGGGCGCCACCGGGGGCTCGGGCGCCTCCGGGGCCTCGGGCGGCTTGTCGGCCTTGCGGCCGGCACAGGCGGCGAGCCGCACAACGACGGCCAGCCCGGTGCCCCGGACGGGACGGGCAGGCGAGGGTGTGGCGCCAGGGCGCGCGGGGATCATGGTCCCTCCCACGAGAGACGGCACCGATGCCGGTGCCGCCCGTGGGTGACAGGCCCGGGGGCCCGGGCTCAGCGGGCCGAGGCCTCGCTGTGCCAGAGCTTGCCGTCGCCGTCGACGAAGATCAGCTCGGGCACGCCGTCCCCGGTCATGTCGCCGATCGCCGGGGCCGAGACGAGGTCGCGGTCGTTGTGGAAGCCGCGGCCCGGGGCCACGCCGGTGCCCGCCGCCTGCCAGATCGTCCCCCGGCCCAGCTCGGGGCTCCAGGCGACGAGGTCGTCGGTGCCGTCGAGATCCACGTCGCCCGCGGCCAGCAGGCCGCCGCCGGGAAGCGCGCGCTCGGCGCCGTCCACGAGCAGGCGGGAGCCGCTGGCGTCGGAGAAGACCACCGCGTCGATGCCGTCGCCGTCGGGATCCAGCGCCAGCACGGAGCAGCCCGCCTCGGGGCAGCCCACGACCTCGCCGAGGCCGTCGCCGTTGGTGTCGGCCAGGGCGATCGCGCCGACGGCCTCGATGGTGCCCTCTTCCTTGGGGGTCAGGCCGATGCCATAGCTGCGCCAGAAGCCCGACTGCTGGGCCACCACGACCCCCTCTTCACCCGAGGGCAGCAGGCCGCAGGCGAGCAGGGTGCCGGAGGTGTCGGCGGTGGCGTCGATGACGGGCGCGCCCGTGCTCACGTCGATGCGCGAGAGCTGGGTGCCGGCGAGGCCCTCGGTGAGGGCGTAGACGCGGGTGTCGCAGCGCACCATGGCGTAGGGCGCGGCGCCGTCGCCCAGCTCGCCGTTCTCGGTGCGGCCCTGGAACTGGAGCTCGCCCTCGCCCGAGTCGAGGATGCCCAGGGTCCAGCTCGCGGCGACCAGATCGGTCTCGGTGGTGAAGCCGAGCACGTCGGTGATGCCGTCGCCGTCGAAGTCGTGGAAGATGGCCGGGCCCTGGAGGGCGGTGTTGAAGGAGCGCCAGGAGAAGCGCTCGTGCTGCCACTCGCCGTCCGAGGACAGGGCGCCGGGGTAGACGGTCACGGCGTCGGTGACGACGGCGATGTCGGGGATCTCGTCGTGGACGAGGTGGCTGCCGGCCACGGGGCCCCGCTCGCCGGGCACCTCGGAGCGGCGGTCGGCGAAGCCCTCGCCGTCCCAGCCGATGACGTGGAGGGCGTCGTCCACGCTGGCGAGGATGTCGAGAGAGCCGTCGAGGTCGACGTCCGCCACGCTCGCGTGGAAGGGCGGCAGGGGCACCGGGTAGTTCACGGCGCCGGCCCCGTCGGGCTGGATGACGAACATCACGACATCCTGGGTGTTGGCCTCGGGGGCCCCCAGGATGAGGGTCTCGTAGGTGCGGTCGCCGTTGAGATCGGTCATCGGCAGCAGGGTGCTGTCGGGCTGGGCCGCGTAGCCGGGCAGCTCGGAGGTCGCGGCACCGACCCAGCCCCGATCGCTCAGGGTGTAGCGGCGCACGGTGCTGCTCGCGACGGAGAGCACGCTGATCACCGGGCGGCCGTCGTGGCCCTCGTCGGCAGCCGCGACGTCGTAGATCTCGGTGCTGAGGAAGAGGGCCTCCTCTTCGGCGAAGCCCCAGACGCCGTCGCCCATGAAGGGCACCACCATGGCCTGGCTGTCGCCGCTGGCGGCCAACACCACGTCGGTGTTCCGGTCGGAGTCGATGTCGGCGAGGGTGCCACCGGCGACCGTGCCGAAGCCGGCCCGCCAGCCGCCCTGCCAGGCGTAGCCGCCGTCGCTGCGGCCCTTGAGCAGCACGGCCTGGTTGCCGCCCCAGACCAGCAGATCGAGGACCCCGTCGGCGTCGACGTGGCCCGCCTCCATGCCCGCGACGTCTTGGGGCATGTCGAGGACCATCCAGGCCGGCTGGCCCGCGTCGGCCGGCTGGAACCAGACCTGGTCGCGCACGGCGAAGACCACGCCCTCGGTGGCCGAGGCGGCGAAGCTGGGGCTGTCGTCGAGGGGCGGCAGGAAGGCCACCGCGCCCGACTTGAAGTCGACCGGGACGTCGGCCACGGCGAAGCTCTCGCCGCTGGCCTCGGAGAGGTCGAGGCCGTCGGTGCTGTCGATCACCGAGACCGTGCTCGCGCCCAGGCCCGATCCGGGCACCACCGCGACGCCGTGGCCGAGGGCATCGGGGCTGACGCTGACGGTCTGGGCCACGCCGCCGACCGCCTCGCCCTCGATCTGGACCGTGAGCGGACCGGCGGGCACCGCGGCCCGGTACTCGTTGACGGCGCGGACGTGGACCCGCAGCTCGCCCGCGTCGACCCGCGAGACGACCTGGGCCAGGGTGGGGCCGGCGCCGGACTCGATGGGCGAGAAGGCCTTGGGCTGGGCCGTGCCGTCGCCACCACAGGCCGCGAGCAGCACCGCCCCGAGGCCCCAGAGGGGCAGGCGGGCCAGGACGCCGCCCGCGGGGAGCCCGCCGGGGGTCCGGTTCTGCGAGAGGGGGGAGTGCGCGCCCATCAGTCAGCCTCCGCGGGAGCCGTGGATTCCGGGCACGGAACCCGGTCGGCGCAGAGTCTACCCGGTGTGGGGGCGCTCTGCTCAGCTGCGGCGGCGCCACCACCAGGGAAGGGGCAGCCAGAGCAGGGGCAGGGGCAGCAGGCCCATGGGCAAGACCCGCCCGCAGCTGCATCCGAGCGGCGCGGCATCCGGGGGCGGCAGCACGGCGCGCCCGGCACCGAGGCCCGGGTCGGCGGCGGCCCCCACCGGCGCGTCGAGGCGGGCGGTCGCGCGCAACAGATCCGCGGCCTCCCGGGCACTGCGGCGGGGGTCTTCGCTCATCAGCACCGCCAGCGCGCCCGCCACCACCGGGGTCGCGGCCGAGGTGCCGAAGAAGCCCCGGGGCCCGTAGGCCGCCGTCGTCACCCCGTCGGGGGCCGAGATGTCGGGCTTGGGGAAGCCGGCGTGGGTCGGGCCCTGGGAGGAGAAGGGCTCGGGCCCGTTGGCGCGGTAGCCGTCGACCCGCACGGCGCCCACGGTGAACACTGCCGGGTGGTTGCCCGGATCCGTGATGCTGCGGCCGGGCCGCCCCTGCCAGACCTCGCCGCTGCGGGCCATGATGTCGAAGCGGGTGTGGGGGCTGCCGGCGGCCCGGTGGATCACCAGGGAGTACCAGCCCTCCTCGGCGGCCTGCACGGTGGCCCGCTCCACGGGGCGACAGTCCGCCCCGTCCTCGCCCGCGGCGCTCTGGCGCTCTCGCGACCGGCCGACGAGCTGGCCCGCTTCGTCGTAGACGTAGAGATCGAGGTCGGTGTCGCCGCAGGACTGGAAGTCGTCCCAGATGAGGTTGACCCGGTGGGTGCCCGCGCCCCAGCGCACCGACAGCGCCTGGGAGCTCTGGTCCGGGAAGTCGTGGAGCCCGTCGTGGTCGCGATCGACGAAGTCGTCCCAGTGGTGCTCTTCGGCGTAGTTGCCGGCGCTGGTGACCAACAGGATGCCCGCGGCGTCGAGCTCGTCGACCAGCGCATTGACCGGACCCCGGCCCTGGTAGAAGGACTCGTTGAAGTAGCTCAGCGACATGGAGATGATGTCGACGTCGCTGCGAATGGCCCAGTCGACGGCATTCTCGAGGCTGGTCAACCCGTTGACCCGCACCAGCGAGAGCCGGGCATCCGGGGCGATCTCGTGGATCAGCTCGGCACAGGCGAGGCCGTGCTGGCCGAGCTCGCTGGTGGAGGTGGGGGCGAGGCTGTCGATGGGCAGGGCACAGGAGCGGTGGTCGAAGCAGTCGTGGGTCTCGACCTGGTCGCCCAGCTCGTCGAACCAGAGCTCGACCTCGTTCCACTGGATGTCGAAGACCGCGACGTGGACCCCCTCGCCCGTCGCGCCGGCCGCGTGCCAGGGCGCCAGCGCGATGGCCGCCGCGACCTCGTCGGCCTCGAAGGCATCCACCTCGGGCACCGGCTCGGGGCGCCAGCGCAGCCCCGGGGTGGTGGGGGGCTCGAGCAGCACACTGCCGTAGCGGCTCGAGGCCAGAGCGCCCGGCAGGTCGGGCTCATCGACCCGCACCAGCCGCAGCTCGACCGTCTCGTCGGCCAGGGCGGCCGCCGCGGCATCCGCAGGGGGCAGATCAGCGGGGTACATGCGGACAGCCTCCCGTGGCGCAGCCTCCCGTGGCCGGGGCTCCCGTAGCCCAGCGCTCCCGCCTTGCCCCCCTCGCTCCCCGATGTCCATGCCCTCCCTGCCCTTCCCCTGGCGCCTCCGGATCGAGCACGAGGGCCGCAATTCCCTGCGGCTGGAGCGCCGGGGCCGCACGCTGCGCTTCGACCCCATCGCCCCGCCCGCCCCCGACGACATCGTCGTGCTGAGCTGGAACTGGCCCGAACACCTCGCCGCCACCCGCGACGCCGTGCGCGCCGGCACCGCCCCCACCGTCGTCGCCCACGAGGCCACCCTCGCCTGGCTCGCCACCCAAGGCGCCGTCTCGGGCCAGCCGGCCCCCTTCGCCGTGGACGGCGTCGAGATCGAGCAGCTCGCCTACACCCCGATCCCCTGGGCCACCCCGCGCGAGGCGGTCCACAAGATCGCGAGCGCTGCCCGCCGTCCCGATCGGGCCCTGCGGCGGCTGGTCCAGAAGCGCGGGCTGCCGGAGGCCGCGCCCCTGATCACCCAGCTCCGCTTCGCCGACGGCGCCCGGCTGCTCCACCTCAACCTGTCGCTCCACGCCCACACCTCGGCGGCCTGGCTCGACGAGGCGGTCGCCCGCTTCGGGGGCCCCGAGTGGCTCGTGGTGGGTGTCGACCACGGCCACAGCGACGCCGTGCTCGACAAGGTCGGCCGCTTCGGCGCGCGCCACGTGCTCTTCACGGATCTGCTGGCCGAGACCCGGCGGTCTCTGGGGCTGCCCACCGAGCTGCTCACCCCGGTGGGCGACCGGGCCCTCGCCCGGGGCATCGAGGCCACCATCTTCGTGAGCGGCGCGGGCCTCCGCTACGAGTGAGGGCCCTGCCGGGGGCCGCTTGCAGGCGATGACTTGCCCATTCCCCCGGAGTGCCTACGTTGCCGCGGTCCCGGGGCCCCTGCGCCCGCTGCGGGTCCACCATCGCGACACGGAGTCCAAGTGAGCTTCTGGAACACCCTCAAGACCCACGCCAAGGCCCAGTTCCTCGACGTGATCCAGTGGATGGAGGACGACCGCGACACGGTGGTCTACCGCTTCCCCGTGTTCAACCAGGCGATCCAGGACGGCGCCAAGCTCGTCGTGCGCGAGGGCCAGGCCTCGGTCTTCCTGTCCGAAGGCAAGATGTCGGACAGCTTCGGCCCCGGCACCTACGAGCTCTCGAGCCGCACCAAGGCGATCACGAGCTTCTTCGAGTCGATCAAGTACGGGCTGAACTACCCCTACAAGGGCGACATCTTCTTCGTCAGCACCCGGCGCTTCACCGAGCAGAAGTGGGGCACGCCGGGGCCCATCCCGATGATGGACAAGCAGCTCGGCCCCGTGCGCATCCGCGCCTTCGGCATCTACTCCTGGCGCGTGGTCGACCCGGGCATGTTCCTGCGCGAGCTGGTCGGCAACCAGGGCCTCTTCACGACCGACGAGATCCAGGGCCAGTTCCGCCGCAAGCTGGTCTCGGCCTTCACCGACACCCTCGGTGAGATGAAGCTGCCCGTGCTCGAGCTCGCCTCGCAGTACATGGACATCGGCGACGCCATGCGGGCGCGGATGAGCAAGTGGTTCGAGGAGAACTACGGCATCCAGCTCACCGACTTCGTGGTCGAGCGGGTCAGCCTGCCGCCCGACGTCGAGAAGATGCTCGACAAGCGCACCAGCATGAACATGATCGGCGACGTCAACCAGTACGCCGCCTTCGAGCGGGCCAGCGCCGTCTCGGGCATGGTCGACGCCGCCAAGCTCGCCGCCGGGCGGCCGGGCGCCAGCAACCCGATGATGGACGCCGGCATGGGCCTCGCCATGGGCAACATGATGGGCGGCATGATGGGCGGCCAGCAGCAGCCCTACACCGGCCAGCCCCAGGGCGGCCCGATGGCGGGCAGCATGGGTGGCGGCATGGCCCCGCCCCCGCCGCCGCCGATGGCCACGGTCTTCCACTACCACGGCCCCAGCGGCCAGCTCCAGGGCTCCGCCCAGGACATCGCCAACAAGGTCGCGGCCGACCGCAGCGGCAAGCACATGGTCTGGGCCCAGGGCTTCCCCGGCTGGAAGAGCTGGAGCGAGGTCGCCGAGATCGCCAACCTCGTGCCTCCCGCCGCCCCGCCGCCGCCGCCGATGGCCGGCCCCGAGGCCAGCTTCCACTACAACGGCCCCGACGGCCAGATGGAGCTGCCCGCCAGCCAGATCAAGGCCCGGGTCGAGGCCGACCCCGACGCCCGCCACCTCGTGTGGAAGCAGGGCATGGCCGGCTGGGAAGAGGCCAAGACCGTCGACGAGATCATGAGCGCCGGCGGCCCCCCGCCGATGCCTGGCGCCCCCCCGCCGCCGCCGATGTGAGCCCCGCGGCGCCCCGGCGCCCCCGGAGTCGATGATGGCCGCGTGCCTGCCCAGCCTGGAGCTCCAGATCGGGCGGCGCGCGGCCTGCGTGCGTCAGGGGGCACGGTCGGGCCCGGGCCTCGCGGGGCTCGACCGCTGGTGCCGTCCCCTCGACGCCCGCCTCGCCCTCGTGCCCGTGGCCGACGGCAGCCCCGCAGGCCTCGCTCCCGGCGCCCCTCCCCTCCCCGTCCTGCTGGCCCAGGCCTGGACCGGCCGGCCCCCGCCCCTCCTGCGCCGGCGCGCGGGGCCCCTGCTGCGGATCGGCTCGCGGCGCCACCGGGCCCCGATCGCCCTGCTGGCTGGCCCGGAGGCCCTCGGTCTCGGGGGCCACGCCGTGCTGCCGCTGCGCCACCACCGGCTGCTGGCGGCCCCCCTGGACGACCCGGCGGCCCTGGCCGCCCTGTGCCCGGCGGCCGAGCACGCCCGGGAGGCCCCCGATCATGTGGGCCTGGAGCCCCTCGTACCCGCACCGGGCTCCCCCGGCGCCTGGCCCTGGACCGGCTGGGCCCCGGCCCCCGGCAGCCCCCTCTCCCGGCGCCGGGCCCGGCTGCGCACGCTCCAAGACTTCGACGACTACAACGTCCAGCACGATGTTCTCGAGCGCCATGACCAGCACCTGGGCCACATCCGCCACTGGTCGCGGCTGCGGGTGCTGCGCCGGGCCGGGGGCCTCGCGACCGCTGCCCGCTGGCTGCCCTTCGAGACGGTGCTGCCCGCCGCGGATCTGCTCCACATCGTGCTCGACGGGGACGAGGTCTGGGAGGTCTGGACCGACGCCGTGCTCGACATCCTGACGGCCGAGAGCCAGCCCCTCGCCCACCACTGGCCGCCCCGCTTCGCCACCCGCGGCGGCTTCCCCAAGACGGCGCATGCCCGGCTCCGCAGCGCCGGGCAGCTCGTGGACTGGACCCGGGCCGCCCCCGTCGAGGTCGAGGAGGACGGCCCGGCGCGCTGAGCGCGGCTCAGTCGATGTCGTCGCGGGGCGGCACCACCGTGTTCCGCACACTCAGCTCCTCGAGCTGGGCCGCGTCCACGAAGTTCGGCGCCTCGGCCATGATGTCCTGGGCGCTCGTGGTCTTCGGGAAGGCGATGACGTCGCGGATGTTCTCGGTGCCGGCCAGCAGCATGATCCAGCGGTCGAAGCCCATGGCGAGGCCGCCGGGGGGGGGCGCGCCGTACTGGAGGGCGTCGAGCAGGAAGCCGAACTTGTTGCGGGCCTGCTCGAGGCTCAGGCCGAGGGCGTCGAAGACCTTCTGCTGGATCTCGGAGTCGTGGATCCGGATGCTGCCGCCGCCGATCTCGTAGCCGTTGCAGACCACGTCGTAGGCGTCGGAGAGCACCTCGCCCATGCGCTTGGTGCCGAGCAGGTCGATGTGGGCGTCGATGGGCTTGGTGAAGGGGTGGTGCATGGCGACCCACCGGTGGTTGTCTTCGTCCCACTCGAAGGCGGGGAAGGCCACGACCCACACAAACGAGAAGGCGCCCTCGTCGATGAGGCCCTTCTCGCGGGCCACGTGGGCGCGCAGGCGACCGAGGCCCGTGTGGACGTGGGCGGCGGGACCGGCCGCCACCAGCACGAGGTCGCCGGCCTCGACGCCGTCGATCTGGGCGCGGAGCTCGTCCTCGACCTTCGAGAGGGGGCCCGACCAGCCGGCCTCGGTGACCTTGCCCCAGAGCAGCCCGCCGAGGCGGTAGCGCTTGACGAAGTCGGTCCAGCCGTCGATGACCTTGCGCGAGGTGCCCGTCGCGCCGCCCTTGACCACCATGGCCTTGACGATGCCGCCCTTGTCGGTGGCGCTGCGGACGACCCGGAAGGCCGAGCTGGCCCAGTCGAGGGTCTGGTGCTCCATGCCGAAGCGGGTGTCGGGGTTGTCGACACCGAAGCGGCGGATAGCCTCGGCGTAGGTGATGACGGGGATCTCGCCCACCTCGACGCCGCGGACCTCCTTCCAGACCCGGCGGATCATGTCGCTGCACAGCGCGATCACCATGTCGGTGGTGACGAAGCTGAGCTCCATGTCGATCTGGGTGAACTCGGGCTGGCGGTCGGCGCGCAGATCCTCGTCCCGGAAGCACTTGGCGAGCTGGTAGTAGCGGTCGAAGCCCGAGACCATGAGCAGCTGCTTGAAGATCTGGGGGCTCTGGGGCAGCGCGTACCACTGGCCCGGGTGGACCCGGCTGGGGACGAGGTAGTCCCGGGCGCCCTCGGGGGTCGAGCGGTTGAGCACCGGGGTCTCGACCTCGGTGAAGCCCTGGCCGTTGAGGAAGTCGCGGACCACGGCCGCCGTGCGCGAGCGCAGGAACAGCTTCTCCTGGAGCTCGGGCCGCCGCAGGTCGAGGTAGCGGTGCTTGAGGCGGACCTCTTCGCTGGCGGCGCCGCCCTTGCCCGCGATCTGGAAGGGCAGGGCCTTGGTGCTGCTGAGGATGGTCAGCTCGTCGGGGAGGATCTCGATCTCGCCCGTGGCCATGTCGGCGTTGGCCATGCCCGGCTGGCGCTCGTGCACCGTGCCCTTGACCTGGACGACGTACTCGAGGCGCACCTTGCGGCCGACCTCCCAGGGCTGGGGGCCGACGCGCTCGTCGACGGTGACCTGGACCGTGCCCGACTTGTCGCGCAGGACGAGGAACATCACGCCGCCCTTCTCGCGGACGAAGTTGGCCCAGCCCTGGAGGACGACGGGCTGGCCCACGTGCGCGCGGCGGAGCTCGCCACAGGTGTGGGTGCGGGGAATGAGACCGGACATGGGGACTCCCGAGGGGTCGCGATTCTGGGGCGCGCGGGCATATCACGGGACCGCGCGGCAGGGGGCACCGGAGCGGGGGCCGCAGCCCGCCCGCCCGGGGGACTAGAAGCCCACCTTGCGCATGACGGCGCGGGGCAGGTGGAGGATGGCGAGCATGACCAGCCGCCAGATGGCCGGGGCGTAGACGAGGGGGGTGCCCCGGTCGATGGCCCGGAGCACGAGGCGGGCGACCTGGTCGGGCTCTCCGGCGAAGGGCGGCGGCTTGAGGCCCGCGGTCATGCCCGTCTTCACGAAGCCCGGCTTCACGCAGATGGTGAGGAGGCCGGCGTCGCGGAACTTGTGGTCGAGGCTCTCGAGGTAGTGGGACAGGCCGGCCTTCGAGGCGCCGTAGATGGCGACGGGCTTGCGGCCCCGGTCGCCGGCGACGCTGCTGAACACACATAGCCGGCCGCCGCCCCAGGCGAGCAGCCGGGTGCGGACCCGCTCGCAGAAGACGATGGTGTTCGTGAAGTTGATCTGGAGCAGGCGGGCGGCGAGGGCCGTGTCGGCCTCGAGGGCGTCTTGGGTGGCGAAGAGGCCCGCCGTGACGACCACACAGTCGCAGCCGCCGAGGGCCTCGTCGGCGGCGTCGAGGGCGGCCTCGAAGCCGTCCGGGTCGGCCAGATCGCAGTGGCCCCAGCGCACGGTGGCCTTGCCGCCCCGCACGGAGAGATCGGTGGCGCTGCGGTCGAGCTCGTCGGCGTTGCGGCCCAGCAGGAACAGCTCGTCCCCGCGCTCGGCCATGCGCCGCGCCAGCGCCCGTCCCATGCCCTTCGTCGCGCCCAGCAGCACCACTCTCATCGCAGACCTCCGCGGCAGCCCTCGCAGCATGCCGGCCGGGCCCCTATCCGCTCAGGCGCCCCCGGGGGATCCGCCCGCGTCTTCCCAGGTCGGGTCGCCCATCAGCCGCACCGACAGGGCGCTGCGCAGGCGCAGCTCCGGGTCCCAGCGGCGGCGGATCTCGAGGAAGCGGTCGAGCCGGGGCTCCATCTGGCGGAAGTGCGCGGCGCGGGTGAAGCGGTCCTTCGTGAGGTAGATGCGGCCGCCCTTCTCGATGACGAACTCGTTCATGCGGTCGACGAGGCGCTGGGTGTGGTCGTCGATGCGCATGTCGATGGCCGTCGAGATGCCCGGCATGGGGTAGCTCAGCACCCCCTGGCCCTCGGCGCCGCAGTCCTTGATCACCGCGAGGAAGCAGGCGCCCCCCTCGCGCCGGAGCAGCTCGATGAGCTCGGCCGTGGCGCCGAGGCCCGCCGCGTGGGGCAGCACGCACTGGTACTGGGTCATGCCGCCGGTGCGGCCGTACATGCGGTTCCAGCCGCCCAGCACGTCGAGGGGGTAGAAGAAGCCCTCGGGGTGCTTCACGCCCTCCTTGCTGCGCCGCCAGTGGCTGTAGTAGCGCAGGGCGTAGAAGGGCTTGAGCAGCGCCGGGTGGACGATCCAGTCCGGCATGATGTCGGGCACGGTGATGCGGCTCTTGGGGCGCGGCGCCCGGCGCGGGGCCTCGGCGGGGGTCGCCCAGCGGCCGAGATCGAGGATGCCGCGGCCCATCTTCGGCCCGTCGGGCAGGCAGTCGACCCAGGCCACCGACATCGGCCAGTCGTCGGCCGTGTCGACCAGCCGCTGGAGCACGGCGCCCAGGTTGGGCAGGCGCTCGGAGCGGGCGTGGATCCACGGCGAGGGCACCCGCTGGAGCCGCAGCCCGACCTCGAGGATGTGGCCGGTGAGGCCCATGCCCCCGATGGTGGCCCAGAACAGATCCGGCTCGCGCTGGGGCGAGCAGTCGATGGTGCGCCCGTCGGCCACCATGACCCGCAGCTCGGTGATGAAGCCGCCGATGGTGCCGGCGGAGTGGTGGTTCTTGCCGTGGACGTCGCTCGCCACCATGCCGCCGATGGTGACCTGGGCCGTGCCGGGGGTCACCGGGGTGAACCAGCCGCGCCGCAGGAAGATGCGGTTGAGCTCGGACAGGGCGAGGCCCGCCTCGACCCGGAGCAGCCCCGTGCTGGGGTCGAAGGCGAGGATGCGGTCGGCGAGGGTTGTCCGGGCGAGCAGCGGCCGGTCTGGGGGCGGGTAGCAGGCGTCGCCATAGGAGCGGCCCAGCCCGCGCGAGAGGGTCGCGGGGGCACAGAGCTGGGGGAGGCGCTCGCCCGCCAGCTCGATCACCGGCGCGCCACGGCGGCCCCAGCCCTCGACATAGGTGGGCTCGCCCTTGCCGACAACGACGTT
Source organism: Myxococcota bacterium (assembly GCA_964226865.1). Classification (GTDB taxonomy): domain Bacteria; phylum Myxococcota_A; class UBA796; order UBA796; family UBA2385; genus CAXQUZ01. The sequence continues at coordinate 13,749 of CAXQUZ010000036.1, read as the reverse complement.
CAGATGAGCATTCTCGCGCTTCGCGCTGGCCGAGGAATCCGCCGACATGGGCACTCTCCCGGGGGGCTGCCGCCCGCCACCGGGCGAATAACCCGCTGGCTTCTCGGGCCCGGGGCCTCAAGGCTCCCCCCCCACGGTCCGTACCCAGGAGGGCCCCCCCAGTGACCCGGAAAGGCCATGGACACCACCGCCATCGGAACGCTCAGCCGCACCGCCTACGACGCGACGGCCAACCTCCAGAAGATCAGCACGGCCAAGCGGGTCAACCAGGCCGCCGACGACCCGGCGGGCCTCGCCATCGCCAAGGAGCTGAGCGTCCAGTCGACCAGCGAGCGGGCGGCGGTGCGCAACACCAACGACGCCATGAGCATGGTCCAGACCGCCGAGGGCGCGACCGCGACCACCACCGACGCGCTGGTGCGCATGCGCGAGCTGGCCGTCGCCGCCAGCAGCGGCACGGTCTCGGGCAGCGCGCGCCAGGCCCTCCAAGACGAGTTCTCCCAGCTCCAGCAGCAGCTCGACACCACCGCCGCCCAGACCGCCTTCAACGGCCAGGCCCTCACCGACGGCTCTCGGGCGAGCGTCGCGGTGCAGACCGGCACGGGCAGCCAGGATCAGACCGACGTGGCCCTGCCCGATCTGCGCGGCGGCACCCTCGGCGTCGCCGGCCTCGACCTCACCAGCGCGGCCGGCTCCCAGGCGGCCATCGACCAGCTCGACCAGGCCATCTCCCAGGTCTCGCAGGGGCGCAGCGAGCTCGGCGCGGCCCACAACCGCCTCAGCTCGGCGGCCAACACGGGCACCACCCGCATCGAGGCCCAGGAGGCCGCCCGGTCGCGCATCGAGGACGCCGACTTCGCGAAGGTCGCCTCCCAGCAGGCGAGCCTCCAGATCCAGCAGCAGGCGAGCGTGGCCGCCACCGTGCAGTCCCGCAACATCGAGCGCAGCGCCGTGCTCGGGCTGCTCTGAGGCGACGCGCCCGGTCCGGGCCTACTGCTCGGCGGTGGCCGAGCGGCGCATCAGCATGTCGATGGCCTGGCGCGGCTGGAGCCGACCGGCCGCGATGGCGGCGATGGCCTCGGTGAGCGGCAGGGTGACCCCGTGGCGAGCCGCCAGGGCCAGCAGCCCCCGGGCGTCGCGCATCACGCCGTCGCGGCGCCCCGGGTTCTGGACCACGGCGCGCCCCGCGACGTAGCCCGGGTGTTCGGGGTGGTTGCCACAGGCGACCAGGTCCCCCACCCCGGCGAGGCCGGCAAAGGTGGCCTCTTCGGCCCCGAGGGCCGCCCCGAGGCGCCGGGCCTCGGCGAGGCCCCGGGTCACGACCACCCCGCGCACCCCGACACCGAGGCCCAGGCCGTCGGCGACCCCGAGGGCGACCGCGAGCACCCGCACGATGGCGCCGGCGGTCTCGACCCCGCGCAGATCGCGGCTCGTGTAGACGCGGCAGATGCTGGAGTGGAGGGCCTCCTGGACCAGCTCCGAGACCTCGTCGTACTCGCTGGCGGCGACCATGGCGCTCGGGCGGCGGTTGAGGATCTCGCTGGCCAGGGCCGGACCGGCGAGGGTGCCGACCCGCAGGGCCCGGCTCTCTTCGGTCACGACCCCCGAGAGCCACTTGCCCGTGTCGGGCTCGAGGCCCCGGGCTGCGACCACCACCCGGTTGCCCGGACCGGGGGCCGCCGCGCGCACGGCCTCGCGGACCTCGCCGGGCTCGACGGCCACGAGGAGCAGCTCGACCTCGCGGGCCAGGGCGGCGAGGTTGGGGGTGCCCCGGAAGCCCCGGGGCGGCTTGCCCTGGTAGCCCACCCGGGGCTCGTTGCCGGCCTCGGCGGCGAGGGTGGCGAGGGCGCGGCCCCAGGGGCCACTCCCGAGGATGCCGACGATCATGGCGTGCTCCCGTCGCCGCGTGCCGCGGCCTCGAGGTCGTAGTTGTTGGCACGGTTGCCGTAGTAGAGGGCGAGCTTCGGGGCGATGCGGACGGCGGGCTGGCCCCGGTCCTGGGTGGCGGCGACCGCCGGCTCGCTGTGGAAGCGCGAGAAGGTCGCGACGGCCATGTCGAGCACGGCCCCCGCCGCGTCGGCCGTGCGCCCGGGCAGGTGGGTGCGCAGGCGCCCGGCGTCCTCGGCGGCGGCGAGCGCATCGAGCAGGCGGCCCACCGCCGCGAGCATCGTCGACCGCGGCAGCACCCGCTCGTCCCCGCTCAGCAGGGCGATCTGCCAGGGGTCGAGGCCCGGGTGGAGGCGCCGGAGCTGGTGCCAGGCGGCAAAGGCCACCACGTGGGTCGGCATGAGAATGTTGTCGCGGTGCCAGTGATCGACGAGGGCGCGCCCGAGCCGCTCGGTGTAGATGCGGTCGCGCTGGGGGTCGGAGACCACGGCCCCCTGGGCGTCGCAGACGTAGCGGCGGCGGTCCATGGGGGCCCCCGCGTGGTCGAGGGAGCGCCCCTCGGCGTCGACCGGGTTGCCCATGAGATCGAGGGGCTGGCCGAAGCGCACGATGACGCTGGCGTCGAGCTCGAGGGCCCGGCGGGCGAAGGTCGCGACCGTGCGCGGCTCGCTGAACTCGTCATCGCTGATGATGTAGCGGCTCTTGCCGCTCTCCTGGAGGGCGTCCTCGATGAGGGTGGAGGCCTCGAGCACCAGCGCGTAGGAGAGGGTGCAGGGCACCACCAGCACCCCGGGCTTCTCGCGACCGGCCCGCAGGTTCTCCTGCCAGGCCGTGATGGCCGTGCCCAGCAGGCCCTTCTTGACGCTGGTCTCGACCTCGCCGGAGCGGGCGCGGGTGCCGCCCGGGAAGAAGAGCGAGTGGGTGCGCCGGGTGAGGGCCTCGGTCGAGTAGTCCTTGAGCGTGGCCTTGTAGAGGCCGTGCTTCTTGCGCCGGTCGACGGTGTAGGCGCCGAGCCGGCTCATGAAGAAGGCCATGCCCGGGTTGCTGAACAGGTTCAGCCCCGCGCCGTAGATGAAGGGCGGGAGCCCGGCGACGTAGAGGCCGTAGCCGAGCAGCGGGCTGTCGAGGTTCGAGAGGTGGGTCGGGGCGAGCACGAGGGTGTGGGTCTCGGCGAGCCGGGCGAGCCGCTCGGTGTCGCCCTCGACGCGGATGCGCGAGGTGGGGTCGAAGCTGCCCGTGAGCAGGCTGCGGGGGCCCGTCGTCGTGAGCAGCCGGGTCAGCATGCCTGGCAGCAGCCGCGTGGCGAAGCGGTAGGTGCGGTCGCTGAACTCGTTGTGGACCTCGCGGGCGTAGCGGGTGACCAGCCCCGAGAGGGCCGCCTCCCAGTCCCGGCGGTCGCCGCGGATGGCCCGGGCAGCGGCCTCGATGGCGTCGCGCTCGTCCGCGTCGGCCTCGGCCAGGGGCCGGCGCAGGCCCGCGAAGCGCCGGCGCTCGAGGTAGACGACCTCGGCCAGCTGGGCCTGGACCGCCCGGTCGTCCATGCGCGCGATGCGGTCGGCGCTGCGCCGCGCGAGCGACGTCGACATGGCCTGGGCGCTGGGCCGGTGGGGAACGGACTCGCTCATGGCACCCCTCTCCGTGGCAAGGGCATGGCCACGATACGGCAGGCGGCCCGCAGTGGGGGGAGAGGGCCCAAAAACGGCGACGGCCGGCAGATCCTCGTGGGGATCTGCCGGCCGTGGCACGGGGCCCGGAGGGGCCACTACTCGCAGGCGGGGCCCGCTCCGGTGAAGGAGGCGAGGTGGCCCTCGGCGGTGCCGAGCAGCGAGGCGGCGATGATGTTGCCGTCGAAGGCGCCGTTGTCGAAGTCGACGATCGCCCAGGGGGCGAGCACGGAGCCGCGGACGTTCATGCCGCCCAGGCCGAGCCAGGTGGCCTCGTGGAAGTTCCAGAGGGTGTTGGCCTCGGTGGCGCCCACGAAGTCCCAGTAGAAGTTGAAGGAGTTGATGACCGTGCCATCGACGTTGACGATGACCGTCGAGCCGGAGGGCACCTCGACCTTCAGGTAGGTGGCGTCGATGAAGTCGTCGCCGTCCAGCGTGAAGATGTTGACCGAGGGGTCGGTGCCCTGGAGCAGGATCTGGCCGTAGTCCGAGACCTCGGTGTGGCCCGTGGGGGCCAGGGCGGCGAGGTCGGTCGAGAGGGTCTCGAGGTCGGCCTGCTCGGTGGCGAAGTCGATGGGGGTGGCCTGGACGGCGGGGCCGCCCGTCATGTTGACCGAGGTGCTGATGGCGGCGGCGTTCGCGTAGGTCACCACGCCGTGCACGGTGCCGGACTTGAGGTCGACGCGGTTGCCCGAGGTGAGGACCTGGCCCGAGCCGATGCCCCAGCCGACCGAGAAGCCGGTCATCTCGACCCGGTTGCCGGCGGCCACGCGGCCCTCGACGTCGAGGCCGTAGCGGTAGTTCTTGAACACGAAGACGTTGTGGTCGGCGGCCTCGCCGAGGTCGACGTCGACGCAGTCCTCACAGGTGCCGGTCACGAGGTTGATGTCGCCGTGGCCGGAGCTGTCCCAGCTGAGGCTGCCGTCCCAGGGGGGGGTCGTCAGGGTCCACTCGATCCAGCTCGCGAAGCCGGGATCGGTCGTGCGGCCGCTGGCGCCGTCGCCCACCTGGGCGCCCATGCCGGAGTCGACCACGTCGACCACCGCGCCGCTCCACTCACCGAAGCCGGTGAGGGTGCCCTGGAGGCCGTGATAGTAGACCCACGTGGACGGGTCGACCGGGCCGGCCGGAGCGTAGGCCGTGGCCATGAGCTCCTTGACGGGCATGCCCGGGGGCGTCGAGAAGCTGTGGCCGGTCAGGTCGATCTCGACCATGAAGCCGCGGTCGAAGGCACCCGGGGGCGCCAGGGTGCCCGTGATGGAGGCGGTGCCGTCGGAGTTCTGGACGAAGCGGGCGTCGTCGTGGAACTGGAGCTGGCCGTGGATGCCGGGCAGCCAGATGGCGTGGGAGGAGGTCGTGTGGGTGACCGTGGGGTCGGCCACGGCCTCCTGGGCGCAGTCGCGGGTGTCGAAGCAGCCCGCGTCCTCTTCGTCGACCTCGCCGTCGCCGTCGTTGTCGATGCCGTCGCAGACCTCGGTCGTGGAGGGGTGCGATGGCGGGGGGGCGCCGGCGGTGGAGCCGGAGTCCGAGCCGGTGGTGCCGGGGACCGGAGCGGCCGCCGCGGGGTCGCTCGCAGACGCAGCGGAGGCCGCCGCCGTGGAGGCCGCGGTGCTGCCCGTGGCGGACTCGTCGCCGCAGCCCACGAGGGCGGCGGGCAGGAGCAGGGCCAGGACGGCCAGCGCAGGGCGAGAGGCGAGACGGGCGGGTCGGGTGGTCATGGTCGAGATCCCTCTGGTGGGTACCGCACCGCAACCATAGCCGCTGGACCGCGCCAAAGTGGGCCCGCCCCCCCCGACATCAGCCAAATGTCAGATCCCCCCCGGGAGCTGTCGGCCCTGCCCCCCCCGGGGCCCGCGGCCATCAGTCCCGCAGCCGCAGGCTCCGCCAGACGTGGGGATGGAAGAGCGCGACCACGGTCACGATCTCGAGGCGGCCCACCCACATGGCCACGAAGAGCAGGATCTTCGCCGCCGCGCTCAGGCCCGCGAAGTTCATCATCGGCCCGACGGCGTTGAAGCCCGGGCCGACGTTGCCCAGACAGGCCAGCGAGGCGGTGAAGGCGGTCACGGGCTCGCTGCCCATCCAGACCAGGAGCACCCCGACGACGAAGTAGCCGCCGATGTAGATGACCGCGAGGGTGAAGACGGCCCGCATGACCTGGTCGGGCACGCCCTTGCCGTTGTAGCGGAGCGGCAGCACGGCCCGGGGATGGAGCACCTGCTTGAGCTCGCGGAGGATGTGGCGGCCGACGAGCAGGTGGCGGACGGCCTTGGGCCCCCCCGCCGCCGAGCCGGCACAGCCGCCCACAATCATCACCAGCAGGACGATCTGCTTGGCGGCGTCCGACCACTGGTCGTAGTCCTCGCTGGCGAAGCCCGTGCTCGAGATGAGGCTCGTGGACTGAAAGAAGCCCGCCCGCAGGGTGTCGGCCGTGGGCATGCCGCCCGCCACCACCGCCGCCATGCCCAGGGCACCGAGCACGGTCACGATGGTGTAGAAGCGGAACTCTTCGTCCTTGAGGAAGCCGAGGGGGTCCTTGCCCGTGAAGACCCGGAACTGGAGCGGGAAGCTCGCCCCCGCCAGGAACATGAAGGGCACCAGCACCCACTCGGCGGCCGGGTTGTCGTAGCCCGCGATGCTCGAGCCGTTCGGCGAGAATCCGCCAGCAGCCAGTGTTGTCAGGGCATGCACACCGCTCTCGTAGACGTCCATGCCCGTCAGGTAGAGCAGCCCGGCGCAGAGCACGGTGAGCGCCACATAGAGCACCCAGAGCTTGTTGGCCGAGTCGCGGATCTGGGGCGAGACCCCCTCGCCCGGCGCCGAGCTGGACTCGGCGAAGAAGAGCTGGCGGCCCGCGATGCCGAGCCGGGGCAGGACGACCACGAACAGGGCGATGACGCCCAGGCCCCCGAACCACTGGGTCATGGCCCGCCACAGGAAGAAGGCCCGCCCGTAGAGCGAGAAGTCCTGGAGCACGGTGGCGCCGGTGGTGGTCAGGCCCGACATGCTCTCGAAGAGGGCATCGGGCACGCTGAGGCCGGCGAAGAGGTAGGGCACGCCCGCGAGGGCGGCGACGAGCAGCCAGGTGCCGGCGACCACGGCCATGGCCTCGGCCCGGTGCAGCAGCCGGGGCGCCTCGTAGCGCAGGCTCATCAGGGTGCCGGCGACCGCGCCGCCCGCCGCCGTGGCGAAGAAGTGGCTGGCCACGGTCCACTCGCCGTCCCACAGCGCCAGCAGGGCCGGGGCGAGGAAGGCGAGGCAGAAGGAGCGCATGAGGCGCCCGATGATGGCCAGGACGAGCAGGACGCGCATCTCAGGCCCCGGCCGGCGCCGGCTCGGCGCGCTCGGTGAAGTGCTCCAGCACGGCCGCCTCGTCGCGGGAGCTGGTGAAGATCATCAGGTGGTCCCCGGGCTGGATGCGGGTGTTGCCGTCCGGGATGATGACCTCGCGCCCGCGGACCACCGTGCCGACGATGGCGAAGAACTGCCAGCGGTGGTCGCGCAGCCGGGTGGGCACGAAGCTCTCGGGCAGCTCCAGCTCGACGATGTGGACGTCGCCGTGCTCCAGCTCGAGCCGCACGGCCGACTGGGCGTCGACGACGTCGCGCACGACCTTGCGGATGGCGGCCCCCCGGGCGCTGCGCACCACGTCGATGCCCACCGACTCGAAGAGGCGCTCGTTCGAGAGGCGGTCGGCCCGGGTGATGATGCGCTCGACCCCGAGCTTCTTGGCGATGAGGCTCACCAGCAGGTTCTTCTCGTCGTTGCTGGTCACCGCGATGAGCACCGGCGCGTCGGCGACCTGCTCCTCTTCGAGCAGATCGAGGTCGGTGCCGTCGCCGTGGAGCACGATGCCGCTGAGCTGGGGCGCGATCTCGCGGGCCCGGGCGGCGTCGAGCTCGATGACCTTGACCTGCCAGCCGGCCGCCTCGAGGCCCCGGGCGACGGCCAGGCCCACGACACCGCCGCCGACGATGGTGGCCCAGTTGCGGTCGCGGCCGTGGGAGCGGCTGCGGAGGAAGCGGTAGCGCAGCTCGTGGATGCCCCGGGCCGTGCCCATCGCCGTCACCTTGTCGCCGGGGGCGAAGGCGGTGTGGCCCTGGGGAATCTCGGTCTCTTCGCCCCGGCGCTTCATCACCAGCAGCACGTTCTCGGGCAGGGCGAGCTGGCGCAGGGGGTAGCGGGTGATGGGGGCGCCCTCTTCGACGATGTGGCGCAGCAGCCGCACCCGCCCGTGGACGAGGTGCTCCATGTCGAGGGCCCCGGGCACGGTCACGATGCGCAGGATCTCGCGGGCGAGCTGCTCGGAGGGGCGCACGACCGCGTCGATGCCGAGCGACTCGGCCAGGGCGTCGTCCCGCTCGCTGACGGTCACGAAGCCGGGCCGCGACAGCAGACAGATGCTCCGCCGGGCGCCGAGGCGCTGGGCCGCGATGCAGGCCACGAGGTTCTGCTCGTCGTTGTCGGTGGCGGCGACAAAGACCCCGCACTCGCCGATGTGGGCTGTGCGCAGCACCGCCGCGCTCGTGGGCTCGCCGTCCACCAGCTCGACGTCGAGCCGCTCCAGGCGGGGCACACAGGCCGGGTCGGGGCCGATGAGCACCACCTGGTGCTTCTCCATCAGGAGCTCGGCGATGTTGTAGGCGACCTCGTTGTCGCCCGCGATCAGGATGTACATGGCGGCTTCCTCGGCAGCCCCGCGCGCTCAGTCGCGGGAGGCCAGGACGATGTGCTCGGTGCGGATGGTGTCGCGGGCGTGGTCGGGACGGTCGGCGCTGGCCCGGCCCCGGATGCGGGCCCCGGCCTTGCGCAGGGCCTCGATGGTCGGCGAGAGGGTGTCGACCACCTTGCCGCCCACGAGGCCGTCGCCGACGACGATGGCGATGTGGCCGCCGGGGACGAGGCCCCGGACCTGGGCGTCGATCCAGCGCTCGGTGTCTTCGCGCCAGACCCGGAGCGCCGCCTGGCGGCCCTGGGAGCGGAAGCTGCGCCGGGAGCCCACCTCGGCGCCCAGGCCGCGGCTGGCGTCGAGCTCGAGCCAGAGGTGGCGGAGCTGCTGCATGGGCACGTAGTCGTAGACCCCCGGGTAGGGAGGGCTGGTGAGCACGAGGGAGGTGCCGGGGGGCGGGCTCTGGACCCGGGCGTCGGCCAGCTTGAGGCGGGCCACGGCACGGTCGTCGCCGTCGGGCAGCTCGGCGAGCATGCGGCCCAGCTCGCGGGCCTTCTTGTGGAAGAGCACGGCGGTCGTGCCCGGGGGGCGGTGGTGGGGCCGGCGCCGGTTGGAGGTGTCGCTCTTGCGCCAGCTGACCTTGACGACAATGCTCGACAGCACGGCATTCAGGAGGACCCGCTCGGGCCCCTGGATCTCGGCGATGCCGTCGCGCAGGCGCCCCAGCTCGGCGGCGACGTGGTGCTCGTACCAGTCGGCGCAGACCTCGGGGATGAAGGTGTCGGTGCGCAGGCGGGCGGCCGCGGCGAGCTTGCGGGCGGCCGCGCGGAGGGGGGTCGCCAGGGCCGGATCGGCCGTGCGGGCCCGGCTCACGAGCAGGGCCACCGGGGAGAGGTCGGTGCCCGAGGCGTCGCGGCCGGCGAGCAGGGCCTCGACCAGCACGGTGCCGCCGCCACAGAAGGGGTCGTGGACCGTGCCCGGGGGGGCGAGGCCGATGATCTCGCGGGCACAGTCGGCGTGCATGCCCGCCGGGTAGGCGTGGAAGCCATGGGTCGCGCGGTCGACCCGGCCGGCGCAGGCCACGGCCCGCTCGAGGGCGGGGCAGAGGTCGGGGTCGCCGCTGCTGCGGACGGCCGTGGGGGGCGGCGGGCCGGCGGCGCGGTGGGCGTCGGAGGAGGAGGCGTGTTCGGTCACGGGGGCTCCGGTGGACCGGGGGCGGCCCGCCTATCCTGTCCGTCGCCTCCGCCGGGTGGCGATGAGGAGGAGACCGCCGAGGCCCAGCCACGAGGGCAGCCCCGGGGCGGCACTGCAGCCGTCCTTGCCGCCGCCACCGCCCGACCCGGCGAGGCCCGAGTCGCGCCCGCCGTCCGGGTCGGCCCCGTCGTCCCCGGGCAGCCCGCTGTCGCCGGGCCCGGGCTCACCATCGTCGACAACACCGTCACAGTCGTCATCTACGCCGTTGTCGGGCACCTCGTCCACGTGGGGTCCCACGGCCGGATCCGCGTCGTTGCAGTCGACCGCATCGGCGCCCATGGCGGGCACCCCGTCGCCGTCCGCGTCGAAGTCGTCGCCGCCGAGGCAGTCGCCGTCGACGCCGTCGTACCAGACCTCCTCGGCGCCCGGGTGGGCCTGTGCCGCCGCATCGTCACAGTCGTCCCCGCCCCAGTCCTCGGCGATGTGGCCGTCGCCGTCGCCGTCGAGGCCCTCGATCGCCGCGACCACGTCCGGGAGGGGCCCGATGTGGCCGCCGCTGCCCTGGGGGCGTCCGGTGGCCACCAGCAGGTCGCGGAGCAGGGCCGGCGAGAGGGGCGCGTGGCCCAGGGCCTGGACGTGGTCCTGGACCAGCACGGCGGTCGCGGCGACGATGGGGCTGGCCGAGCTCGTGCCGCCGAAGCTGTCGGTGTAGGTCTGGCCGGTCGGATCGCGCAGGCCGAGGATGTTGCCGTAGCCCGTGGTGAAGACCGAGGTGCCCCAGCCCTGGAGGTCGACGTTGGCCCCGAAGGTCGAGAAGCTCAGGGCGTTGTGGGCCGTGCTGGCCGAGCCGGCGCCCACGAGGATGGCGCCGCTGTCGCCCCAGGAGCTGTAGCCGCTGGCGTAGCAGCCCGCGTCGAGGTCGGCCCCGCCGTTGCCCGCGGCCGCGACCACCACAACCCCGGCGGCCACGGCGGTCTCAGTGATGGTGAAGACGGAGGGGTCGGTCTCGGCGGGGACGTAGGCGCCGTCACAGCCGCCGGCCTGCATCTCGAGCAGCACCACGTCCCCGGCCGCCGCGTCCGACACGGCGGCGGCGATGGCCTCGGCGCGCCGGTAGCCGCCCTCGGTCGACCACTCGGTGTAGCCGGCGACCGCGGCGTCGGGGGCCGCGCCCGAGACCCCGTAGCCGTTGTGGGGGGCCGAGGTCTCGCCGAGAACGGCCGTGCCGTGGTCATCCCAGCCGTAGGAGACCGCCGTGGGGTGGATGCTGTGGTCGGGCTCGAGCTGGACGGGGATGTCGACGAGGTCCTCGTGGGCGACCTCCCAGCCGTACTCGCAGTCCGCGAGGCGCACGTGGGCGCCGGTGGTGCCCAGGGCGTGGGCCCCGAGGGCGTCGATGCCCGGGTCGGGGCCGAGGTAGCCCTGCTCGCCGGTGTAGTCGGGGGTGGTCGGGGAGATGTCGCCCGGCGGCGGCGGGTGGGTGGCCGCGATGTGGGCGTACTCGACACAGGACAGGGCCTGGAGCGACCGGGCCAGCGCGAGCAGCGCCGGGCCGTCGGGGGCGTCGTCGACGACCATGATGCCGGCGAGGTCGGCCGCGGCCGTGCCCGAGCGGGCGGCCGCCCGGGCCTCGAGGGCCGCGAGGCGCTGGACGGGCAGCCCGATGAGCGGGCGCAGCGAGCTCCCGGCCCCGTCGACCAGCGCCTGGGCCGCCGGGCAGCCCGGCCCCTCGAAGACGAGGGCCCCGTCCCGCAGCCGCGCCCGGTGGGCGTCGCCGAACTTGACCGTGAGCTGGTGGGCCGAGGCCGGGTGGGGGGCGAGCGCCGGCAGCCGAAGGGCCATGGGCGGCAGCGGCACCCGCTCCGCCAGCACGGGGGCCGCCGGGGCGACCGGCACCGCGAGCAGCGAGAGCAGCACAGAGACAGGAGAGAGCATGGCGGGACCGGGAGCGAGAGGGGGGCCACGGCGACCCCGGAGCGCGGGGAGAATAGTCCGGGCCGGCCGCGCCCGCGCCTTCAGACCGCCATGAGCCGGAAGGGGGCCACCGCCGCGAAGCCGGAGCGCTCGTAGACCCGCACCGCTCCGGTGTTGGCCTGGTTCACGTGCAGGCTCACCCGCGGCACCCGGGCCAGCAGCGACCGGCAGAGGCCGCGCATGGCCCGGGTCGCGATGCCCTGGCCCCGGAGGGCGGGCAGGGTGTAGGTGCCGCCGACCTGGGTGCCCATGGGGCCGAGGTTGCCCGCGTCGATGACGAAGACGATGCGGGCGTCGGTGTCGCGCAGCACGAAGAGGCGCCCCTGGTCGACCCGCTCTGCGATGCGCCGCTCCTGGGCGGGCACGTCGATGCGGTCGGGGGAGAGGCCGAGGTCTTCGTGGAGCATGGCCCGCTGGAGGGCCGCCACGGCGGGCGCCTCGTCGGCCCGGGCCGGCTCGGGCACCAGCGCCGGCCCCGGCGGGGGCGCCACGCAGCAGTAGAGGCGCTGGTCGTAGAAGATCCGGAAGCCCGGGCAGCCCAGGCCCTCCCAGAGCCCGTCCACGGCGGCCCGGGGCCCCACCATCATCCAGCCCCCGAGGGGCCGCAGCGCCCGGCCCACCGTGTAGCAGGCGTCCTCGTCGCCGGCGGCCGAGAGGCTCAGGGCCGGGCGCGCGCGGTCGGGCTGGTTCGCGTAGACGACCGCCAGCAGGGCATCATCGGCCCCCACCGCGAGCTCCCAGCGCAGCCCGGGGGCGGCACCACTGCGCCACTGCTCGAGCTGGTCGAGCAGGAACATGTTCGCCACCGGGTCTCGCAGCAGAAAGTCGCGGACCTGCGGCAGCTGGTCGGGCGACATGCACTGGGCGCGCACGGGGCCTCCCGAGCGGTGGGCGGAGGGGGCAGCGGGGCGTGGTGGACGGGCAGGGTGCAGGCTATCCCGACGACCCCGTCCAGGAGCAGGCATGCGCATCCACTCGGTCTCCCACATCCGCCACCCGCTCGCCCGGGTCTACACCGCCTACCGCGACGAGCTGCCCCAGATCGCCGCCTTCATGCCCGACATCCGCGAGATCGTGGTGCGCAGCCGCGAGGACCGGCCCACGGGCCCCCGCCTGCTCAACGAGTGGCACGCGAGCACGAAGATCCCGTCGGTGGCCGAGCGCTTCGTCACCCCCGACATGCTGCGCTGGGAGGATCACGCGAGCTGGGTCGACGCCGAGACCCACGTCGACTGGACCCTCGTCATCCCCGCCTTCCGCAGCCAGGTGCGCTGCGCCGGCCGCAACGCCTTCTTCGCCGAGGGCACGGGCACCCGGGTGGAGCTCTCGGGCGAGCTCGACATCCACGTCGACAAGCTCCCCGGGGTGCCGGGCTTCATGGCACGGCGGCTGGGGCCGAAGGTCGAGGCCTTCATCGTCCAGCTCATCACCCCCAACCTCGAGAAGGTGAACAGCTCGCTCGAGGCCTACCTCGACGCCCAGGGCTAGCCCCCGTCGCGGGCGGGCACGGGCGGCCCGGCCGCCCCCACGCCGGCCGCCGGGGTCAGCTCCGGGGCATCGACCAGACCCGGGGCATCGACCAGATCCAGGGCGTCGGCGAGATCCAGGGCGCCCACCCCGAGCCGGTGGGCGAGGGCCTCGAGATCGTCCCGCACCGAGGCGCCCTCGGCCGCCACCAGCCGGGCGACCCGGCGCGCGAGGCCCACGGGCCCCCACCGCAGCCGGTGGACCCCTGGCCCCACCGGCCCGCGCCACTCCGCCGGCGCGAGGCCGATCCAGAGGCCGGCCGGGGGCGCGACCAGGGAACCGGTCGCCGGGGCCACCACCACCGGGGCGTCGCAGCCCGTGCCCGCCGCCCAGGCCCCGAGCTCGGCGCCGATGGCGATCAGCGGCGCCGCGTCGTCCACCTCTTCGACCAGCACGGCCTGGGGCTGGCCGGCGAGGGCCGCCGCGAGCCGCTCGCGCAGGGCGTCCCGGAGGCGGATCCGGCCCGGCGGGGGCGCGCTGCTGGCGGGGCCCTGGAGGGTCTGGATCACCGCCGAGAGGGGCGGCCGGGCGGCGGGCAGCGGGGCGATCATCTGGCGCAGCAGCGCGGCCTGATCGGGGCGCAGGGCGGGGCAGGCGCGCCGGGGATGGGGGGGCACGGCGTGGCGGGGGGCCCAGACCGCCGCGGCCCCCCGGGCCTCGGGGAAGGGCGCGCCGCAGCCGAGGACGAGCCAGGCGAGCAGGCCGAGGCCGTGCACATCGCTGGGCGCCGCCGGGGCCGCGCCGCCGAGCTGCTCGGGGGCGGCCCAGCCCAGCGAGCCGTGAAAGCCCTCCCGGCGGGCGGCCGGGGGCTCGACGGCCAACCCGAGGTCGAGC